>JBFRWF010000300.1:0-12105 GCA_051439465.1 Xenococcaceae cyanobacterium | reverse complement strand
AACTCAAGGGTTGGCTGAAGATACGGTTACACCGCCCACTTCCTTGTGGATTCACTTTAAAGAACATATTACTAACGAAAAAAACTGATGGATGGTACGCGACCTTAGCACTAGAAGTACCTACCGTACCGATATTCAGCCCAGAGGAGGTTGTTCCCAGTTGGGATAATTCGATGGGTCTAGATGCAGTTCTATACGAGGAGAACTACCTTGCGACATCTGAAGGTACTAAGCTGCCAGCATTAAAATCTTTTCGTAAGTCGCAAAGTAGATTGGCTAAAACATCTCGTCGAAAGTCTGCCAGAAAGCGCGGGTCTAAAGCCCGGCGGAAGTTGGCAAAAAGGGAAGGGAGAGAGCATCAGCGTATAGCCAGAGCCAGGAAGGATCACGCCTACAAAACAGCCCACGCCTTAGTCAAAACTAATAAAAAAGTCTTTTTTGTCGAAGACCTCAATCTAAGAGGACTAACCAAGAGGAATAAACCCAAGAAAGATGAGAACGGGAACTATCTACCTAATGGACAATCTGCCAAGTCGGGTCTAAATAAATCATGGCTAGATGCCGCATTCGGGCAATTCTTTGCTGTACTGGACTACATAGCCTCAAAAGCTGGAGCAGTAACAGTGAGGGTTAAACCGAGTTATACATCTCAATTGTTGTGCTATCGAGATGAATTTGTGTTTACCGATTGCAGCATAAGAGAATGGTTCGATAACCAATTACAGCTTTGGGTTGATCGCGACATTAACGCAGCAATAAATGTTAAGCGAGTGGGGCTGGACGTGTTCCCCACTATAAAACGCCGTAAAGGGAATCCTGTAGTTACGATTTCAACTACTAATAGTACCAAGAAGGAAGCTCTGGTAGTTCTTTATGAATGCCAGAAGCCTACGCTCACCCGTTAGGGGAGCGTAGGAGCGTCACAACTGCACAAAGGAAAGTTTGGTCATATCAACCTGGGGATAATTTATCCCTTCCTCAATGCCTTTGGCTTGTTAACTCTGGCAATTACAGGCATTTCTATGTGGTTTCAGACTCGGCGTCGGAGGACTTAGGTAGATTGGTATTTACTTACAGCATATAAGAATGGAACACGGATGACGCGGATGACGCGGATTTTCACAGATAGGGAATTCTTAAGAAACAGATTTTACTAGAGAAAAATCCGTGTTTCCTTCAACCAGGATTGTAGTGGAAACCATTGCTGCCATTAACTGTTCTGGGAAGATTGGGAAAGGAAGTCGATGGATGTTAGAATTGGGATTACAGGCGATTTCCGCAGCTTGACGCAGTTCTGCCAAAGTAACATCTTTGAGTCCTAAATCTTCTAGGGTTTGGGGCAAGCTAATCTCAGCGTAGAACTTTAATAATTGTTGCCGTGCTGAGGCTGCAAGTTGGTTGCCCTGCACCATTTCTTCTAAACGCAGTTGCACCAGAATGCCATAGGCTACTTTTTCCCCATGTAAAGCATCGTGAGCCGCCGGGATGTGTGTCAAGCCATTGTGAACTGCATGGGCAGCAACAGTGCGGCAATTTGCTCCGCCTAAACCCCCAATTACCCCAGCTAACAAGACAGTAGCATCGACTACTTCCCGCCAATCTTCACCTCCTGGTGCTTGAAGGGCGGCGGCTGACTTTTGAAACAGGATGTCCCGCAGAATTCTTGCCTGTTGTACGGCGGCAATAGTTAGGGTGGCAGTGGAACTGCCACTACTTACTGAGGCTTCATACCACTTGGCGATCGCATCCCCAATTCCGGCAATCAGCGTCCGCTGGGGTGCGGTTTGAATCAAGTCGTAATCGAGTACTAGCAAGTCAGGACAGCAATTCAAGGGGACATCATATTGAAAGGCTCCCTGATTGGAGTAAATATTGGAAAGGGCTGTCCAGGCAGCACAGGTGGCTGGGGAGGTGGGAATGGTGACAACGGGTAGCTGGCACTGATGGGCAAGCAATTTGGCAGTGTCTAGGGCTTTCCCGCCGCCAACGCCGATAATGAAATCGGCTTGATGTTCTTTCACGGCTGCTCTGAGGGATTCTAGGGAGGTTTCAGAGCAATCTGGGTTATAGGTTGCCTGGGTTGCACTGAGCTGGTATTGGTTGAGAAGGAGTTGCATTTGGGGTTGAACTACAGACAGGGTGCGATCGCCTCCCACCACCAAGGGTCGATTCCCCAAACGAGCGATCGCTTCCCCAGCTTGGGAGAGGGATTTTTCACCCCGCAGCACCTGGGTGGGTGCTACCACTAGAGGCATTAAAGAGGTTGAAGTTAAACTTGACAATTGGGCAGTTTGTTTTCTCATAACACCTGATTTTTCTCAATGTTATCCTCTGAGCAATTACCCATTAAGATTCCCTGTTACTAAATTGATGTTTCTCTTGGCAACTGGGCAAAATTTTCTGAAAAGACTTCCACTTCCATTTGGTCATCTTCACGGGTAACAAGCGATCGCTTAACTTGACCTAGATAAAGTGGCTGAGAAACTCCCGGTGCTGGATGAAGCACCGTGCGCACCCGAATGGTTAGCTTATCATCTCCTAGACCTAAACGCCCAGGGGAATACAGGTTATTCGCTACTTGGCGGAGAGTTGCTTCTATTTCTGACTCGGTCACTTGGGGTGGCACTGCAACCACCGCTTGGTTAGCACCATTATCGTAAACCAAAGAAAAGCGGACTGCACCGGGAATCTCTGTTTGGGTCAACAATCCTACTCCGAGACCGAATAAACCAATTGTAAGAACAGCTATAAAACCGGTAATGCCAACTAAGCGAAACCGGATGCCCCACCCGAAGATGAAACCTACGACAGTAAGTACGAGGCAGACTAAGGTCAGGTATCCTGACCACTGGGCATAGGTAGAAAAATCAGTTGGTATATCTATATTCATAAAGACTCAGAGACTTTGTTCTATTTCGATGCTACCTCTACAAGGACATCATATACCCGCATTTCTCACAAATTAAGCGATCGCCAAGGAGCGCAACTTCGGTGAACGCAATCGCCAAAAAACCTGCATTGCTTGAATTTTACCCCAATTGAGTAGGGAGCTGAAAAAATGTGCTGATTGGCTAAAATAAATTCCCCTGGTTATTGCTATAACTGGAAATAAACCAATAATAAATTAGCTATTTCACGCTCTTCGTCAACGATAACTCTTTGTTTAATTCAGTTTCAATGGAGGTTCTTGCTTTATGACTAAAAAAAAGGCAGCTATTTCTGGTAAACGTCCGAGGAGCGCCCAGGCTGGCTTTCTCCAAATCAGAGATGCTGCTAGGAAAAAACAAGCAAGTTCTCCTTCTAGCCTTCAGTCCGGGCTAAAGCAGCGAGGGGTTCCTCTTCGCCATCAGTTGTTGATAACAATTCTACCAGTAGTGCTGATTCCGCTGGCTATTGCTAGTGCTGTGGGTTACCAAATTATCCACCAAAGCTCCGAAACTCAAGTTAAACTGCAGTTGCAGGATCAGGCTCTACTTGCGGGCGAAGCAGCCAGAGATGTGCTGGAAAATGGATTGAAAATTACAAAAATGGTAGCCAGTAATCGCTTAGTGATTAACGCTGCTCGTGTCGGTAGCCAAGAGGCAGAAACAGCCAAACTCAACCAACTGCCGATTGCTGAGCTCGAAAAGCGTTTTGCTGCCACGAAGCTACTCGAACCCAATCAATTCCTCAATGATTATTTAAGAACAACCGCAAAGACTTTAGGGATTGCTGAGTTATTTTTCACCGAGCGAAATGGGTTCAACATTGCTTATAGTAACCCCACCTCGGACTTTGTTCAGAGGGATGAAGAATGGTGGCAAAAGGGCAAAAGTGACGATCAGTAGACCGCTCCTCCTGACTTCGATCAATCGGCTAATACCTTTAGTGTTGACCTGATTCAGGCAATCACAGATCCGGACTCGGGGGAATTTCTTGGCGTCATTAAATCTGTCTTGCCTTCGAGCCAATTCAATATACTGGCAACCTATTCCGAGTATAGCGGCATCACAGGTTCCCAACAGGTGCAGCTTCTGGACGCTAACACGGATCGCGCGATCGCTACTATCACGGCTCAAGGTGCTAGTAATATGGGGGACGTTGTCGGCGGTGAAGCGATTTTGCAAATTGCAGCGTCTCTAATCAAGGCAATTCAAGACCCAGCGCTCAATTTCGAGCAAGCAATGAGTGATTTGAAGACCCAATACTCACTTAGGAAAGTCGCGATCGCTCCGTTTACTCATGATACTGAAAACCAGGCAATGACAGTTTCGCTCATTTATCAAGACAGGTATTATACCATCGCCACAGTTCCTGGAACAGATTGGGTAGCAGTTGCTTCGATGGATCTCTCGGAAATTCGAGCTGCTGGGAAGGAGTTAATTGTAGTTTTTGCCCTGACTGCCTTAGTTTTGGGAGTAGTTGCAGTAGGGATTATTCTGTTGTTAGCTCGCCAACTGTCTACTCCTCTGGGGAATTTAGCCAGCACAGCCGAGGAGGTAGCTTCAGGTAATCTGAACGTCTTTGCCCAAAAGAGCGGGACTAGTGAAACTCAAACCCTGGCTCAAAGCTTTAATAATCTAATAGTACAGGTCAAAGCCCTACTAAGTAAACAAGCAGCAGAAACTAACCGGACACAGTTATTGGCAGAAATTGCTCGCGCTCGCTCCTCTGGTGAGCTTGAGTCGGCTTTAAACAATCTCTTGAGTGAAGTTCGCGCCACAATGTCGGCTTCTCGGATGGTTATTTATAGATTCTACCCAGATGGAAGAGGCTACATCGCTGCAGAAGCAGTGCTGAATGAATGGCCTAGTACTCTGGGGGACAAAATCGAAGACCCTTGCATTGAGAACGAACTGCTGTCAGCCTCAGTAGATCACAAAGTCACGAAATAATGCGGTTTTCAGCCGACAAGATCGACGGGTTAATCATTAGATGGAGAGCGTTAGTTTTGACCGCGATCGCCCCCAAAGCTGATACAGTCGGTTTTCTCAGAAATAAGGGGGAGCAGCTGAAAAGCCTATTCCATAAAGTTTCTAGAATAGTTTGTGATCTACTGAGCCTACAAAAACGGTCGGGTAGTGGCAACTCGTAACGTCGCCGACGCTGACTTCCACCCTGAACACCTGCAGTTAATGGAAAGATTGCAAATCAAGTCCAATCTGGTCACGCCAATTCTACAAGGTGAAGAGTTATATGGCTTGCTGATTGCTCACCACTGCGATCAGACTCATGACTGGCAGCAGTCTGAGATAGATTTCCTGATGCAAATTGCCAATCAACTGGGACTGGCTTTAAGCGCGTTTGGTCTTCTAGAGGAGAAGCAAGGCGAAGCTCAACGACAACGGGAACAAAAGGAAGCGCTTCAGGGTGAGTTGTCCGAATTACTAAATGATGTGGAAGGAGCATCCAGTGGAGACCTGACGGTGCGAGCCGATATTACCGCTGGTGAAATCGGCATTGTGGCTGACTTTTTCAATGCTATCATTGAAAATCTGCGAGAGATTGTCATCCAGGTCAAACAAGCTGCTTCTCAGGTCAACAGTTCAGTGGGAGAAAACGAAGGTGCGATTCGCCTACTAGCAGATGAGGCAATCAAACAAGCGACGCAGATTAGCCAGACCCTTAATTCAGTCGAGGAAATGACCCGATCAATTCAAGAGGTAGCCGATAACGCTCAAGCTGCCGCAGAAGTGGCTCAGAGAGCTTCCGCTACCGCCCAGGCGGGAGGGACAGCTATGGACCGCACTGTGCAAAGTATCTTGCAGTTGCGAGAAACGGTGGCTTCAACAGCCAAGAAGGTGAAGCGGCTGGGGGAATCTTCCCAACAGATTTCCCAGGTGATTTCACTGATTAACCAAATTGCCTTGAAAACCAACTTGTTAGCAATCAACGCCTCTATTGAAGCGGCTCATGCGGGGGAAGAAGGTCAAGGTTTTGCCGTGGTGGCTGAAGAAGTGGGGGAATTGGCAGAGCAGTCAGCGGCAGCGACGAAAGAAATTGAACAGATTGTGGCCTCCATTCAACTGGGAACCAGTGAAGTGGTTCAAGCGATGGAAGTCGGGACTGCGCAGGTGGTGGAAGGAACGAGCCTGGTGGAAGAGACAAAGCAGAGTTTGGAGCAGAGGCTCGAAAGTACTCGCCAGATTGACCAGTTATTCCAGTCCATTTCCAGTGCTACGATATCTCAGGTCGAGACATCTCAAGTGGTGAGGAAGTTGATGGAAGATATTGCCCAGGTATCTGAACGCACGTCCGATTCCTCTGGCAAAGTTTCTAGTTCTCTGAAACAAACGGTAGAGATTGCGCAGCAATTGCAAGCGTCTGTTGGTAAGTTCAAAGTAGGGCAAGGGAAATAGACTAAAACCCAAGTAAAAGCCAACATATTTCTGACTAAGAGCGTGCTTGAAAAGTTTCGCTACCTGAATGCGATCGCCTTCTGGAAATGCCGTTAGGATTAGGGATTGGAAAAATTGATTAAAGTTCGCCCAGAACATCTGAACATGATGCGCAATCACGCAGAAAGCCTCTATCCTGAAGAATGTTGTGGCTTGCTGCTAGGCAAAATCAGCGATCGCGACAAAACTCTCACACAAGTCTGGCAAACAGAAAATAGCTGGAATGCAGATGCGGCTGAGTCTTTTCAAGAGATTGAGGGTTCAGCAGTGGGAGAATCAAGTAAACGCAATCGCTTCAGCATCGCTCCAGAAGTAATGCTCAATGCCCAAAAAGAAGCACGCGATCGCAATCTTGCTATAATCGGTATCTATCACTCCCACCCCGATTGCCCAGCGATTCCTTCTGAATTTGACAGGGCGATCGCTTGGCAGCAATATTCATATATCATTGTTTCTGTTCTCCAGGGACGTGGGAGCGATATCCTTAGCTGGACTCTTGACGATGACCACCAATTTCAACCAGAAGAAATCTTAACAATTGAATCGAAAGTGCCCAAAAACTGAGCTCTAAAGACTACAATACATTTCCTCGAGCCATCTAAAATCAATATCACCCTGATGCAACAGCCATGCTAAATCCCAACTTGGATGAAATTGAACTAACCAAAGAAGAATACCAACGCTACTCTCGCCACATTATCTTGCCAGAAGTGGGGCTAGAAGGGCAAAAACGCCTCAAAGCTGCTAGTGTCGTCTGTATTGGCACTGGTGGACTAGGTTCTCCCTTGCTCTTGTATTTAGCCGCAGCCGGGATTGGACGCATTGGTATTGTAGACTTCGATGTAGTCGATAGTTCCAATCTCCAGCGTCAAATAATCCACGGCACATCTTGGGTAGACAAGCCCAAAATACACTCAGCTAAAAACCGCATCTTAGAGATAAATCCCTATTGTCAGGTAGACTTGTATGAAGCCCGCCTCACCTCTGAGAATGCCCTTGATATCCTCAAGCCTTACGATGTGGTAGTAGATGGCACCGATAACTTCCCCACCCGCTATCTCAGCAACGATGCCTGCGTATTGCTGAATAAGCCCAATGTATACGGCTCTATTTTCCGCTTTGAAGGCCAGGCAACAGTATTTAACTACCAAGATGGTCCCAACTATCGTGACTTGTTCCCTGAACCCCCACCGCCGGGAATGGTTCCCTCCTGTGCTGAAGGGGGTGTATTGGGCGTTCTCTGTGGCATTATCGGCTCAATTCAGGCCACGGAAACCATCAAAATCATTCTTGGGGCAGAAAATACCCTCAGTGGACGGTTACTGCTGTACAATGCCCTAGATATGAAGTTCCGGGAATTGAAGCTGCGACGGAATCCAGAGCGACCTGTAATTGAGAAATTAATCGACTACGAACAATTCTGTGGAATTCCCCAAGCAAAAGCAGAGGAGGCAAAACAGAAGATGGAAATACCAGAGATGACAGTGCAGGAGTTGAAGGAACTGCTCGATAGCGATAAGGATGGCTATGTGCTGGTGGATGTTCGCAATACCAACGAGTATGAAATTGCCAAGATTCCGGGATCAGTACTGGTGCCATTGCCAGAGATTGAACAAGGTTCAGGAGTTGAAAAAATCAAACAAATAGTCAATGGTCATCGCTTGATCGCCCACTGTAAAATGGGTGGACGTTCTGCCAAGGCTCTGGCTATCCTCAAAGAAGCAGGGATTGAAGGGACGAACCTCAAAGGAGGGATTATCGCTTGGAGTCGGGAAATTGACCCAACTGTTCCAGAATATTAAATTTAAGTTTCTGGAGAGTTATCAGTTATTAGAGAGTACTATAACCTGATATAGTGTTTACTGTTCACTGATAAGTGAGATGGGATTAATCCAAGAGCCAAAATCCAAAATCCAAAATCGAATGACCATCATGCAAAGCTTTCTGAGTCGCATGATTCGTTTAACAGCGATTGCTTTCCTGCCAGCGGGTGTATTGGTAATGATAATTCCCAACCATCCCGCTGCTGGGAATCAGTTCTCTGATTGTGTCAGAGAACTCAACAATAGTGGTGTTCCTGGAGATCAAGTCGGCACTGCTTGTGCAGATGCTCTCAAACCAACGGAATTATCCTCCTGCGTTCGCAAAATTAACAAGGATACGCTAGTACCTGCCGAAGATGCTCTCAAGGCATGCTTTAGAGTGAGACGTCCAAAAGATTTAGCTAACTGTGTGGTAGACATCCATAGGGATACAGTGCGGCCTTATTTCACCACTGGAAGATATACGTCGGAAGTTACCACTGAAACGCTAGAATCTAGTACTGTCTTGGCTCTAGATAGCTGTCGCCGCAGTCTTTTGCCCAAGCGCCATTCTAAATGTGTCGTTGGTTTAAGCGGCAAAATTAATGATATGTCCCCTGCAAAAGCAATGGAGACTTGCCTTGATGCGGAAGATTTTCCCCGGGATTTGTTTCCTGCCTATACTCCCGATTGATACAGGTGTGGTCAAAACCTATTGGTGATGATGCTCCTAGAGCGTCGGTTCATTAATCGGTATTGACAAAGACGACATCCTGTGCAGACCTATAAAGCACTCGGTTAGGGCGAAGCATTCGGATAAAAATTCTTGGGCGATCGCCATAAATTACTCCCCGAATGCTTCGCCCCTACAGAATACATATTTTGCTTTTTTTGTCAAATACTTCTACTGAATCGGCGCTCTAGGAGAGAGGGAGAGGTTCCTTAATAACCGTAGGGTGGGCATTGCCGACCAAAAACTTGTAACTCAAGCACACAGAGAATTCTGAGCAATGCCCACCAATAGATTACCCTTGCTTTAAAAAAGCAGCAGGAGAAATGTGGAAAAATTCAGCTAGTTTTTGGATATGATTGACCGTGAGTTGGCGCTTACCACTCAAAACTTCTGAAACAATTGATTGAGTTCTAAAGATAGGTACTATATCTTGCTGTCGGAGATTGAATTCCTCTATCAGAACTTTTAATAACTCTACCCCATAAATATCAGGGAGAGAATAATGTCTTTCTTCATAATCTGAGACTAATAAACCTAAAAGATGGAGGTAGTCTCGTTCATCTGGTGTTAAATTACCGCGATCTAACAAAGAATCGATTACTTCTTGGGTAGCATTCAAGTATTCTTCTGAATCAATTCTTCGTGGAGTAAAAGCATTAATTAATTCTATATAACTCTTAGTACTAGATGTACCAGGGGTCTTTTTTCCAATCTTCTGTGTTGTATTCTGCATGGGTTAGGACGTGGCGAATGTAAACTTCTTGATACTGATAATCGACAAAGGCAATGAGTCGATAGTTATTGCCGCTGATGTTAAAAACAGAGAAGTTTCCCACTATATCTCCCGAAGGAAATACTTGGCGCAATTGAGCAAAGTTTTGCCAGTGAGCCTTACTGGTAATTTTGTACCATGTTTGGAGGTTAGGTTGAGCATTAGGGTGCTTTTGCCAAAACTCTTTAAGCCTTTTTTTGCTAATTATGTGCATGATAACCTATAAACAGGTCTATCTTAGCAATTTGCGAAATTAATTGCAATTAGACTTAAATATTTCGTTCGTAAATAAACTTTCCTGTCTTATCGATAAAGCCCCACTTATCGCTAATCTGGACTGGTGCAAGTCCTTCGCTAAAGAATAAAACTCCATCAAACTGGGGCTGAATCACTAGCTGCCCCCTATTATTGATAAAGCCCCACTTGTCGCTAATCTGGACTGGTGCGAGTCCTTCGCTAAAGAATAAAACTCCATCAAACTGGGGCTGAATTACTAGCTGCCCCCTATTATCGATATAGCTATACTTCTCGCCAATCTGGACTGGTGCGAGGCCTTCGCTAAAGAACAAAACCCCATCAAACTGGGGCTGAATAACTAGCTGCTCCCTATTATCAATAAAGCCCCACTCCTCGCCAATCTGGACTGGTACCAGCCCTTCGCTAAAGAACCAAATCCAATCAAACTGGGGCTGAATAACTAACTGCCCCTTCTTATCGATAAAGCCGTACTTCTCGCCAATCTTAACTCCTGCCAGCCCTTCGCTAAAGAACCAAACCCAATCAAACTGGGGCTGAATCACTAGCTGCCCCCTGTTATCAATATAGCCGTACTTCTCGCCAACCTTAAGTCCTGCCAGCCCTTCGCTAAAGAACCAAACCCAATCAAACTGGGGCTGAATCACTAGCTGCCCCTTCTTATCGATAAAGCCCCACTTCTCGCCAATCTGGACTGGTGCAAGTCCTTCGCTAAAGAACAAAACTCCATCAAACTGGGGCTGAATCACTAGCTGCCCCCTCTTATCGATAAAGCCCCACTTCTCGCCAATCTGGACTGGTGCGAGGCCTTCGCTAAAGAACAAAACCCCATCAAACTGGGGCTGAATCACTAGCTGCCCCCTCCTATCGATATAGCCGTACTTCTTGCCAATCTTAACTCCTGCCAGCCCTTCGCTAAAGAACCAAGCATCAAGATCAGACAAGTCCCATCCCATCTCTTCCATAAAGATTATTTGGCAGAAAATCTCAATCGGCGTTGGTGTAGTGACAGGAGGTAGTAAGGGCTCGGTAGGTAACGAGACTGCTTTCTGGACTGACTTTGATGTAGTAATAGGAGACTTTGAGGGCTGGGGTTGTATGAGTGTAAGGGCTTGCAATGCCTCGGCTGCTGACTGGTAACGTTGGTTGAAGTAATAGCGCACCATTTTAGTTAAAGCGTCCCCAAAAGCGTCGCTAACCTGGGCACGATCGCGCCAGATGACTTCTAAAGTATTGGGGTCTATTGGCAGTTTTTTCGGCGGTATTCCAGTCAGGGCTTCAATTGCTATTATACCTACTGCATAGACATCGCTACAGAATTTGGGATGCCCATTATCCTGTTCAATAGGCATATAACCAGGAGTACCAGCAACAATAGTGCTTTTCGTTTGCCCTTGACCATCCACTACTTGAGTGCCGAGTTCTTTGACTATGCCAAAATCAATTAAGATTAACTTGCCATTGTCCCTGCGCCGCATAATATTCGAGGGCTTGATATCCCGATGAATTACTCCATGCTCATGGACATATGCCAGTACTTCCAGAATCTCTTTTGAGAGTTTAATTACCTCAGTTTCACTCCATCGCTTACCAATCATGATTTCCTGGCTTAAGTCATGTCCATCGATCAATTCTTGAACCAGATAAAATTGCTGATTTTCCTCAAAATAAGCATAAAGCTGGGGAATTTGAGGGTGGTTTTGCCCTAGTCTGTAGAGGATTTCCCCTTCTTTGCGGAACAGGCGCAGGATTTCTGAATGCTGCATCTGGGGCTTGATCCGCTTGACAATGCATTTAGGCTTAGGACTGACAGGAATATCTAAGTCTATAGCCAGATAAGTATCCGCTATCCCACCGCCTCCCAATTCCTTGATGATTTTGTAGCGTTGTCTTAGGACTATCCCAATCAGAGAGTTAGTTTTCTCACTTTCCCCGCCTCCCAGTAGCTGCCATATCTTGCTCATCATCAATCATTATCCTGATGCCGCATACCGATTTTTTTATTTTGGCACAATATCTGATAGTTACCATTTGCTTTCGATCTAGGCGACCCGCCCAGATCGAAAGCAAATGGTCATTTGAAACGGCAGTGCTTTACTTAACTCACATTATGATGAGTGATTTTCAAGCTGATCCGTCTAGGGACTGCTACCACAGTACCTCTAT
>JBFRWF010000299.1:0-28802 GCA_051439465.1 Xenococcaceae cyanobacterium | reverse complement strand
GGCAATGCCCACCCTACTATTGGAAATAAACTTCGTTGCCAGAGTGGTCAGATGAAATTTGGCCTCGGTCTCCTCTTAAATTGGTGAAAGCCTTGTCAAGAGTATTGTTTGCCTCATTTATTAAGTAACTCAATTTTAAAATGAGCGAACGATGAGGAGCAAGAACGGCAAGGAGCCGAGTGCTTGGCTCAACAGCTTCGAGGGGCTGGACTTGAGCCGGAAGAATGAAAATAACTTAGCTTCCTGACCGCGATCGCTCTACCCAGAGAAACCTAACTGGGATGAGCAGGGAGATTTGTTGTTGTGGGGGTCGGAGTTAGCCGAGCAAGAACGGCAACGAGCCGAGCAAGAACGGCAACGAGCCAAACAAGAACGGCAACGAGCCGAGCAAGAACGGCAACGGGCCGAGCGCTTGGCTCAACAGCTTCGAGCTGCTGGACTTGAGCCGGAAGAATGAAAATAACTTAGCTTCCTGACCGCGATCGCTCTACCCAGAGAAACCCCTCTCTTCCTCAGCCCTAACTATGAGTATTCAGGCAGAGAAGATATTATATCAAATCCGTGTCGGGGAAACAACCTTCAATCCCTCTTCCCTGCTCCCCTGCTATCTTCACCATGGAATTTAAATGAAGATCAGCTTATTACTGGGGTGCTAGGATTCGAACCTAGGAATGGCGGGACCAAAACCCGCTGCCTTACCACTTGGCTACACCCCAATTTTGTCACCTTGAATATCCTAGCAGTTCTTTACCCAAAAGTGTCAAGCATTTTTTGAAAATTAACTGCAGATGAACGCAGATGTAGACGGGGATTGCTTCTTGAATGCTGCCAATGACCAATTATACTGAATCCAGGTCTAAAACCCCCTTGATCAATTTTCTAGATTTTTCTTCCCCTGCTCCCTGATCCGAAGTTCCCTGCCTCCAGAAAAAAGGGGGTAATTCACCCAGATTCGGTATTTTTCCTAACTGCTGATATTTTCCGAAGGGGTTTGCTTCTTGGTTGAAGCTGGTGGAGGCGTAATTAAAGGTGAGGTAGAAGTTTGAGCAGCCTTCTTCACTTCCCCTTCTTGGGATGCCTCAACCTCTGAATTTAAAGCTTCTGGCGAAGTTGTCCCTTTACCTTCGGAACTAAGCAAGTGCTTGACTTGACTAATCAGCGGCCCTAACTTTCCTTCATCGAGCAAGGAGTGAATCAGGGATACACCACTGGTAGAGAGCAGCAGTTTGGTGATATCATTCACACTGGAAGAACCATTGCTATTGTTACCACTTGCACCAGGAAAAGCATAAATCCGGGCATCCCCCAAGATCCCAGGCTGGGGAGCCAAGGATTTGACTATTTCTGGCAGTTTATCAGCTAGTTCTGGCCAGATGGCTTTTATCAGTTCTGCTGTCCGGTTCGCGTCGCTCAGAGCATTCTCTGCTTCAATCAGCGCCCTTTTACCTTCAGCTTCTGCCATCGCTTTGTAACGGTTTGCTTCTGCTAGGGTGCGGATGGATTCGGCTTCTAATTCTGCTGCTTGACGGGCAATTTCCGCTTGGCGACGGCGACGGAAGACATCAATTTCCACCACGTTTTGATCGGAAATCCGACGCTGCTGCGCTTCTTGCTCAGCGGCGATAATGGATAGGCGTTGCTCCCTTTGCGCTCTTTCCACTTCTGTGGCGGTGACGACGGAGGCTTCTGCTTGCGCTCTTTCCGCTTCAGCACCAAAGCGATCGCGCTCTTTCTCGGCAATGGCGATCGCCGCCTCTTGTTGAACGGTTTTCGACTCTCGCTCTGCTTCTGCTATCTCTACCTGTGCTTTGAATAGAGAAGCATCTATAGTTTTCTGACGGTTAATTTCTGCTACTTCCGCTTCTTGTTTTTGCAGGGTTTGGGCTATCTTCAGTTCCTTATTGCGTTCTTCTAAGGCAATATCCGCCTCAATTTTCTTTTCTTGTACCGCTAGCTGCTGTTGAATCTTTTCCTCTTCTAAGGTTTTCTGGCGGGTAATTTCCGCCACTTCCGCTTCCTGTTTTTGCAGGGTTTGGGCAACTTTTAGCTGTTTATTTCGTTCTTCTAAGGCTATATCCGCCTCAATCTGGCTTTGTTGAACTGCTAATTGCTGTTGAATCTTCTCTTCTTCAACCGCTTTCTCCTGCAAAATTTTATTTCGCTCTACTTTAGCGGCTTCTTTGTCTTTCGCTTCTTGAATTTCCCTTTGTTGCTGAGCTTTGAGTGACTCGACTTCTTTCTGTTGAGTCAGCTTAGCATCTTCTTTGTCTTGACTAATTGTTAAGGATTTCTTTTCTGCCTCCAGTTCCTGCTGTTCAACTGTCACCTTAGTAGTCAGTTCAAGTGCCTTCTTTTCCTGGAGAGTAGTCAGTTCTACATCTAGCTTTTGTTTGATGGAACGTTGAATGGTTTCTGTCCTCAGACGCACGCCCTGAGCATCAAAGAAATTATTTTCGTCGTAAGTATCGCTTTCTTCAATTTCAGAAATGGCAATATTATTCAGGGTTAAACCCACTTTTTTTAAATCTTGTTGAATCAAATTCAAAACTTCATCAGCAAAGCCTAATTTATCCGAATCAATTTCAGCTAGACTCTTCTTCTTTGCCGCAGCACGAATCGCATCATCTGCCCGTTTCTCTAGCGCTTCCTTAATATCTTTTTCTGAAATTCTACCTTGTTTAGACAATCGAGCAGCAGAAACTAAAACATCTTCCTGCTTTGCATTGATGCAGACGTAAAATGTCACCCGCATATTTGCCCGCAGGTAGTCTTGGGTACGAACAGCAAGAGCTCCGGTACGTTCCACATCAATGGAAATTTCTCGCAAAGGAACGCGGGTAAGTTCGTGAAATCCGGGCAAAACTATACAACCGCCATTTATAATTACTTTTTTACCTTTGATAAATACGCCACCAGTTCTCACAAAGGCTTCGTTGTTGGGTGTAATGACGTAAACCCGCGTGTATGCCCAAATGCTGATTAGCAATAACACAACCAGTCCAACGATCAGACCGGGAAAGAAAAGTGCGCCTCCCAGTTCAGGAATGCCACCCAATTGAGCCATTGTAGGCTGGACAGGAACAGGTTCAATGGTTTGGACAAAACTCAGTTGGGCATTCATGGGAGAATTCTCCTCTATTTCTAAATTGCTTGCTGTTACTTCAGGAAATGAAATAGTCGGTAAAGACTGGATGAAAGTAAGCCAAAATAGCATGATTTTTACTCCCTAATGCGAATCTTTAATTGTGCTTGAGTTCTCTAGCCATTTATCTTCATCGGAACTGTCTTTGGCAATGGCTAAGTAGCAGTGCTTTTGTCGCTCAATGATTAAAATTTGTTGTCCTCGGTGGGGAATAACCGTTGCCCATTGAGGTAAGCTGACACTGATGGTGACGAGATTGCGAGCCGGATCGAGGACATCAGCTTGACCAATTTTGCCCGTCGTCAGGTAAGGTAATTTCTTCGAGGTGACAGTACCAACGCACCCAATCAGGCGCTCGCTGCTGACGTCTTCCCCAAAGGAAGCGAAGATTTTGCCTATGGGGCGGGTAATCAAACTGCCGATAAACAAGCTAGCACCGAAGGAACTGAATAAGACAACCCCCCCAACAAACCCGACTGGAATGCCACCAGTAATGCTACCAATGCCAACATTGAGCATCCAGCCCGTAACTCCCCAGGTACTAAAATCGATTGCCAAAAGCAACATGAGTGGGGCTTTGCCAATACCTAGCCATCCCAGGACTTGTATAGGGCTAAAGTCGGCATCGGCATCGACATCGGCATCGACATCGGCATCGACATCGGTATCAAACTCCAAAAGTCCATTATCGATATTGACATCGACATCGACATCAAAGTCAACATCGGTATCAACATCAACATCATCGTCTCCCCCACCGGAAACAATGACTAGCAAGAATAGGGAAACTCCTATAACTAGGAAGATCCAGTAGGAGAGGTTAGCTGGGTGAAATAGCATGGATGCAGACGAGATTTAGTTTGGTGTCGAATTAAGAGGCGAGAATATACTAGGACTTACGCACCTCAACGGAATTGCATCATTGCGAGGGATAGCAAAACAATCTCAAGCCCTGATTTTACGTTCTCAGTGCGTAACTTCTGTATACATCCAGCTTAGCCCCAAGTTAGTTGAAATGTGGAAAAACGATATTATTTTTCTAGATTGAAGCCCCTTGCATCTTTTCCCTTTAGTTTAGCTTTAGAAATTTGCAATATTTCTTTATATTTTTATAACAAATTTGATGATCCCGAGGATAGCTGCGCTGCGATCGCCTGGGAAAAAAACCCAAAAACCGCCGACATACATCCTTGACATATTTAGATGAGGGTTAAGCAGACTATTGACTTAATCCGAATAAGGGTTTACACTCTCTATGGGGAGGTTAGGTTTTGTCCTAATCCCTATCAGGGATTGAAATATTACCCAAACAGGAGGATAGTTGATATCGCTCTCGTTGGACACTTCCCCAGGGAACCTCAAATGAGGGAGGAGAGCCTAGTGCCGCAAGCGTCAGTCAAAAGTCAAAAGTCACGCATTCAAAAGTATTTTGGATTAAGGCTTTGGGCCGCCCTTAGCTGGTGGGTTATTTTCGCCGCGCTGCACTAGGAAATAAGGAATCCTCAGAATCTCACTGGCTTCAGCCGTGGGAATGTCAAAACAAACAGCTGGCCATTGGAAGATTAATCCTGGCTCATCTCCAGCAAGACTTTTAATACACCTCGACTCTGGGCGTGTTCAAAGGCAGTAAGCCCTTCAGTCAAGGGATAGCGAGCCTGAATCAGCCCTTTCACGTCCACTTGCCCTTGTGCCAGTAACTGGAGTGCTTCCGGGAAGGGGCCACAGCGGGAACCGATCAATGTAATTTCATCCACCACCAGAGAAGAAGCATCGAGATTCAACTTGCCCGCGTAGGTACTTTTGAGTACCAGGATACCCCGTGGACGTAAAGCTCGACGGGCGATCTCAAAACCTTCTGGGTTGCCAGTACACTCTACTGAAATATCGAAAGCTCTGTCTGTTACAGCATCAGCCAAGCCAGTCTTAATGCCCCGTGCCTCTAGGTTAGCCAGTTTTTCCCGATGACGCCCCACTGCCAGGAGTTCACAGCCAGTGAGAGCCAGTGTCTGAGCCACCAGTTGCCCCAGCTTGCCATCCCCAACCACCACCACCCGCTCATTAGAACCCACGGACACCTGTTGCTGGATTTCCAGCGCTGCGGCTAATGGCTCGGTAAATGTTGCTGTATCGGTACTGATAGATTCGGGAACCAGATGGAGATTCTCTATGGGTAAGGTGAGATAATCGGCAAAGGCTCCGTTGCGATTGACAATGCCAAGCACGGTACGGTTTTCACAGTGTGTCGGTTGTCCGCCCAGACAGAAACGGCACTTACCACAGACAGCGTTGATTTCCCCAACTACCCTCTGGTTAAGCAGATGTTGTGGTCCTTGTTCGACCACTCCGACAAATTCATGACCTAAGATGCCAGTGTAGGGATAGTAGCCTCTGAGCAATTCTAAGTCAGTGTTGCAGATACCAGCACATAAGACACGCACGAGTGCTTCGCCGGGTGGTGGTTCAGGTGTGGGGATGTCGGTGCGTAGTTGCAGTTGGTTGTTTTCGAGCCAGAGTCCTTTCATTGCCGATGCTGAGTAAATGTGAGGGTTAACCTATTATATTGAAAGTTGGGATATTTCCCTCCTTTCCTTGCTAATAATTTCCTCAAGCCGCTTTTGATAAAAGAATTCCTTCTCGCCAAACGCTGGAGTAAGATCAGTCAACCAAGTCGCGTTAGCATCATACCGAGCAAAGAAGGGTTGATAGCACCAGCTAGGATCGCGTCCCTGAATCAACGAAAGCACGAATACCTTTTCGCCCATAATCTGAGTAACTCCATTCACAAGCACTTTACCAGGGAATGCTGACATCACAGGTCCACGTACAGTTCGTCCTAAGCCAGATATGTTTCGGATCGCATCCCGGTAGATTTCCAAAGCTCGAACTAGAGGAACTTCAAAGTAATGTTTCGCTCCTGTATCTCGCTCAACAAACATATAGTAGGGAATGCAGCCTAGATGCACCTGCATTTTCCACATCCGGTTCCAGACTGCGGCCGAGTCATTGATCTGCCGCATTAAAGGAGCTTGAGTGCGGATCGCGGCTCCTGTGGAGCGAATGCGTCCAATGGCTTTTTGGGCGATTGGGGTATCGAGTTCCCGCCAGTGGGTATAGTGAACCATGATCGCCAAATGTTTCCCCCTGCCAACTATCTGCTCAAACAGACGCAGTACATCATCGGCATCTTTGTCTGTGACAAAGCGATAGGGCCAGTATACTAGTGATTTGGTACCAATACGAATAGTTTGGATGTGTTCAAATTCTTGGCTGAGCAGGGGTTCAATGTATCGGGAGAGGTTCCGGGCGCTTGTTATCATGGGATCGCCACCAGTGATCAGTACATCGGTGACCTCTTTGTGTTGGCGAAGATAGTCCTGGAAACGTCCTGAGGGGGGAGTAGCAAACTTGAGGTCATCTATCCCGACAAACTGGGGCCAGCGGAAGCAATATTGGCAATAGGCATGACACGCTTGACCGACTGACGGAAATATGAGGACTGTTTCCGCGTATTTGTGTTGAATTCCAGGGACTGGCTCACCGTCCAGTATCGGCACATTGTACTCCATTTGCCCTTCAGGATGAGGATTGAGGCGATAGCGAATCTTGTTTACGACTTCGCGGATAGTTTCTTTGGGGAGGTTCCTCTCTAGCAGTTGAATTATCTGGTGCAAATCTTCAGGAGCCAGCATTTCTGGAGAGGGGAAGGTCAGGCGGAAAATCGGATCATCGGGAATGTTATCCCAATCTATGAGTTGATCTATAACATAATTATTGACCTGAAAGGGAAAAACCTGGGCTACTGCTTTCATTGCCAGTCGGTCTTGACCCGAAATCTTTTGCAGTTGGGGTAGACGCTCTATGTCGTTAACACCATAAAATTTTATTTTCTTTGGCATGTATTGCATATTTTATATCACACTGATTCAGATTAGGTTCATTCAAATTATAAATTCAAATGGGACATGATGAATAATTATGATACAAAATGTTATATTTTTGATACCCAAGAGATGGTAACATTAAATTATAGCAGTTATGAAGCTTTGTGAGATGGAAGAAAATAAAATTTTTCGTTTTGTGTGGCGTTTCAATGCTATTGTTATTATGCTCGCGGGATTGCTAGCCATAGCCGTGTTAGGGTTTGCTGCTATCCAGATATTCAAAGAAACAATGAGAGAGCGGCAGCGTAGTAACATCGTTAATCTCAGTGACAGTAGCGAAGTAAAGGAAGAATGGGAGCTTGGTAATTTAAGGGAAATTGAGGGAACGCCATATCTAATGCTTCCGCTTTACTCAGACCAATCTTACGCACAATCTTATTATAGCAAATCTGCTCGCTCAACAAGAAACTATCTGTTCTTCGACGCTGAAACAGAAGAAAGAAGGTGGCTCTTTGCCAACAATAACTATTTAATTGCTAGGGATAGCTTCATTTCAGAAACTGATTATAGGAGTAAATCCAAAACCGTTCAAGCCATTTTATACAACATCATCAAGGAAGATACTAATGGCGATAAAAGATTAACTGACGACGATCTGATCACCATAGCCTTGACAAAACCTAATGGCTATAACTACAAGGAACTTCTTAGCGGCTTGGATAGTCTGCTGGGTTATAAGGTTCTAAACGGAGATAGGATATTAATTTTGTACCAGCGGGATGGTATTGCTTATTCAGCTAAGGTTTCTTTAAGTAATTTTGCTCTCTCAAATCAAGTCCAATTGCCGAAAGTTGGGGATTAACTCGGAGTAAGATGCCAAGTTGATGGTAAGGAAAGACTAAGTAGGTAGGTGGGAATAAACACAACTATGTAAAGTAATGTAACAGATGACCAAAGAAGGCGATCGCTACGGGAGCATCCCAAAGTCAGTCTGTAGGGGCGCAAGACTTGCGCCCGCAGAGCTGCTGTTGCCTCCGTACAATCCCTACTCAAAAGAATAATTAGACCTAATCTTGAGTTAATTTACTGAAATCTCAGTCTTTAAAAAGACTGAGTCATTTTGTCATAGTCTAAACTCCAGTTATTTATTGCAAGCAGCAAGAAGTGAATATCGGAAGTTAGAAAAGTCCCTTACAATAGATGAAATACAAGGCCCTCCCTCAGCGGTCGATCGCACTCAGAAAAATATCTAGAGTACACCTGCAGGACAGACAACTGTGATAAAAACCACCCTTCAAAAATTAACCTTTGAGACCTATCTAACCTATGAAGACGGTACCGATACCCGTTATGAACTCGTCGATGGAGAACTACTCCCCATGAGCTTAGGCACTGGCAAACATGGCTCCATTATTGAATTTCTCAACGATCGATTCCGGGACGAAATCAAACAGCAGCAACTGCCTTGGACTTCCAAACCCTTGATGATCGGGGTGCGTTCTCCTAGAGGCCGTCGCTGGGATACCTCCCGCATTCCGGATGTAACAGTCCTGCCTTTAGCTCAATGGGAAGGGATGGCCGAGCGAGAAGCAGTCATTGACTTCAATGAGCCGCCGCCCTTGCTCGTCGTTGAAGTGGTTAGCCCCTCTACCAAAGCGGACGACTACCGTTCCAAACGCTCTGAATATAGTCTGCTCGAAATCCCGGAATACTGGATTGTAGACCCCCTAGAAGCCAAAATCACCCTTTGCACCTTGCAACATCAGTTCTATGACTCGATCGAATTCCAAGGCAACGATTCCCTCGGGTCCCCCACCTTTCCCTCCCTCTCCCTAACCGCTATACAGGTTTTGACTGCTTAATAAATCCACAAATCGCTAACGCCCTGACAGCCTTCGATGGTAATTCAGTAACTATGTCTTATTTATTGCAAGCAACGAGAAGTGAATATCGGAAATTGGAGAAGACTCTAACAGCTGGGACTTGAACAAAGTTCAAGCCCTTTTCGGCCATCATAAAGATGATGAGATAGGGTTTTTCTTTGACTTTCCCCCAATAATCCGACAATATATAGCCCTGGATTGAAAATCCAGGGCGGGAAGGCAATGTAGCAGAGGGCTTGAGGTCAGACTTCAATTGACTCCTCTTGTGGTTATTCTTCGTCGGCTTTGGCGAATTGTTCTATTTCTTCATAACCCTTCTTTAGTTGGGAGTAGTAAACTTCTTTATACTCCTCAAGTGCTTTTGCATTTTCAACGCTACAGTAAACTTCCTTAAAAAACATCGCGTCAATTATTTCGTCCCCATTAGATTCAATAATCAATTGAGAACTGTGATCTTCTCTTACAGATCGAAACTGCTTCATCTCGGTAGACCCAGCCATAGCTGTTGTCGATGATTGTCCGCCAGCAATGGCAACAGAAACGGCATCAAAATAGCTAGTACCGACTTCTCGTTGATGGCGCGTTGCGGTGTATCCCTCAGCCTCACTAGCAAATTCGGCTTCCTGTAATTCGGCATAAGCAGTCATACCGCTGTGAGCGTAACCGCGAGCCAACTCAAACATACTATGGTTCAGATTGTGGAATCCAGCCAGAGTAACGAACTGGAATTTATAGCCCATTGCTCCGAGTTCCTTCTGAAACTTGGCGATTGTGGCATCATCCAGATTGGCTTTCCAGTTAAAAGAAGGAGAGCAGTTATAAGCCAGCATCTTGCCTGGAAACTCTTTGTGAATCGCTTCAGCGAACAGGCGAGCTTCTTCTAGATTCGGCCTGGAGGTTTCCCACCAGAGCAAGTCCGCATAAGGAGCATAAGACAACCCACGGGCGATGCAATGTTCAAGACCAGAGCCTTTCCTCAGGCAGTAGAATCCTTCCGGTGTTCGTTCCCCTGTGATAAACGATAAATCCCGCTCATCCACATCGCTGGTAATCAGCTTGGCACTTTCAGCATCTGTACGGGCGACAATCAGGATTGGAACTCCCATCGTATCCGCCGCCAGCCGTGCCGCGTTGAGTTTGCGAATATGGGCTGCTGTCGGAATTAGCACTTTACCGCCCAGGTGACCGCATTTCTTTTCCGATGCCAATTGATCTTCATAATGCACGGCAGCAGCACCAGCCTCGATGTAGGCTTTCATGATTTCAAAGCTGTTCAAGGAGCCACCAAAACCGGCTTCTGCATCGGCAACGATCGGGGCAAACCAGTAGATATCGTCTTTTCCTTCTAAATGCTGAATCTGATCGGCTCGCTGGAAAGTCCGGTTAATGCGACGGCACAATTCTGGACCACTATTGGACGGATACAGACTTTGGTCGGGATACATTGTCGCCGCCAGGTTGGCGTCAGCGGCAACCTGCCAGCCAGACAGATAGATTGCCTTAAGGCCGGTGCGTACCATTTGCATAGCTTGATTTCCTGTCACTGCGCCAAGAGCATTAATATAGTCTTCGCTGTGCAGAAGCTCCCAAAGCCGATTGGCTCCAATCTCAGCAAGGGTGTAGCTGATGTTGATTGAGCCGCGCAGTTTAACCGCGTCTTCAGGGGTGTAATTGCGTTTAATGCCATCGAAGCGACCTTGAGGGGCGCTGGCAACAAGTTTTTCAAAGGTCAGTTCAGTCATGGGGTCGTAATCTCCTGTTGTTAATCTCAAAAAGTGACAAGAATCCTATAGGGCAGGCAGCTTTAGGAACTCCTCGAAGCTGTCAGCCTTTATAAGGGTTTAATACCAGCTCCTGGTGATTACCGGATTTGATATAATCTCCTGTTGTTAATCTCAAAAAGTGACAATATGCTGGTAGGCTGGCAGCGTCAGGAATTCCTCGAAGTTGTCAGCTGTTACCAGCTTTCTAAACAGGGCTATTGCTGTTTCAAACTTTGCTATCCTGGGAGCATTTTCTTGACGCAATGCAGTTATTTCTTCGTCAAGAATGGCTTTGAAAAGCGGCAGATCAATTTTACGGCCATCCTCTAGTTTTGTTTTGTGGTGCAGCCATTGCCAAATCTGGGCACGACATATTTCCGCAGTAGCAGCGTCTTCCATCAGATTAAACAATGGTACACAGCCGGTGCCAGCAAGCCAGGCCGTGAGGTATAAGATACCTACGCGAATATTATTACGCAGTCCGGCTTCAGTAATTCTCCCATCCGGTACGGTCAGGAGATCCTCTGCCGTAACGGTAATATCGTCCCGGAGAACAGATAGTTGATTGGAACCTGGCATTTTGCTGTCGAACACCTCGCGGGCAATGGGAAGGAGGGCAGGGTGTGCAATCCATGTTCCATCATGACCATCCCCTACTTCCCGCTCTTTATCAGCACGTACCTTGGCAAGAGCTGTCTCGTTAGCAGCTGCGTCTGTCTTAATCGGGATCTGAGCCGCCATACCACCTATGGCCAAGGCACCGCGACGATGGCAGGTTTTGATCGCAAGCAGGCTATAGGAACGCAGAAAATGACGAGTCATGGTCACCTGATTGCGATCCGGCAGCACGAAATCGGGTCGATTGTGAAACTTTTTGATCAAGCTGAAAATGTAGTCCCAGCGACCGCAATTCAAGGCAACAATATGATCGCGCAGTGCGTGGAGAATTTCATCCATCTCAAAGGCTGCGAGAATGGTTTCGATCAGCACAGTTGCCTTAATGGTTCCAATTGGTAAGCCAAGAGTTTCCTGAGCCGTGACAAAGACCTGGTTCCACAAGGCGGCTTCGTGCCTGTTTTCAAGCTTAGGCAGATAAAAATAGGGACCAGAGCCATTTTCGAGCAGCTTTCGGGTGTTATGGAAGAAATAAAGGCCAAAATCGAACAGCGATGCAGACATTGGCTGGCCATCAACTAGAACGTGCTCTTCCAGCAGGTGCCAGCCACGGGGGCGAACGATCAGAACGGCAATATTTTCATTGAGTTTGTAGGCTTTGCCGGTTGTGGCAGAGGTAAACTCAATGGTTCGGTTCACAGCATCGCGCAAATTAATTTGACCGGACACCATATTGTCCCAGGTGGGACTGTTGGCATCTTCTAAATCAGCCATAAAAGCATTAGCCCCTGAATTCAGGGCATTAATGAGCATTTTGCGCTCTGTCGGTCCTGTGATTTCAACGCGACGATCTTGTAAATCTTGTGGAATCGGGGCAATTTTCCAGTCGCTGTTGCGGATCGCTTCTGTTTCAGGTGGAAAGTCAGGTAGTAAGCCTGTATCAAGTTGTTGCTGTCTAGCTTCTCTGAGTTTGATCAGGTGCTCCCGCTGAGCACCAAAACGGCGCTGCAACATAGCAATAAAGTCTAGCGCTTCTGTCGTCAGAATTTCAGCGTATTCCGCAGAAACCTTGCCCCGGATATTTACCCCATGGGCTGTTGGTCTGTTTTTCTGTGCGATGGCGGTGGGTGTCATGATTGCTTCTCGCTTTTTTTACACTATTCATCTGTACTACTTAGGCAGTCTTGCTCAATTTTTTGGGTTAATGAAAATGGCTTGAGATAAGTAGAAATACCTAAATATGTTTGTTTCTTAGAGTATTTCTTAGGAGTTTTTGTCACGCGCGATCGCATTCCAAAAGTAAACTGTATTCTTTAATACAATACAACATTCTAAAAAGAAAATGTATGTATCAGCTACTTTATTTTTTTTTACAAAACGATAATTATGTATACTTTTTATGGGGAATTACCATGAAAAACAGTGTCAAATATAGACCCATTCTTTGTTAACACTATATTACATTGTCCTTGAATATTTAATACGATATCTGACAGTATATTACTCAATAAATTATTAACTCATCCCAGAAGGACAAAGCATTTGTTAATAAAATCTAACTTCGCTATGCTAATCGGATAAATGCTTTGGCCCTACAAAGATTTTGGACTTTGCAGACACCCCCATATGACAGTATTGAAA
The DNA here is from genome assembly GCA_051439465.1 of Xenococcaceae cyanobacterium. Taxonomy (GTDB): domain Bacteria; phylum Cyanobacteriota; class Cyanobacteriia; order Cyanobacteriales; family JBFRWF01; genus JBFRWF01. The sequence continues at coordinate 15,877 of JBFRWF010000299.1, read as the reverse complement.
AATGTCTTATCTTGTCTGACACTGTATATTGAGTACCAAGAAGAATACTTGTTTCAGAATTCAGACTTCAACAATTATTGGCAACAAAACCTTCTATTTTAGCCCTTTTCGGGCAGAGTGGAGACGCTTTTCCAAATTATAGGTATAAGCTAAAAATTTATCATCAATGTACTGCTTTATTTGCTTCTCTATTTGCTGATGGTACTCTTGGAGTACTTTTGTGATTTGTTCTTCAATGTTCGGGATGTTGGCATCGCTAGACTCTTGTTGCTTGAGGAATTGATCGATGGCATCCAGGATCACTTGAGAGCGGTTAGGGCTTCTACCTGCCCTGCGAGATGGGTAAAACTTCTGTGCCAGTTTATCAATGCGCTCTAATGTCTCAGGTGGAATACGGATAGATACCAGTGGGGAATTTGCCATGTCTGTTAATTTCTTAAACTATCTGTTTTACATTGTATTACATTTTGGGATTTCCGTGGCGCTAACTAAAAACTTTCAATGAAACCTTACCTGAGTTCGATGTAAGATTTCTTACCTGGCTTGGTTTTGAGGCAGAAGGCAGTCCGCTCCCGGGCAGGAGGAGGAGAAAGGGAAAGAGGCGGGAGGCAGTTCGAAGGCAAGAGGATCCTGGGCAGTAGGCAGGAGGTTGTAAGTAGTAGGACATAAATATTTTCGGTTAAGACTGACGGGGAGACGGGGGGACGGGGGGACGGGGAGAGTTTAGAGAGTGGGCATTTGAGCATCCCCCTCTTTCTCTTAATTTTTCTTAACACAGTACCGTTTAATTTTGTCCGACTACTTATGAATTGTGAATTGGATAAGTTATCTAACCCACCATTTACTCTTTTCTCCTGCCACATATTGATTATAGCTATTAGTGTGGGTAGTTCACGAAGCCGAATTGACTGATAATTAGGATAATTAGGATAGGGTAAACTTTTAAATTTAAACCTTGATTCAAGCAGAAACACTAGAATTACTTGAATGGCCGCGTCTGTGTCAGCACCTGTCTACCTTTGCGGCGACAAAGTTGGGTGCTGTAGCAGCTCGTCATCTCAAACTACCAACCACTAAAGCTGAAAGCCTCAAGCTTCTGGCACAAACCCAGGAAGTTTACAGCCTAGAACAATGCCTGGACTCTGGGTGGTCTTTTGAAGGCATCCAAGATATTGGCGAGTCTCTGGAAAGAGCAGAACTAGGGGGATTACTATCGGGAGCAGCACTGCTCAACATCGCTACCACCCTGTCTGGTGTCAGGCGTTTGCGGCGGGTAATTGATGACCAGGAAGATGTGCCAGTTCTGAGAGAATTGGTTGCCGAAGTGCGCACTTATCCAGAATTGGAGCAAGAAATTCACCGCTGCATTGATGAACAGGGGAAGGTAGCAGATCGGGCAAGTCCCAAACTGGGGGAGATTCGCAGCCAGATGAAAAGATTGCGGGACAGGATTTATCAAACTCTCCAGCAAATTTTACAACGACAAAGCGGTGCAGTTCAGGAACAGGTAATTACTCAGCGGAGCGATCGCTTTGTTATTCCAGTTAAAGCACCCCAGAAAGACCAAATTCCTGGCATTGTCCACGACATTTCTAGCACAGGAGCAACCCTTTATCTTGAACCCAATGCCATTGTTGAGTTAGGAAATAAGCTCAGGCAATACCGCCGTCAAGAACGAGCAGAAGAAGAAGCCATCCTGCGAGCTTTGACGGAACGGGTAGCAGAAGTTCAGCCAGACTTAGAACAGCTATTAGCAGTAGCAACCGCCCTGGATTTGGCAACCGCTAGAGCCCGTTATAGCTTGTGGTTAGAAGGGAATCCCCCCAGATTTATTGACTTTGATGGGGGTGAAACAATTACCCTGCGACAGTTGCGTCATCCTTTATTAGTTTGGCAGCACCAGCACGAACAAGGGGCAGAAGTTGTACCGATTAATGTCCAAATTCAGCCTCAAATTCGGGTAGTGGCGATTACCGGACCGAATACAGGGGGGAAAACTGTTACTCTCAAAACCCTAGGCTTGGCAGCATTAATGGCAAAAGCCGGTTTATTTGTCCCCGCACGAGTCCCTGTAGAATTGCCCTGGTTTGAACAGGTATTAGCCGATATAGGTGATGAGCAGTCTCTAGAGCAGAGTTTATCCACTTTCTCCGGTCACATCCGCCGTATCAGCCGGATTATTGACGTTTTGGAGAAGGGGGAATTGGTAATCGGGAATAGTGTAGGGGCAGGTTTAGACAATAACCTTGCCCAACAACAGATAACCTCTCAACAAAACCCGCCCTTCTCAGAGTATCAAGAGAGAGAGGAAAAATTACCCAATCACCAATCCCTGGTATTACTAGATGAAGTGGGAGCGGGAACCGATCCGGCAGAGGGGAGTGCTTTAGCGATCGCTCTTCTAAAATACCTGGCAGATCATGCCCTGCTAACCATTGCCACAACTCACTATGGCGAACTCAAGGCTCTGAAATATCAGGATGAGCGATTTGAAAATGCTTCTGTTGAGTTTGATGAGCTTAGTCTCTCACCTACCTATCGCCTGCTGTGGGGAATTCCTGGTCGATCCAACGCTCTAACTATTGCACGACGATTAGGTTTGAAGCCAGAAATTATTGACCAGGCGCAAGAGCGTGTAGGAGAGTATTCGGAGGATATCAATCAGGTGATTGCAGGTTTAGAAGCTCAGCAAAGAGCTCAGGAAACTAAGGAAAAAGAAGCCAGTAAGCTACTGGAAAAAACAGAACGTTTTTATGCTGAGGTATCTGAGAAAGCATCCCAATTGCAGGAGAGAGAGCAGGATTTAAAGCTGTCTCAGGAACGGGCAGTAGAGCAGGCGATCGCCGAAGCCAAAGCAGAAATTGCCAAGGTAATTCGCCAGTTGCAGCAAGGACCGCAAACAGCGCAAAATGCCCGAAAAGCAACGGAAGCCCTGAATGAAATTGCCGCACATCAGTTAAGAGCTCAGAAGCCCAAGCCCCCGAAACCCGGCTATCAGCCCCAAGTGGGAGAAAAGGTGAGGATTCCTAGTCTTGGTCAAACTGCCGAAGTATTAAGTGTGGCTGACGCAGAGGGAGAATTAACTATCCGCTTCGGGTTGATGAAGATGACAGTGCCATTGGCAGATATTGAGTCTCTGGATGGGAAAAAAGCGGAAGTCCCCGTTAAACAAAAAGCTGTCCCTGCTGTATCTTCTCAGCCTTCCACTCCCAAACCTGCTCCCACAGTGCGAACTTCCCAAAATACCATTGATATTCGGGGAAGTCGGGTAGCAGATGCGGAAGTTGATTTAGAAAGAGCGATCGCCCAAGCAACAGCCTCAGGGATATTGTGGATTATTCATGGCAAAGGAACGGGACGCTTGCGCCAGGGAGTCCATGAATTCTTGCAGCAGCATCCTCAGGTTGAGCGTTTTGAACTTGCACCTCAGAATGAAGGAGGTGCAGGGGTAACAATTGCTTATTTGATTTGAGAGCCGAGTTGCTTGTGGAGATACTAGAGTATCGATTCAGTAATCACCATTATGATTGACATCTCCCCTCTTTGAAAAAAGGAGGTTATATTCTAAAGGCTTTCAGCGACTGTCATCTCAAAAATTGTGAGAAATGCGGGGGTGTGCATGGGCGTTGTTATGCTGCCGTGATCGCTGGAGTGCTAGAACACTGATTCAGTAATAAAAGTTGACAAATTGAAGAACGAAAAATCAAGACTTTCAGCTCTCCCCCAAGGGAGACCCATGGGCTATCCTGCTCCCTGCTCCCCTGCAGTCTCAACCATAATTTTTCGATTACTGAATCGATGCTCTAGGGCATCGGTCAAGAAATAAGGGTTGACAAAAAAGAGGTGATCTGCAATCAATACCTCGCCAAGTGTTGGCGAGCAAAATCCGTGATAATCCGCGTCATCCGCGTCATCCGTGTTCTATCCGCCCATACACTTTACCTAGCCAAAAACCCAAATCCTATATCCACAACCGCAGCATTCTGTCAAGTCTGAATACTTGACCGATGTCCTAGTGACTAAAATTGTGAGTGGAAGAGGTTTCTGGGTTTCCTAGCATTGACCTCACCTACAAAATCAACGGTAGCACTCAGAAACAGGTTATCGCAATAACGGTCACATTGGACTGATTCAGGCTTTTACTCAGAAATAACTGGAATCAATCTTTGCTCGATTTCATGAAGATAAGCTGTCAAACCTGTATTACCTCCTCTTTTTCGTAGAAGTTCCAGACTTGTTTCTTCCCAACACTGCTGTTCACGCAATCTATTACCATCTGTCAGTAGATCCAGCACTACTTTGGGATTTCTAATTCGATCAGGTTCTTCTCTTGAATTGGAGCGTAGTTTATGTGATTTCTCGCAAGGATCGAAAGTTAATTGATCCTTTATTTTTTGAAGGATATGCTGCTCCTTTGGATTAGATTGAATAAATCCATTCAAAACCCAGGCTTCCCGCATTCGATCGGCTGTACCGATAACAATTTCTAATTTTGGTTGTCGATTAATATGCTCTGAACGTGCTTGATCAAGACCTTCCCTGCGCTCTGGTTGGTTATCTAAATCGCGAATAAACAGAACTGCTTTAATCTGCCGATTTCTTTGAAGAAGTCGTATTAAATTCATAATTTTTATAGCTGCTGCACCATCAGCTTTTATTGCCCCACTTTTCCGATGATCTCTAAATTTTGGAACAGAAAGCCCTGACTTCTCAGCGCGCTTAATGATATTACGAATATCCTTCCAACAAGAATGCTCAGTTTCTTCTTCTAAACCACTCCATCGGAATAAGCTTTGCAAGAGGTCAGGCTCTAACCAATCAACTTTTTCTACTAGAACGCGCTCGGCTAATTTAGTAGCAGTTTGTGCGTCTGCACTACTTTCGACAACTACAACAAATTCAATCATTCGTTTCTCCGGCAACCACCCAATCTTCTCCTTCAGCATCCCAGAACTCCCCAGTGGTTAAAGTTTGTTTTGCCCATTCCACATCTGGATGTTCATCCAATCTCTTGGAACGAGTAAAACCCGAATTAGTGTTACTTAATACATGTACTTGAGAAGGAGTAAGTTCATCCAGAATATAGGGAGAGTGGGTACAAAAAATAATTTTTAGATTGTTATTAGCTTGAATAATTTCCTTAAAAACAGCGATCAATTCTCGTTGTGCTTTTGGATGAAGTCCCTGTTGAACATCATCCAGTAATACTAAATTTGGTTGATTAGGATTCACTAAAACAGTCAGTAATCCCAGCGTCAGCATCGTTCCTTCACTAACGGCATGGGCAGGGATACGCTCACCTGTATTCATATCTAGAACCACTTCTTGCCCTGCAATTTCCTGACTTTCTTCGTATGAGATAGATTTTCCATCGACTTCAATTAAACGTTGGCGATTGATTGTAACCTTGGCTCGCCTCACCCCTACTTTCTGAACACCTGGAACAATCCGTTGCAACATTTCCTGTAAGGATTGAAATTTGTCTGGGGCTTCGTCACGGAGAAAGTCTAAGGTAGGTGCTAATCCTGAACCATCAAATTCAACTCGTGGGGTAACTGCATCACTGTAAGCTGCTTTAGCAAGGTTGGTAGCTACTAGCTTTAGATGAACCGCATATCTTAAAGCTCTGGGTATTGGATATGGAGCCTCGCTCAATGAGCTTGACCATCCTTCTACATTTCCTTCATCTTGATCGACTTTCCATGTTGCTGTTGGGAGCCAAGAATTACCATCTTGTCGTTGAAAGCTATAAGAAGCTTTCCAGTTTTTTCGGTTATTCTGGTATCCCCAGAAGCCACTTCCGGTAACAGATAGGTTGTTCTGCCCGATCGTTGTAATGAATTCAGGTGCTCTTTGGTATCCAAAAATATTCTTGAATTGTGAATCAGCAAGCCGACTAAGATAATGCAATGCTTGTAAGACAGATGTTTTCCCAGAACTGTTCTGCCCTACTAGTGCATGTAGGCGTGAATCATCTAAGCTAAGTTGTGTGGATCGATGACTTTTGAAGTTATGAAGTTCTACCTTTTCTAGCATTTAATTTTTGGTACCCTTCTGTTAGATTTTATCATTCGATCTTATAGGTAGAAGTCCGGTTACCCCGCATTTCTCACAAACAGATTAGTGACAACCTACTGATCTGATGGGGGTTATATTTTAGGCGATCGCCGCCCCTGCGGGGAAGGCAAAAGGCTTGCATGCAAAAGGAAAAAGTAGAATTGATCCTTTTGCCTTTTGACTTTTGACTTTTACCTTTGAGCGCAGCGAGTGGCGATCGCCTGAAATAACACACTGTCATTTTTGAGTCGTCGGCAAAATTTGCCTTAAACCTGCACTATGTAAAGCTTTGAGAGATCGCGACCGCCAAATTTGTGAGAAATGCAGGATTAATCCAAACCCTCGGTTAATTACTCTTTTTATCCAGAGAGCGAATAAACTCGCGGATAATGTCAGTTTTGGTCCGCTTGGTTTTTTTCGCATAGCGGTCTAATATCTTGAGTTCCTGCTCTGGAATTCTTATACATAGCTGCTTTTCATTCATCTGTCTAGAAATATGCTATACTAACTTTAGTGTACCAAGATACATCAACAAGAGGACAAGTCAGCGTGGCAGTCCTGAAGTCTATACTCAAGTCTACAAAAATCAAGAATCCTGCCATGCATCCTGTCAATTGAGAGCGCCTAACGGCGAGGGAACAGGGAACAGGGAACAGGAAATTATTCAGGCTCCTACCCCGTTATGGAAGAAAGAAACACAAGTACTTCTCCCACTCCCCCACTCTCCCCCTCTCCCCCTCGTGTTTCTTAGGAGGTGTGAGTTGCATTGAAACGTACAAGTTAGCCTTCAATGGGTACACTCCGCTTTACGAGAAGGCTACCTCCTTCCAGAGGAACGTACGCGAACGGGAACACAACCAGAGCGAATGTCTACAAGACTCAAAGGTAGTTGTTAGCAAGAGAAAAGAGCTTCACGCTCTTCTAATTCAAGATGTTTTGGTCTGACAAGATTTACAGAGCTCCCCCCTACTCTGGGGAAGTCATTTTGGGGCGCACGTTGCCTTCTTTGCTGGATGAAGCGTGCGTTCGCCATCCCAACCCACAGGCTCTTAACCAGTGGACGAAAAACGGCTGGCAGTCCCTATCGAACCAGGCGTTTCGGACGGCTGCTGAAGAATTGGCACTGGGTTTGTTGGACTTAGAGCTAGAAAAGGGCGATCGCGTTGCTCTATTAATGCACAGCGATATTAACTTCTGCATCGCTGATATGGGCTGCCTACTGGCCGGACTGGTTAACGTGCCCATCGATCTGACCCAGACCCTTGAAAACATTATCTTCATTCTGCAACACACAGAGGCGAAGGCACTCATTATTTCCGATCTTGACTTGCTTTATCAAGTCATTCCCTACTTATGGGAGACGCCCGACTTGCAGACCGCGATCGTCGCTGATGCCCCCACTGATTGGCAGAAAACGCGATCGCAACTATTGACCTGTCACCCGAACAGCTATGAGACAGGGGAGACACCGAAAACTGACAGAAAGGAAATCCCTGCCTCTGCCTGTTTGCGTATCCCCATGTTCCTCTGTCAAGCTCGACCGGAGCAACCCTGCCCTCCACCTCCCTTTCCTCAATGCATCGAGTTATTGTCGCTGGCGGAGGTGCTGGCCAGTGGAAGGTCTCGGGTTTCAGCAGACAAATCGCAGCTACTGCGGGCCGCGACTGCCCCAGACGAGCTCGCCACAATCATCTACATCGCTGGAACGATGGGAAGGCCTAAGGGGGTGATGCTGACCCATGAGAATATTTCAGCCGACATCCTGGCAGCGTTTACCAGCCATCCAGACATTGAAACAGGTGCGCAGGAGGTGGCGCTTTCGTTTCTCCCGCTGACCCACATTTTTGCCCGGACATTTCTCTATGGACATCTCAATTACGGTCACAGCATTTACTTCTCAACCCCTAGCCGGATCGTAAAACATCTCAAAGACGTTCAACCGACAATCTTCATCACTGTGCCTCGACTGCTAGAAAAGGTTTACAGCAAGATCCTAGAAAAAGGTCATCGACTCACAGGATTGGAGAAGGTCGCCTTTGATTGGGCGCTGAACTTAGCCAAACGCCATGAAGTGGGTCAACTTCCTAAGGTATGGTATGCCTTACAGCTCAAGCTTGCCGAGAAGCTTGTCTTTTCCAAATGGCGAGCCGGTTTCGGGGGACGCCTCAAAGCGCTTATTAGCGGAGGGGCTGCCCTGAGGGCAGACATTACGAACATCTTCTCGGCGGTAGGAATACCGACTTTGCAAGGTTATGGTTTAACAGAGACGAGTGCCGTGCTTTGCTATAACCGTGGAGAATTCAACCGCGCCGGGACGGTGGGCGTTCCCATTCCAGGGGTTGAAATGGCCATCGCGGACGATTGTGAAATCCTGGTTAGAGCACCTTACGTTACCCAAGGCTATTACAAAGACCCCAATCTCACTCAGGAAGCTATCAATGAGGACGGGTGGTTTCACACTGGAGATCTGGGAGAATTCACAGAGGACGGATTTCTCAAGATTACTGGCGTCAAGAAAAGCTTATTCAAACTGGCAACAGGCAAATATGTTATACCGCAACCCCTAGAACACCAATTAAAACAATCGCCTCTGGTGGAACATGCTATTGCAGTGGGGGCTAACCGAAAATTCTGTGGCATGCTGATTTTCCCCAATCTGGACTCTCTGCACAGAGAAGCTCAGGCCATGGGGATCGATCTGCCAACAGAATCTCTGCTGATGCATCCGTGCATCATGGCACTCTACCAGGCATTGATTGATGAAACAAATTGTCATTTGCCTTACTGGTCAACTGTGAGACGGTTTCAGCTCGTCAACGCCATCCTTGCGGTTGAGAACGGTATGCTGATGCCTACCCACCAAGTTCGACGGGGAAAGGTGATAGAGGCTTTTGCGAAAGACATCGACGCCATATATGGGGATGACATGGGCAGGAGAGAAGAAGAGGCATACAAGCAAAGTCTTGAAGGACAAAACTTCTCCTCCTCTTGTCCCACAGTCCCCCCATTCTCCTGTCCCGCCTTCGCGAAATCCCTAATGCATCATTAAAAAACCCCTTGAAAAAACCCTTAAAAGAGAGGATTGTAGAACCATGTTTAAGCCGTTCCGAACAGCTGCCGTTCTTGGGGCTGGGGTGATGGGAACACAGATTGCGGCTCACCTCGCCAATGCAGGGTTGACTGTTCATTTGCTCGACTTACCTGCCAAAGAAGGCAACAAAAATAAGATTGTAGAAACGGCTTTTAAGAAAGCCCTTAAACAAACCCCGCCACTATTCTTCACAGAGAAGACAACCCGCCGCGTCATTCTAGGCAACTTTGACGAGCACTTCCAGCGTGTAGCTGAAGTTGATTGGGTGATTGAAGCGGTTGTGGAAAATCTGGGCATTAAGCAGCAGTTGATGGAACGCTTGGAAGCCGAGCTCCATAAAGATGCAGTAGTTTCCACCAATACCAGTGGATTGCCAATTAATGCCATTGCCAAAGGGCGTTCCGAGTTCTTCCGACGTCGGTTTCTAGGCACGCATTTTTTCAACCCACCGCGCTATCTAAAATTACTCGAAGTCATTCCTACAGCTGAGACAGATGAGCAAGTGCTCGATCGCCTCCAGTGGTTTGGGCGTCTACACCTGGGTAAAGGGGTAGTGGTTGCGAAGGATACTCCCAGCTTTATCGCCAATCGCATCGGGATGTATGTCACGATGCTCGCGCTTCGAGGATGGATCGAGCAAGGATACACCATTGAAGAAATCGATACACTGACCGGGACAATCGTGGGACGCCCGAAGTCGGCAACTTTTCGGACTGTTGATTTGGTGGGCTTGGATACGCTAGTTTACGTAGCGGATCACCTCTATCCTGCCATTCCCCATGACGAAAGTCTAGATGTACTCCGCGTTCCCGATGTTATTCGCAAACTGGTGGAAATGGGAGGGTTGGGTGCAAAGGCAGGTCAGGGGTTTTACAAAAAGGAAAACCAGCAGATTCTTTCTCTGAATCTAGAAACCTTGGCCTATGAGCCAGCCAAACCTTTGAATTTGGGAGATATTGCAGCGATCGCCAAGCTCAAAGATTTGGACAGTCGCCTGCGAACCCTGTATTGCAACCCAGGACGAGCTGGAACCTTCTTCCGGCAACTCACCCTACAAATGCTGGGCTACTGTGCCCGTCGCATTCCTGAAATTGCCAACAGTCCAGCGGACATTGACCGGGCCATGCGTTGGGGCTTCGGCTGGGAACTCGGTCCCTTTGAAATATGGGATGCCCTTGGGAGTGAAACTGTTTTGGCAGACATGGAAGCCGCTGGTATTCAGGTGCCACCGTGGGTGGATAAAATGCGGTATGAGGGGACAACGGGGTTCTACCAGATAGACACGGAGATAGGTAAACATGGAGACGTGAAGCGAGAGGTTTGTCGAGGAGAAGCTTGTTTCACCTCTGGGTTAGTCCTGTCTCATCAAGAACCGATCCTGCTGGAAACTCCCACAGATGAAATCCATCTCGGTGTTGTCAAATCCGACCCAAAACGCACCCTCTGGCAAAACCCTGAAGCAGCATTGCTCGACCTGGGGGATGGGGTAGTCCTGTACGAGTTTCGCTCCAAAGGCAATACTCTAAGCCTGAAGGTAGTTGAAGGACTATCCGAGGTGCTCGACCTCCTCGAAACAGGGGATTTTCGGGGTATGGTCATCGGCAATGACAGTCCGAACTTCTCCGCTGGAGCCAATTTAGCTGAAATGGGGATGATGGCCCAGTCGGGGAATTTTGATGCGATCGCAAACCTCATCGTCCAATTTCAAACCCTGCTGCAGCGGATTCACTATTCCTCCAAACCCATCGTCGCAGCGGTTCAGGGGCGGGCTCTTGGCGGTGGTTGCGAACTGGTGATGGCCTGTCCGCAGGTAGTGGCAGCAGCTGAAAGCTACATAGGGTTGGTTGAACTAAGCGTGGGTCTGATTCCTGCCGGTGGTGGCATTATGCGGATGGTAACTTGGGCTGCTGACCGAGCCGCGACAGAATCCCCCAGCCATATTCAACCCTTCCTAAAACAGGTGTTTGAAACCATCGGCATGGCCAAAGTCGCCAACAGTGCCTGGGAAGCGCAGGAGATGGGATTCCTCTCTCCCAAAACCAGGATTGTGATGAATAGCGATCGCCGCCTCTACGTTGCCAAACAAGAGGTGATTCGCCTAGAGCGACAAGGCTATTCGTCTTCCCCAGAGCGCAATTTCATCATGGTTTTGGGTCGTCCTGCTCGAGCCATGCTAGAACATGCCGCCTACATCATGCTCCAGGGAGGTTTCGTTAGCGAATACGATCGCTACCTTGCCAACCGCTTGGCGTATGTGATGACAGGCGGTGACCTATCGGTACCTACCCTAGTTCACGAAAACTACCTCTTGCAACTGGAGCAAGAGAATTTCTGGCCGCTCCTCGGGCAACCCAAGACCCAAGAGCGCATTGCCCACACATTGAAAACGAAGAAACCTTTGAGGAATTAGTCAACTGAAGTCTAAATTCAGAATTTCCAGGTCAGTGAGGAGTCAGGAAAATTTCAAATCCAATCACTTTCAAGGGGACTAAAGTCCCCGTATTGTGTTCCTCCCTCGTTTTTAAACGAGGGTTTCCACACTACCCGTGAGGTTTTTATGAACAAAGCCTACATTGTAAGCAGCGTTCGGACTGCTGTTGGAAAAGCCCCGAAAGGGAAGTTGCGCAACGTTCGCTCCGACGATCTGGGGGCAGTTGCCGTGAAAGCGGCGATCGAGCAAGTCAAGGGACTCGAATCCGAGCAAATTGATGATGTCATTATAGGCTGTGCCTTTCCCGAAGCTGAACAGGGATTCAATCTGGGGCGGATTGTCGCCCAAAGAACTGGTTTGCCCAATTCAGTAGCAGGCTGTACCGTCAACCGCTTCTGTGCTTCAGGACTCCAGACGATTGCGATGGCTACCCAGGCGATCGCAATCGGCCAGGCAGAGGTGATCGTAGCAGGCGGAGCAGAGTCTATGAGCCTGATTCCCATGGGCGGGCACTATATCGCTCCGAACCCAGAGCTGATGTTGGATGCCCCAGAAGCCTACATTACGATGGGCATCACAGCGGAAAATGTGGTTCAACAGTTCAGCATCTCCAGAGAGGATCAGGATGCGTTTGCTTATGAGTCGCACCAGCGTGCGTTGGCTGCGATTCAGGCAGGCTACTTTGACGAAGAAATTGTTCCTATTACGGTGAGAGAAACCCTCTATATCGACGGCAAACCCCAATCGGTCGAGACAGTGTTCCGAGTGGATGAAGGTCCCCGTCCGGATACTAGCCTGGAAACACTCGCCAATTTGAAGCCTGTTTTTCGTGTCAATGGGACAGTGACTGCAGGCAACACCTCGCAAATGTCTGACGGGGCAGCTGCGGCTGTGGTGATGAGCCAGCGCCAGGTGGAGGAACTTGGCGTGCAACCCCTGGGACGACTGCTGGGATTTGCTGTTGCGGGTGTGCCACCGGAAATCATGGGCATTGGTCCTGTGGAAGCCGTGCCGAAGGTCCTCAAGCAGGTGGGTTTGACTCTAGATGACATTGGGTTGATTGAACTCAATGAAGCCTTTGCCGCTCAAGCCCTTGCCGTCATCCGCAAACTTGGCCTCAATGAGAACATTATCAATGTCAATGGTGGTGCGATCGCCCTCGGTCACCCCTTGGGCTGCATGGGGGCGAAGCTCACAGCCACTTTGCTCCATGAGATGAAACGACGCAGCATTCGCTATGGTCTTGTCACGATGTGTGTTGGCGGAGGCATGGGCGCGGCGGGGGTGTTTGAGAATTTGATGGTTTAGCTCAAAGAAATTCTGAATTCAGAATTCCTGGTCATTGGTCAACATTGGTTTGGGTAAAGTATCATGAATCCTCTTCAATCTGCGCTCGCGGTCTCTAGCCTTGCTTTTCTGTTCATTCTTTTCGGTTACATCGGCGTTCCCCTTTGGTTGTGGTTCCTGTATCTTGCAGCTGTTCTTGGAATTTTCAACGCACCGATATGGGGGTGGTTTATCTTTGGCATTTTGGCTTTAATCCTGAATGTTCCCCAGCTCCGGCAATGGCTAGTCACAGCCCCAATCATCAAAAGCATCCAAGCTCTAAAACTATTGCCAGCTATTTCTGATACCGAGCAGGCAGCAATTGAAGCGGGAACCGTTTGGGTGGAGGGTGAGTTATTTTCCGGTCAGCCTGACTTCAAACGACTCAACAGCGAACCTTATCCCCAACTCCCGCGCGAAGTTCAGGCGTTTCTCGATGGTCCGGTGGAGCAGGTTTGCCGCATGGCAACTGACTGGGAGATTTACCAGCGTAAAGATTTACCGCCGGAGGTTTGGGACTATCTCAAGCAGGAGCGGTTCTTCGGCATGATGATTCCTAAAGAGTACGGTGGATTGGGGTTTTCCAACCTGGCATACAGTGCCGTCATGACCAAGTTGGCATCCCGTTCCTTTACCCATGTGGCGACGGTTGGCGTTACAAACTCCTTGGGACCTGCGAAGCTGTTGCTCCGCTATGGAACCTCTGAGCAAAAGGACTATTATCTGCCACGACTGGCCCGGGGTGAAGAAATTCCTTGTTTTGCGCTAACTGAACCGAATGCCGGGTCCGATGCGGCTAGTATCACCTCAAATGGAGTGGTATTTAAGGGGGAAGATGGCAAGCTTTACCTGCGCTTGAACTGGCGAAAACGCTACATCACCCTCGGTGCGATCGCGACGCTTCTAGGACTGGCCTTTCGACTCCAAGATCCCGATAACCTCTTGGGCAAAGGGGAAGATGCAGGCATTACCTGTGCCTTAATTTCCACGAATACGCCAGGTGTTGTGCTCGAACAGCGACATGACCCGATGGGTGTGCCCTTCTATAACTCCCCAACTGAAGGACACGATGTCGTCGTTCCTATTGACCAGATCGTTGGTGGTGTGGAGCAAGCCGGACAGGGTTGGAAAATGCTGATGCAGACCCTCGCGGCGGGACGGGGGATTAGTTTCCCAGCTACCTGTACGGGAGTTGCCAAGTTAGTGGCACGAGTCGCGGGAGCCCACGCCGTGGTGCGGAAACAGTTTGGCCTCTCCATTGGTCGTTTTGAAGGAATTGAGGAACCCTTGGCCCGCATTGGAGGACTGACCTACCTGATGGATGCCGCCCGTCTCTACACCTGCGGGGCAGTGGATAAGGGTGAGCAGCCCGCTGTTGTTTCTGCGATCGCTAAATACAACGCGACGGAACTCTCCCGCAAAATTATCAACGACGGCATGGACATTCTCGGTGGAGCCGGAATCTGTCGAGGTCCCAGAAACCTGCTGGCAAATATCTACATCGCCACGCCGATTTCCATTACCGTCGAAGGCGCGAATATTCTCACCCGAACGATGATGATCTTCGGTCAGGGTGCGATTCGCTGTCACCCCTACCTGTATAAGGAAATTGAAGCCCTCAACCAGTCCGATGTGGTGGCGTTTGATCGGATATTCTGGCACCACATCGGCTTAACAGGACGGAACCTGTTCCGTGCCATATTGCTCAACATTTCCCGTGGCTATTTAGCCCACTCTCCGGTGAATGGCCCTGCAGCTCAGTACTACCACAAACTGGCGTGGGCATCTGCTACATTTGCCTTTCTAACTGACCTTACCCTTATCTCCTTTGGGGGCACGCTAAAGCGGCGGGAGAAGCTGACCGGGCGGTTTGCCGATATCCTGTCCTGGATGTATTTGGGGGCTGCGACCCTTCGTCGATTCGAGGCAGAAGGCCGTAAACCGGAAGACCTTCCCTTTGTGCATTGGTCAATGCAGTACGCTTTCGCCCAGATTCAGCAAGCCTTTGAGGGCATTTTCAGCAATATGTCTGTGCCCCTGCTCGGAGCAATGTTTCGGGGACCGGCAACCTGGTGGTGGCGATTGAACCCCATCGGTACTCTGCCCTGCGATCAACTAGGAGGCCAAATTGCCAAAAGCCTTCAGACGCCAGGATTGCAGAG
Source organism: Xenococcaceae cyanobacterium (assembly GCA_051439465.1). GTDB lineage: Bacteria > Cyanobacteriota > Cyanobacteriia > Cyanobacteriales > JBFRWF01 > JBFRWF01. The sequence goes on along the minus strand of JBFRWF010000299.1, from coordinate 810 downwards.
GGACAGATTGACAAAAGACATCTACATTCCCCCTGCTCCTAGGGAAGCGCTCGGTCGGCTGGAGAAAGCTTTTCTCCTATCATTTGAAGCGGAACCAATCCTCAAAACAATCAAGGCTGCCAGCCGCGCGGGCAAACTCCCGAAGGGAAGACCCGAGCAACTTATTGGAGCAGCACTTCAGACTGGAACGATCTCTGAGGAAGAAGCTGAGTTGCTCCGCCAGGCAGAGTCTGCACGTAACGATGCCATCCAAGTGGATGCATTTGTGCTGGATGAGTATCAGGAAGCTGACTGCCTGACAGAACTGAAGTTCCCTCCAAGCGAATTAACACGAAGCCTTAGCTAGAGCGACTTTCAGGAATTTTTTGAGTCGCTGTTACTGGGTACATCTTCTGAAGGGCTTCTGATACGGATTTTGAGGCGATCGCCCTTTTTTTTCAGCTTACCGCGGTCTCGCGAAGCGAGTGCCTAGACTTCGTCCCTGCTATCGCAGCGCGGCAGCACAGATATAAATCAAGAACCTACATGGGTACATATTTAAAGTCGATCAATCGCTATATTTATTATGGGATAAGGCTTTCAAAGGCATTTAAGTACATCTGTACGGGGTAACTTCAGACAGAAGTACTCGAAAGCTAACAAGAACGGTATTTTTGAGAGTTCAGCCCCGGCGCGATCGCGCTTCTCCAACCTGAGCGCGATCACTAACTCCTACCTCGTAACCGTTGGGCGGGGGCCCAGGTGGGGGGGGGGTGTGGCCGGAGGTGGTGGAGGGTGGGGGGGGGGGGGGGGGGGTGGGGTGGGGGGGGG
>JBFRWF010000298.1:0-10239 GCA_051439465.1 Xenococcaceae cyanobacterium | reverse complement strand
CCACTCGACCCAAAGGTCTCGTTCGACTTGCATGTGTTAAGCATACCGCCAGCGTTCATCCTGAGCCAGGATCAAACTCTCCATGGTGTTGAGTTTGTTCTTTTTACTCCGGAATCTTTAATTTTTTCTTTCCGGACTTTTTTCCTTGATTTTTTCTAGTAAACTAGAACTTCAAGGGATTAGTTCCTTTGACAAGGTGCTTGGCTAATAACTTTCAAACTATTGATTTTTCTAGGTTCGGAGCGCTTTGAGAACTTGGTATCTCTCAACCGCGCATTTACTAATATAACAACTATATTTGTCAGTGTCAACCCCTTTGGCAATTTTTTTTGAAATTTGCTGAAAGTGAGTCAGCCAGAAGGTTTGATGTAAGTTGTCTCAAGGAAATATCGAAAAACTGGAGAAATTTTGAGAAATTTTTTTGTGAGTGCCATAGGGATGTTACCTCCCCCGATAGTGCTAGACCCCCTTCTCCATAACTGGCTGCTGGAGGATATTGGTAGAGGCGATCGCACGACTCAAGGCTTATTCAATCAAGAAGTCGGTGGGGGGAAAGCTGAATGGATTGCTAAGGAAGCAGGTGTGATTGCTGGATTGCCAATTGCGGCGCGGGTATTCCACTTATTAAATGTAGATATTAACTTTGCCCCCATGGCAGCGGAGGGAGAAAGAGTCAATCCCGGACAGGTAATTGCTCGTTTGGATGGATCCCTTGATGCTTTGCTGATGGGAGAACGGGTGGCATTAAACCTTGCTATGCGTCTGAGTGGCATTGCGACGCTGACGCGCAAGTATACAGATGAAATAGCTGATTTGCTCGCGCAACTAGTGGATACTCGCAAAACGACTCCAGGCTTGAGAGTGTTGGAAAAGTACGCAACGCAAGTGGGAGGAGCAACAAATCATCGTATGGGATTAGATGATGCGGTAATGATTAAGGACAATCACATTCAAGGGGCTGGGGGAATAGGGAAGGCGATCGCTCGACTCAGGAATATCATTCCCTACCCCCTAACCATTGAAGTGGAGACAACCAGTCTAGCCGAAGTAAAAGCTGCTCTTAAGCATGGAGCCGATATAATTATGTTGGATAACATGGCTTTAGAGCAGATGGCTGAAGCGGTGCAGCTAATTCGGACAAGTAACGACAGAGTCAAAATTGAGGCATCAGGCAATATTACTTTAAGCACCATTCGTACAGTTGCAGAAACTGGGGTAGACTACATCTCCAGTAGCGCACCAATTACTCGCTCGACGTGGCTAGATTTGAGTATGAAGGTGACTTCCTCCGGGCGCTAACGCTTCCTGTATAGCGCAGGTAGGGATATTTATTTAGCAGTCACCAGCACCGTGAATAAGGCACGATAGACAGGTTTATTATGAGAGAGAGTAGATTTTTCTCGCTCTGTGGGAACTGGTAAGGGGTTAGTGGCTAACCAGTCCTGGTGCTGTTTTTGGAAGTTCGGATGTTCCTGAAAGCGATCGCGCATTTCTTGTGCTACTGATTCGACATCAGATTGAAGAAAAACAATCCCCCCATCAACCAGGTAAGTTGCCAGAATATCTACTAACTCCGGCTGCACTACCCTTCGTTTTATGTGTCGCTGTTTAAACCAAGGGTCGGGAAATTGGATGGTGACATATTGTAATATCCCAACTGGCAAGGATTCGAGTAATATCGTTAATGAATTATTGACATTGCCAAACAAGTAATGGAGATTGGTCAAACCCAACTGCTCTCGCCGTGTATTGCCTTCTTTGACTAAGGGTTCCCGGATTTCTACACCGAGAAAATTGACATGAGGTTGTAATTGAGCCATCTGCAACAAAAATCGTCCTGGACCGCAGCCGATATCAAGATGGAGCGGCTGGGTTGGATTCGTGTAAACTTGGTTCCAATCAGGGGGAGTTAGCGGTGTCTGATATTTCTTACTCAGTGGGTTGACGTGCTGGCGGACTCGGACTCTTACCATTCTTAAATCAATTTATATCAAATTTTATGACTTTCAACTTTCGCTTTGCCGTAGTCAGTGATCTGCACATTGCACTACCCCAGACAATTTTGGCTCATCCTAGTCGGTTTCATTTGGTGGAACTCAGTATTCCAGCTTTGGAGATTATTCTAGAGCATTTAGAACAACTGCATTTAGACTTTCTCTTACTCCCAGGAGACTTAACCCAGCACGGGGAACCAGAAAACCATCAGTGGTTACAACAACGCTTGGAATCCCTGCCTTTTCCAGTTTACGTCGTCCCTGGAAATCACGATGTTCCAAATTTATTGCCCACTGACCAGTCCATTGGACTGAAAGATTTTCCCTCATACTACCGCCAGTTCGGCTATGAAAATCCTCAGCAACTGTACTACACCTGTGAAATTCTGCCAGGAGTTCAATTAATTGCCCTCAATTCCAATCAATTTGATTTTCAAGGTCAACAATTGGGATACCTGGATAATGCGCAGCTAGCATGGCTCAAGCAGATTCTCACACAGGTCAAGAATAAGTTGGTGCTGGTGATGATCCATCACAATGTTGTGGAACATCTGCCGGGACAGTCTCGTCATGAACTAGGACGGCGCTATATGCTTGAAAACGCACCTGTTTTACTGCAAATGCTGCGAGAATTTGGGGTCAAGCTAATATTTAGCGGGCATTTGCATGTTCAGAATGTCACCGAAGAGCAGGGAATTTACGAGATTACAACGGGTTCTATAGTTAGTTATCCTCACCCTTACCGAGTCTTGCAGTTGCAAACGGATGCTCAAGGAAGAAGGGAATTAAAGATCGAGTCGTACCGGGTGGAAAAAGTTCCAGGGTGGGAAAATCTGCCCCAGACTTCACGGGAATGGATGGGCGATCGCTCTTACCCTTTTATGGTCAAACTACTGACTGCTCCTCCTTTAAATTTACTCCCAGCGGATGCGTCCGAACTTGCTCCCCACCTGCGCTATTTCTGGGCAGATATTGCTGCCGGAGACCCTTTGTTCGATTTCCCTGATTTTCCCCCAGCGGTACGCCGTTATATAAAGCAATTTAGTGCCATGAGCAGTGATGGTACTCCTGTTTTAATCGATAACCAAGCAACTATCTTAATCTAGGATCGGTAAAGACCAGACCCAGCAATTGGAAAGAACTAATGGAATTGTTCGACAACAGACGAGTCGGTGGCATCGCCGACAAAATAAATTTGCTAAAGCCTGGGAGCAGACTGAGGCAACAGTCAGGTTGGTGGTCAGCTATTTCAATTGGATTTGGGTTCATAGTCGAAAAAGCAATACGGCAGCAGAAAGAGCCTGGTTAGCGATCGCTCCTTGGAGTTGGAATGATTTGCTGACTTATCCCACACTTTGTTGATGCACTACCGGATTTTGAGTGCAATTAATTAAGGCTTAACAAGAAACCTCTAGCAGCGCTTAGTTATAGCTCATTTAATCCAGATAAAAATTTGCGTGAAATAATATTCACCAGCAGCATTCTTGGCAACACCAATGCCAGTCAAGTCAAATTGTCCCTCCATATTTTGGCGATGACCACTGCTTCTAATCCAACCTTGAACCGCCTGAGTTGCTGGATCGCCATAACCTTGGTTAACAGCGACATTCTCCGCCGCGCTACGATAGGAAATTTCACGCCCTATAGCTTGCACCCGCTGCTCAAATCCAGCGTGACTAAAAGGAACCGTCCCCTTTGCCATCCTTTCGCTGTGTATTCTTGCCTGCTGACTAATACGAGGCTCCAGCCTTAAGGCGGGCAAATTAAGGGACTGACGATATTGATTGACCTGCTGGTGAATTGACTGTTCCAAAGTAGTCAAGGAACCGGAATTTGATATTTCCGAACTTGCTGGTTTCGATGGGACAACCGGAGAATTATTCCTCGCATTCAGGCTGCTAGGAGACTGACAACTCTCCAGTCCCCCCACCAGCATAATGATTCCCAGGAAAATTCCAGAGTAGCGTTTTAACATTAATGTTCCTTAGACTTAGCAGCATCGAGGAACTTAGCGACGGTTTGCACATCCTTATCGCCTCGTCCTGAACAATTAATGATAATCCGGGGACTACCATCTAATTGAGGACAGAGAGTTTCCAGATAAGCAAAAGCGTGAGCTGTTTCCAGGGCGGGAATAATTCCTTCTAACTGAGACAATCGTTGGAAAGCATCCACTGCCTCTTGGTCAGTGACACTGTAATATTCAGCGCGATCGCTATCCTTTAAATAACTATGCTCAGGCCCAACTCCAGGATAGTCCAGCCCCGCACTAATGGAGTGGGCTTCTACCACCTGACCCTCATTATCCTGTAACAAATAGCTCATCGCCCCGTGCAACACGCCAGGACGACCTTGGGTTAAAGTAGCCGCGTGTCTTCCCGATTCCACACTCTCACCCGCCGCCTCAACGCCAATCAACCGCACTGATGATTCTTTGACAAATTCATGAAATAGTCCCATGGCATTTGAGCCACCACCTACACAAGCGATGAGGATATCCGGCAAACCACCCCATTTTTCCTGACATTGAGCGCGAGTCTCCTTGCCAATCACCGTGTGAAAATCCCGCACCATCATCGGATAGGGGTGAGGTCCAGCTACAGAACCGAGGATGTAATGGGTGTTTTCCACATTCGTTACCCAGTCCCGAATTGCTTCTGAGGTTGCATCCTTGAGAGTACCAGTTCCTGCTGATACGGGTTGTACGGTTGCTCCTAGGAGTTCCATCCGAAACACATTCAATGCTTGCCGTTCCATATCTTGAACGCCCATATAAATAATGCATTCCAGACCAAACCGGGCGCACACTGTTGCCGTTGCTACTCCATGTTGACCTGCTCCTGTCTCAGCAATAATCCGCTGTTTGCCCATGCGCTTGGCTAAAAGTACCTGAGCCAAGGCATTGTTAATTTTGTGAGCGCCAGTATGGTTTAAATCTTCCCGTTTGAGATAGATTTGAGGACCCATACCATCTGGTCGCCCGTAGTAAGCGCTTAGGCGTTCTGCAAAATAGAGAGGGCTGGGTCGTCCCACATAATCTCGTAGCAGTTGTTGGAGTTCTTGCTGAAAATCTGGGTTATTCTTATACTGGACGTAAGCTGTCTCTAGCTCGCTCAGGGCGGGCATTAAAGTTTCGGGGACATACTTACCGCCATAGCGACCGAAACGCCCTAGGGCGTCAGGTTGTTGAGTTTGAGCGTTAGCTGCAGATTGTGAAGAATGAATAGGAGTAGTAGTCACAGTTAGGGCAGAATTAGACATACAAATCTTATTATCTTATACCGAGTTGCATTTTATAGATAGCAGATATCGATTTATTTTTTTATTTGTCGTGGAGCTAAGTTGTGTCAGTTTATTAACATTTTCTCTACTGCTCTTTCTTTGGCTTTTATCCCCAAGTTTTTCACGTGGATTCAATATGACTCAGAGCTGTCGAAGCTCTGTAATTGATAACTTAATTCTAAACTGGTCATTATGCCTTCAAAGCGCAAGTCCTCTCCAAAAAACCGAGTCATTTATCAGGAATTTGGCAATCCAGATAGTTCAGCCGCACTACAACGAGCGGTTCCCGATTTACCACCCAATCAACAAAATTTGAGAGTGCAGGCTTCCAGAAAGGGGCGTAAGGGAAAAACAGTGACGGTGATTACTGGCTTTCAGAGTAAACCGGAAACGTTAGCTAAGTTACTCAAAGAGTTGAAAACTCAGTGTGGTAGCGGTGGCACTGGGAAGGATAATACGCTGGAAATTCAGGGCGACCACACTCAGAAAATTGTTCAAATTCTCACTAAATTAGGATATAAAGCCAAGATTAGTGGTGGCTGATTAAATGGTACTAAGATGAATAGCACTGACAAATGACTAACCTTAACTTCTGACTTCGTCCCCTAACCAATGTCTCGACCTGTTTTATATATTGCGATTACTAGCCACGGTTTTGGTCATGCTGTCCGCGCCTCATCTGTTGCAGGGATGATTAAACAGCTTTGTCCAGAAATATTGCTAGTCCTAGTGACAACTGTGCCCCACTGGTTACTGGATTCTTACATTCGAGGAGATTTTATCCATCGTACCCGGGCTTTTGATGTTGGTGTGATCCAATCTGATAGCCTGAAGATGGATAAAGCTGCAACCCTCGAAAAAATGCAGCGGATTCGTTCTGAGCAGTACTCGATTATTGCGGGTGAAGTGAACTTTATTCGCAACAACCGAGTGGGGTTAGTTTTGGCAGATGTTCCCCCTTTAGCAGCACCTATTGCCCATGGTGCTGGTATTCCCTGTTGGATGATGAGTAACTTTGGCTGGGACTTTATTTATCGCGATTGGGGAGGGGAATTTATGGAAATCGCTGATTGGATCGGTGAGTGTCATCAAAAGTGCGATCGCACCTTTCGCCTCCCCATGTCCGAACCCATGAGTTCCTTTAAGAATATTACCGACGTGGGATTAACTGGTGGTACTCCTCGCTACAGCGAAGTCCAGTTGCGGGCTAATTTTGGTCTGACGACGCCCCGGGAGAAAACCGTCTTACTCACCTTCGGCGGATTGGGACTCCAGCAAATTCCCTACCACAACCTAAAACAATTCCCTGATTGGCAATTTATCACTTTTGACCAGCAAGTCCCGGATTTACCCAATTTACTCAAAATAACCACTCATCAATACCGTCCAGTGGATTTTATGCCCATATCCGGGCGAGTGGTTTCTAAACCTGGATACAGCACCTTTGCTGAAAGCTTGCGCTTAGGTGTTCCTATCGTTTCCCTGACTCGCGAGGGTTTTGCCGAATCCCCTTTACTGCTGGCAGGAATTCAAAATTACGCTTGGCATCAAATCCTCACCCCAGAAGAATTCTTCCAAGGTAACTGGGAGTTTCTCCATCAAACCCCACAGCCGCCTCGTCAAGCTTCGTCCTTGCCTAAAGATGGAACAGAAGTAATTGCCCGTGCGGTGGTTGACTATTTCCAGAATCTTTCCTGACAAGAAGCAAGAACTCAAATAGATGTTATTCGAGGTCAATAAAATTCAAAATCAGATGAACCATTATCAAAAGGCACTCAGAGTTCAAACCACTGGCAAATCTTTGCACAAAATCACGCCCAAAGTGCAAGCGATCGTTGCCGAATCAGGAATAAATACGGGACTTTGTACCATTTTTGTGCGTCATACTTCGGCATCTTTAGTTATTCAGGAAAATGCTGACCCCGATGTGCTTAGAGATTTATCTAACTTTTTCGCTAAGCTGGTGCCAGAAGATCCAATGCGCTATATCCATAATTCCGAAGGTTCTGATGATATGCCTGCCCACATTCGCTCTGCACTTACCCATACTTCAGAGCAAATTCCCATCGCTCAAGGTAGATTAGTGCTGGGAACCTGGCAAGGAATTTATCTGTGGGAACATCGCCAGCGCAGTCATCAGCGGGAGATTGTGGTTCACATTAGCGGGAACTAAGCCTATTTGATAGTAGGGTAAGCAATGTCCCTCTGCTCTCAAATCCGGTTTAACTACGCGGGTTTTAGTCCTCTTAAGGGTGGGTAGGGGCACGGCGTATTTTAATTTTGGGATAAACCATTTTACACATTGTTACATAGTTGTGTTTATTTGCGCTTACCTACTTAATCTAGACATAAACTTAATTTAACAGTTGCTTGGTTGTCCTCAGTAGCGATCACCTGTGGGAGAAGTGAACGGTTAAGTCGTGATTTGACTCTTGTGGTAAGGGATCTGCAAACAAATAAGATCGCAGCATTGGCTGTGCTAGGAATTAGCGTAGAGAGATATTGAGGGTAATATCTGATGGATGCAAATCGTCTTAATTATTATCTCAAATTAATCCAAGAATTGCTTAGTTGTCCAAGTAGAAGGGAAGTTAACGATATCTTACGGGATAACTGGGATTTGGTTGAGGTTGATTTGTTACCGATAATGCAACAGGAAGCAGCTAAATTGCACCAAGAAAGTGATACCAGTAAAGCAGAATTTTTAAGCAAAATAGTCAGTCAGTTAGCGGAATTTCTGGGAATATCAGAGGAAACGATACAAGGAGACGAAAATGCAGCAGCTTGGTCGCGAAATGTCCCGGCACAACTGGCTACTGGGTTAGGCGATGCAGCAACAACTACCTCTCAAGGGTATCTGACTTTCCTGCAAGAGGTGTTGCAAGCAGCCTACGAAAATTATGGTGTTCTTCAAGCTACCTATCCCATACTCCAACGGCATCAAGATAAACTGGATGATACCTTTGCCACTATCCTACAACAATGGGCAAGATCCTACTTTTCTCAAGCTAACCCAGAAGAAGTACAATCCCTGGCTGGATTAATTGAACATCTTTGTATTGATATTTGCGTTTCAAGCTGCTATTGACACCGTAGAATCCCTGCGGGATGAGATAGTCTCTGGTTCTGGCACAGAAGCAGACAAGCAAAAATTAGCTGAAGAATACAACCAAATTTATCGAGGCATGGTAGAAGTTTGCCTAGAACTAAACTATTACGATCGAGCTATAGAATACGCCGAACGCAGCAAAACCCGCAACCTGGTGGAAAGTCTGGCTATCCGCGACCTCTACCCCAAAGGAGACATTTCCGAAGCTGTCCTCAATCAACTGAGTCGCCTGCGTCGGGAGATTGGTGCCGAACAGCGGCGGCTGGAAATCGAACAGAAAAGTCGCACCAATCAAGTTATAGCGCTACGCGCAAGGCAACAGGCAACAGGCAACAGGCAACAGTTTACTGCACATGGACTTCAGCCTTCAACAGTGTCCTAACCATAGCGCGTAGCGCTATAGTATGCTGTCGGGAGAAGATAGTCCACAGCGAGTCACCCCACAACTGACTATCCCAGACCGCAGCTATTTGAATCAATTGCGGCAGCAGCTAGATGAATTGATTGCCCGTGACATCACCCCCATTGACCCCAGCTTCAGCCTTACTCAAAAGGTTAACCCTATTGCTTTTGAGGAGATCAAAAACCTGATTGATGACCAAACTGCGATTATCGAGTGGTACATTACTAATGATAAGATTCTCACCTTTATTACCACCCGCCACCATGACCAACCCATCGTTAAACAATTTCCTTCTGAGGATCTCAACAAGTTGGTCAAGCGGATGGACGCTTATCTGAAGCTATATTTCAGGAAAAAGAAATGGTGGCGTATTCAACTGCCATCTCGCCTCAGCGATTTTGCCCAAATCCTGCACCTAGAAGAAATTATCTCCTGCATTCCCAAAGAACAATACACCAAGATCGTCCTCATTCCTCATTGGTTTTTACACCTGTTACCTCTCTATGCCTTGCCCTTGGGTGATGGAACTTGTCTTTTAGACCATTATCTAGACGGGTTAGCCTATGCCCCAAGTTGTCAGCTATTGCAACTGGTGCAAAACCAACAACGCCCCAACTTCCAAAACCTGTTTGCAATTCAAAATCCCACAGGCGACCTCACCTACACCAATTTAGAAGTGGAAACTATCCGTTCATCTTTCCCTTCTGCCGAAGTTTTAGTCAAGCAAGCCGCCACTAAAACCGCCCTCAATGCCTATCAGGACTTGCCATCCGTTCACTGCGGTCACTTCTCCTGTCACGGCACATTTAACATCGCCTCTCCCCTAGAATCTGCCCTGCTGTTGGCAAACAATGAACGCCTCACCTTGGGAGAAATCTTTGAACTTAATCTCAATCAATGCCGCCTCGTCACCCTTTCCGCTTGCGAAACAGGCTTAAGTGATATTACTTCCAGCAGCGATGAATATATTAGCTTACCCAGTGGCTTTCTCTTTAGCGGAAGTACCAATGTGGTTGCGAGTCAGTGGACAGTTGAGAACCTATCTACAGCCTTCTTGATGATTCGGTTCTATCAAAATCTCCAGTTGGTTAACTCCGTAGCAGTTGCCCTCAATCAGGCACAACTCTGGTTGCGGGATGTCACTAAAAAAGAACTTGAGACATGGATTGCAGAACGCCAGTTACCTCTGAAGCCAACGCTCAAGATAGAGCTATGCCGTATATTATACTCAATGTCAGACGAAGCGCACCCCTTTAAAGAGCCTTACCACTGGGCAGCTTTCTGTGCGATCGGTCAGTAAACAATTGACAAAAGAGGCTAGGACCAATACTGCTCGGATAAGCCTACAGGCTAAAGCCTGACGCTATTTGAAGCAAGTCCGCCTGCGCGGACTCTCACTTACTTTTGACTTTTGAATGCGTGACTTTTGACTTCTTACCCTGACGAGGTTT
>JBFRWF010000297.1:0-5522 GCA_051439465.1 Xenococcaceae cyanobacterium | reverse complement strand
TGTTGACAAATATGCCAAAGCCTTATTATTTCGTTTAAAGCGATCGCATTTGTGAATTATTGCAAGCATCTCAAACCTAGTGATGGAATTGCTTCGCAATTCCTGGAGATGTCTATTTGTTCAGGAGCAAAATTTTCAATCAAGCGATGGACAATTTTAGATTGCTGAGATGGAGGTAGCCCCTTCACTAATCCCCAAATTATTCTGAAGTCAACTTTTTTGGGCCTTTCAGGTAAAGTTGCTTTACTAATTACTTTTTGATTCCTGAAATTTAGGACCCTCTCAATGGCTTTTTCTAGTTCCTTCCGTTTAATGGGCTTAGTTAAAAAATTAAAAGCCCTCTCTTGCATCGCTCTCCTTATATTTTTTTGAGTTCCGTAGGCAGAGATAATGATCGTTTTAATGTTAATATGTTTTTGATTCAGGTAATTCAATAGAGTTAGACCATTCATTTTTGGCATTTTAATGTCAGCCAGCATTAGATCGGGAGGTTTCTGCTCAATTTTATCTAAAGCTTCTTGACCATTGCGAGCATAAATAAACTCATATTCCCGTTCCTCAATCTGCCGATGAAAATTTTGATTGAGCAATTTTTCAAGAGAGGGCTCATCATCAACGACTAAGATTCTAGCTGGCATATTAAAATCTTTCATCTCTCTAATTACAATTTTTACTGCTCATAATTTGCAGGTTGATTGAAAACTATACTAATTTAGTTGAGTTCGAGCTCCGCTTCGATCAGGTTCTTGAAGAAAGTTCTATGCAAGGAATTCTCAGGCTCTTCTAATATCATATCGTAGCCTAAGGTAATTGCGTCGTACCAAATCCCACGACGGGCAAAAATTTGCGCTCGTTCCTTTTTGTTTAGATTAGACTCTGCCAGCTCATCGGGAAGAGCGATGAGCTGTATGGGAAGGCGAACAAATCGATTTTGAGTAATTCTAAAGGGATTACACAAAATTACGGCAGTCCATACGTATACCTTTCCTACCTCCAACGGCGGAGCATCAGGTGGATAACCAATAGCAATAATTCCTGCGGGTACGGAATGCAGTCTCCTCACATAAAGAGGAGCGCTCACTTCAGGTGAGGTGAGTGTTACCGAAATCGGGACCTCAGAAGGACGATCGATATGAAAAAGGACAACTGGGTGAGACTGGGTGGTAACGAGAACTCGCTCTTTTTCTTGAGGAACAAGTAGCTTAAGCTGAGGGAGATTGCTCCCAAAACAGTCCCCCCTAGAACCCGTCGATTGCCGCTGTTGTCTTATGTTACCCGGCGGTGGAGAATAGGATTCCGCTAAACTGTGGGTAGCAGCTAAAATACAAGATAAACAGGCGATTGCTAAACCCAGTAACTTATTAAATGGACATTTCATCTGAAAATTCGGCTGTCTTAGTTTTTGTTCAACAAAACCACGTATCTAATCAGCTTAATATCTATGGGGAGGATGTCAATCCGTACCAAATAATTGAATTGATAGAGTTTTTTTGAGGCGTTTAGATGAAGTGGTTCCTGTGGGGGTTCATCTTAGCAACGAGTCTGCTAAGTGCTCCTGTTTATGCTCAAAGACAGCCCCTCGCCGACCTAGAGAAAGCGCTTTTTATTTATCGCGAGCAGAGAGAGCAACCAGAGCTGCTGCCAACTTTACTAGAACTTGGTCAACGGCGGATTGAGTTGGGGCAGGGGCAACGGGCGATGCCGTTACTAGAAGAGGCGGCAGCACTGGCTCAAAAACTGGGAGATAAACCGTCTGAGCTAGTCGCGTGGGGCTTACTTGGTAATGCTTACACCCTGACTGGTGCTCACGACGAAGCTATCGATGCTTATACCAACAGCCGGAATTTAGCTATCGAATTGAATGATGAGATGCTCCTGAAAGCAGCGGCGAATGGATTGGCCAACGTCTACCGATTGAAGGCAGAACGGGCTGCCCTTAATGCAGAACTTGCCTCAGCAGAATTGGATTTTGAGGCACAGCAACAATTCAGGCAACAAGCACAGGTCAATCGCTCCCAACAGTTACGCTATCTTCGGGAGGCGATCGCCACCAGGGGAACAGATCTAGAGTCTGCCAGGGCTATTCTTAATGCCGTGTCGCGGGGGATACTGCCAAAAAAAGAGCTGGAGCTGGCTAGAGCTATCCTTGAACAATTACCGCCCTCTCAGGAACAAATCTATCTGACTCTTCGCCTGGGGCAGTTTGATAGTCACAGGAAAGTCTTGCTAGAGAGCGTCAAAGCTGCACGTACCCTAGGTGACAGTCGCCTTGTGTCCTCAGCACTACTGGCGTTAGCACTGGAGTACGAACGACAGGAGAACTACTCCTGGGCACTAGTCACGGCGCGAGAGGGACTACTGATGGCGCAGCAAGTTCGCGATGTCTCATACCAACTCCAGTGGCTCATTGGACGTATCTACCGCCAGCTCGGTCAAATGGAGTCAGCTAAGGAAGCTTATCGCACCGCGCTCTCGACACTCCAATTGATTAGGCGCGACCTGATTGTAGCTTCAAAAGAACTGCGATTTGACTTTCGCGATCGGGTAGAACTAATTTATCGAGAACTATTAGAACTCTTGCTGGCAAGCGGTCAGCCGTCAGATGTCAAGGAAACACTAGTTGTCTTCGACCTGCTAAAGCTGGCACAGTTGGAGAACTATTTTAAAGACGAATGTATTCAAGCAGAAATCGAATTGCCCGACGAAGTGCTTAGTCGCACCAACGCGGCACTAATTACTATTATTGCTCTGCCTCAATCGAGCTATGTTGTTTTAAAGCTGCCAAAACAAGAACCCAGGGCATATCCAGTGGGAATCCCCGGCGCGCGGCTAGAGCAACTAGCTTTCGAGTGGCGATCATTGCTAGAAGATTATCGGAATAACCGTTATCGCGACGTTAGCCTTGAGCTGTATCAGTTGCTGATCAAACCACTGGAGCCTGAGCTAACGGCAGCACAACCGAGTACCCTGATATTTAATCTCGATGGAGCGATAGCCAACGTCCCAATGGCTGCACTCTGGGATGGAGAGCAGTATTTGATTGAAAAGTACCCCCTCGCAGTGACATTAGGGCTAAGCTTTCTGCAAAGCTCCAAGAAAACCAAACTGAATCTTATTAGTTTTGGATTAACAGAAGCAAAAGGGAAGTTCACTGAATCTCTTTCCTTTGTAGATGACGGCTACCAACTTAAGGCGGGACACTTTGACCAAAAAGGGGCGAAGTTGGGGGGGAGTCTTAGTTCGCGGCAGTGTGCCGCTAACTAAGACCCAACTCGACTATTTCGACTCGGCTTTTTCGTCGTCTTTTTCTTGTTCAAAAACTACTTCTAACCAACTGTCACTCAGAGAGTTAATGGCTCGTTGTAACTCATCAATTTGATTTCTTTTGGCTACTTGGAGAACAGCCCCGATGTGGGCGGGACTTCCCGCTTTTCCTAAGTGCTTATACTTACTCAATTTGCCCTCACCCTGATTAGTTGGAAAAATTGGTTCAAGGGCTTGTAGCTTATAGTACCAATATTTTCCCTTCTTGGTCTTCACTTGATAACGCATCACCCGACATCCAGGGGAAGCCACGTTTCCAGAAGCCTCAAGAAGCTGAATTTCCTGTTTTAAGATAACAATGGCTGCCTGTAATTGGTCGGCTCTAGTTAGTTGGTCTCGCACACTTGGCTTAGGCATAACTGACTTGACTTAAAAAAGTCTAGTTCGCGGCATTATGCCGCAAATCATGATTCAATTGTAATCAGAAATATTTTGGCAAAGTGAGACAACTGACCTATGGGGCTGCGAGAGCGTTGCCAACAAGTCTATCAAGCCACTCGAGAACTGGGAATCAAGTCAGTAAGAGCTTTGGCAGGAGTTACTCATCTATCTAAAAGTAGTGTACATCGCATCGGCAAAAGAATTAAGCATCGCCACCAGCATCCAGAATCCTACTTTTGGGAAACCCCAGAAGGCTATGAATGGCTGAGAGTATTGGTTTTTGGTACTATCTACATCTTTGGCATCAAACAGGGGAAAGGTTGCTGAAGTTCTGTCTGAGTTTTTCCATCTCCTCCGTTTAAACAGACAGGTTGGTGTTTCACCGACGGCCCTACGCCGATTGGAAGTACAGATACGCCAGGACATTTTAACTTATCAGCAAGAGCAGCATCAACAACTCAAATTAACTCCTGTTCAGCTTGAAGTCATAGCAGGTGCTGATGAAACTTTTTTTCCGGGATTGCCAGGAATTGTCCTGGTTTTTATGGATTTAGTTTCTGGTTACATTCTTTTAGAGAAGAAAACCTCTAACCGTCAATACCAGACTTGGTTCGATCAAGTCCAGGTAGCTTTAAGTCAAACAGGAAAGGTCGGGTCTATTAAGTCATTGGTCAGTGACAGAGCCAAGGCTTTAATTCAATTAGCTGTACAAGGTCTAGGCTGTCCTTCTCTGCCCGATCTGTTTCACGGAATGCGTTGTCTTTCTCGAACGATTGGAGCCAGATTGGGAGGTCAATTAGCTCGAACAAAGAGGCAATTACAACAAGTTCAAATAGAAATAACTTCTCGCCACCTGAGGGGAAAACCTATTTCTTTGAAACTGAGTCAGCGCCTCAGTCTGCTTCAAGAACAGTATCACTTTCTTGAGATAGGTGTTGAGAGTTACCGAAGTGTTCTACATCAAATTTCTACTAGGGTTCACCCTTTTGCTGTAGATGGGAGTGGATTTCAGACGGGAGTGGATGTAGCCAATGGGCTCAGAGCCCTCCTTCCTATCCTAGCTGTTTTAGGTCAAACTTATCAACTGTCTAAAATAAAAAAAGCCTTAGAACAATTTAGCTGTCAAATCTTGGGAATAGCCGCCGGAATTAATTTATGGTGGCAAGCAGTTGAGCAAAATATTCTTTGGGAGGAACTCGATGAGCTGACGCAAAATTGGTTAGTTGGTTATCTCCTCCCAGAGGTTTATTGGTTTAGTCAATTGAAGAAGACTAAGAATCGAGATTTGATCCAAGTATATCAGAAGGCTTATGAAAAAGCGCACCAAGAGCTTCTGGCTCAACAACTGACTCTTACTCTTAACCAAGTAGAGATTGAACAATGGCGAGACTGGGCAACTATGATGGTAGCTCAATTCCAGCGAACCAGCTCAGCTATAGAGGGGCGTAATGGTTATTTGTCTCGACTTCATCATAGTGGTCGGGGTCTATCATCAAGGGATTTACAGGTGCTAACCACTATTCATAATTTTGACCTCAAACGTGCCGATGGCTCCACGGCAGCTCGTCGGTTCTTTGGTCAGGATTTTCCAGAATTATTTCCTTGGCTAATGTCAAGAATAGGCGATTTACCTGAACCTAGAAAGCCCCGAAAATCTCGAAAGCTTACGCTCTCTATCGCCTAAGTAAAACTGGTTGGCTGACAATTTATTTGGTAGATAAGTTATCTCACTGTTCGGGGAAATCGGTTCCCCGTCCCTCGCCTATCCTAACTGGCCTTAGTTAGCGGCAGCCTGCCGCGAATCAGCCTTTAACTCT
>JBFRWF010000296.1:0-20779 GCA_051439465.1 Xenococcaceae cyanobacterium | reverse complement strand
CCGCTTGATGTTCTGTTTTCTTTCTTAAACTGTACCAAGAAGCATCACTAATTGCTTTATTTAATTGTGACTTAGCTGATTGTCCATTTCTTTGATATTTTCCTGTCTGTGAGTCTATAATTGGTTTGCATCTTGCTTTCATCCCTAAGATACTCAGGTCTTCAAAACCAATTAAATCTCCTGATTGTGCTATTCTTAATCCCACTTTCCAGTGATAATCTTCTCGTCTTCTTCTCAGACTTTGATGAAGTCTGGCCACTCTAACCGCTTGTTTTTGTCTATTTTTTAACCCTTTCTTTTTTCGAGATAAACGTCGTTGTCTCATTGTCAAACGTTTCTCTAACTGTTGAGAAATTCTCGGATTTTCAAGATTTTCACCTGTACTCAAAGAAGCTAACTTGTTGATACCTACATCTACTCCGGTTATAGTTTTAATTTCTTCAGGTTTTTTAAGTGGAACATCAGGATCGGTATCATCTCTCAACCAAATTGAAACATAAAAACCATCTGCTTCAATTGATAGGGTAGTAGTTCTTATTTCCCAACTTTTTTCAAACAGCCTCTAAGGAATTAGCACAGATTCTATTAAAAAGAGGAGAATTACTTGTGCGATCCCTTGATTCGGCATCCTACTCCTCCTCGCTCTTGGAGGCTCTTTTGTGCTGCATCTTTAGGACTGAAAATCACTTTTTTCACGACCTTCCATTCTCTTAGCATCAAAGCCTCGAACTTTTCCTCCTGCTCTTTTGGCCCTCCGTTTGTTATGTAGTAATTAAATCCATCTTTTCCCTCTACGAACTCGCCGTTGAAGAAGTTGTAAAGCACATCGTTTTCTAGTTTCTCTCGTTTCACCTCTATACCTGCTGCTTCCAGGTCTTTCGCTGCTTCTTCCTCTAGTTCATATTGCAACTTCAGCTTCGCCGCCATTTTCTCCGTTGTCAGGCAAGGAACCATTTCTGCCATCTCTATCACGTCTTTTAGCGCCTCGCTGCTGTCGTTCACTATAACGACACCATTTCCGATAAACAGCATGCCCATGTCCAAATGGAATTGCCCTGGCTGCTCCACACAGATAACCTGCTCGATGCTTTCCAGGCCAAAATCCTCGCATATGAGTCTCCTCACATCATCGTCATTGAGTTGGTAGATATAGGCTGTTGCCCCGAGCGCATCTTTGCCGATCATAATCACTGGTTTGCCTGTCGCATCCTCTCCCGCGATCATGTTCCCGCCTTCTATGTATGCTCTGATGTGGCCTACGTCTTGTCCCTTTGCTTGCGCCGCATGCTTCCGTTCCACCGCCGTCTCGACTGCATTCACTCTTATCCCCAAGGGAATCCACAAGTGATCTTCTCGTAGCGCTTCTTCTAAGTTCTCTTGGGCTACCTTCCCTTGCCATCGATGCCTCCTCCCTTCTGTCATCGCCCATTCGAGCAGTTTGTCATTGAATTGGTTCAGCACAGCCACCTGCCCATTTTCCAGGTATTCCACGCTATCCTCTGCCCACTTCGACACAGGTTTCTGGCTTTCCGTTATGGTGTACTCAAGCGCCTCATATTCGTTTTTTGCCAGTTCCTGCTCAATATCTTCTCGACTTTTTCCGTTGGTTAAGATTTCCAGTCGCAACCCAAGTTCCTTGACCGTTCTGGCAAAGAACCGCAAGTGCTCCATTTCTATCTCGACTGGTTTATCTGTCTGGCCTCGCGTGTAGTTCATATGCAAAACCTGTGTCCTGCCACATAGCGTCTTCTTCTGTGGGAGTGCCCTTCCTGTATCCACACTCGGGAGCGCTTCCCTAATTCTTTCCTTAATTAGCTCGATTTCTCCTGCTTCGGTATCATCATCTCTTTCCATCTTTCTTAGCATTTCGTGCAGCACATCCAGTGATTGCTCCTTGGTTTTTCCTGTTTTATGACTACTTAGATTTCCTGTACTACTCTTCCGAACATGCATTAAGCTACTTGAAAAATATATGGATTTGCCTTTGTCTGAATATTCAGAACCCGAACACTCTCAGCTAGTAGAGCAGGGGCTTGAACAATTGTTTCTAATGGCACTCATTGGTGGGAGTTGAGATGCCACCCATGCCCACCGACCCGGCCTAAATAGAAGGTTCGTGTCGGGGTGGCGATCGCCGTGTCGGGTAGCGATAAGCGTCTAAACTCCAGTTAAAAAGATGCCGTGAAAAGTCAGGCTTATTGTACCTCACTAGCTTGGGAAATGCTATCAAGACAGAATCCTCAACATCGCTGAGATAGGTTTGTTTTTCGATGGCGACTCGATATTTAGGACGGATTGGGGGAGCTATAGCATCAGCAATAGCTGTAATCAGACGATGATGCACCTCAGACCACAATTCAGGATGCTCTAGATAAGGGTCTATTCCCGGAAACGGAGAAGACATTTGCTGCACCTCATTTGTCCAGTCTCAAGATGATCGCTCCCACATCAACGCAATCCCTTCTTTCCCAGGAGTGCTTCTGCCCAAGCCTTGTCCTCTTCCTTGAGCGGTGGCACAGGTTCAATACTATAATCTACTGTCATATCAAATCTTGCCTGCTCGTAAACCTCAGCTAACAATCTCTGCAAATCCACTAATGGCTCGGTATCTCCTGACTGCAAAGGTAGCACAAACTTGGGAATCTCTTGTCGGACACTAAATCCATACAATTGACCGCAGGGACGGCGATTTCCACGGGCAATCAAGATACGATAGTCTGTCTTTGGGATTTCGCTTAGAATCCGCATGGGTTTTCCACCCCGGAGCAAATCAATTTCTACTAGATGAGTACGACTGCTAAGAACATCCTGGCGCTTGGTTTCATAGGCTTCCCGTCCTTTTCCAGCCCGTTTATTAGTGGGAGAGAGAATTTCAATCACTGTCACCACTTTTCCTGTTTGGACTTCCCTAATTTCTAAATAACCTTCTCTAACTTCTTCTGGCATGGGTAAGACAACAGTTACAGCCTCAGATTGAGCAGGTAATGTTGCAGTCGCTGATGGGGTTGGGATTGACTTTTGAGAAAATACAGAGACATCAGGAATGCCTACCAAGACTGAATCTTCACCATCGCTGAGATAGGTTCGTTTTTCAATAGCAACTCGATATTTACGACTGAGATTGGACTCTATGGCTATAGCGATCGCACTTATCAGACGATGATGCACCTCTGACCACAACTCAGGATGCTCTAGATAAGGATCCATTCCCGGAAATGGAGAAGGCATTTGCTGTCCCTCGCACTCAGCTCATTATCCATCTTAATCCTACAATTGTACTTATCAACTTGTCCCCCGTGTTTGGCGATTTTACTCATTTTGGATGACAAGGCAGCAAGGCGCATAGCTCTGGAATACGGTTTGAAAATCATTGGACTCCTAACAATCCTCTGCTTGGATTAATGCTAGGCTAGAACAAACGGAGAGCACCTCATGGAGGTATTGTAATTATTAATGGATGCTTTAGTTGAGCAACTGGATGTAAAGTTACGCCAGTGGGAACCCTACATTGCAAACCAAGTACGGCAATGCATACTGGAGATTATTGAGATGGCAGATCGAGATGTGCTGGATCTGATACATTCGCGAACTGTTGAGCAAGAGGTACTAGATTTGCTAGATGAACCCGAAACCTGGTGAGGTCTGGCTTGCTGATTTGGGGCTGGCAGCAAAGATGCGACCAGTGGTGATTGTCTCCCGTGATGATCCAAATCCACCACGAGCCTTAGTCATTTATGTTCCACTGACCACTCAAAACAGAAATAGCCCTTACGAAGTTGTGTTGCCTAAACTCAGGTTCCTTGACCGAGACTCAGTAGCGAATGTACAAGGTTTAGGCTCCATACTGAGAGTGAGGCTGGAGCGTAAACTGGGTAACCTGCCAGATGAGGTTATGGAACAAATCAAACAGGCTATCCTGTTTGCGTTGGACTTGGACCGGATGCCCTAGTCCAGTAGGGTGCGAAGCGCGATCAGCGGACGCTGCTGGCGAAATATTGTGTAACAATCAGTCATAGTACTTAATATTGTGCTTAACATTAGGCTGGGAGAGGATTTAGAGCTGCAAAGGGGGAAATGCGAGTCCGAGCGAGAGGAACCCCTTGAACCCAAGCAAAGAGACGCTTGAGATTGATAGCAGTTGCAGTCATGACATGTTGCAAATGAGTTTTGGCAAGTCCTCGATAGCGACTCTGTCGTATACCAAAGCCAACAACAGCTTGAGATATCGTGCCTTCAATGCCAGCCCGAAGGCTGTAGTCTTCCCACCATTGTTGTGAGGTTTGCTGCTCACGGGCTTGTAGTAAAGCTTGTTGCTGAGCTTGGGGTTGTAAGGTTAAAGTACGAGGAGCTGTGGGGGAACCAGTACACAACTCTCGTACAGGACAATCTCGACAAATGGATTTGGTAAACTCGACCGTAATAATGGGTGTATCTCGACGATTATCTTGGCGTTCTCGCCAAGTACGACTTAGATGTCCCTGAGGGCAAGTGGCCTGATGATTATCCCAGTCAATCACAAAACCAGAAAGGTCATAGGCATCCTCTTGCCGAGCTTGCCAACTGGTATCCGCTCTGACAGGTCCAATCAGCTCAATGCCATAATCGTTTAGGCTGGTGACAAGTAGCTCTGCATCCACACGGTCTGGTAAGTCCTCCAGGAATTGCATAATGCTCACCAGTGCTAATTGTCCTGCACTAATTCCTGGCTGACCTTGGCTGCTATACAAGTCGGCAAAGTCTTCATCTTGATAAATCTCTCCGAGTTCATCCCTGAGCCAGATATAGACGTTCCCTTTCGGAAATGCAGCATGGGCTACCCGACGAGTTGGCTCTGGAACACTGGCACCTATGGGCTTGACATCAAGCATTGCTCTTTCTCCTCTTAACTCCCTTTTCTGAGCAGATCGCCTAGGGTGCAGTCAAAAATAGTTGGTGGGGCTGGGGCGCGATCGCCAAAAACTTCCCTCGGATGAGCTTGGCTCATCTCCCTCTTTGTCATTGACTAAATAACTGGAGTTTAGACTATGTCAACAATTTTATGAATATATGTAAATAACAGGCTTCATCTGGTTGAGGTTCGCATCGTGGGGTCGAGCGATCGCCGTCTTGGGGTGAGCGCCCCGTGAGGGTAGCGCTGCCGTAGGCCCTCGCGTAGCGAGGGCGCAGTCTTCGGGTAGTGATAAGCGTCTAAACTCCAGTAAATTATTAACATCCAAGAACACATTGCCATTTTTTCTCCATCTGTATCAAGCGAAAGAGAAATTCAAGTCGTTACTCCTTCCCTCCCCACGTCAAACTAGACAGTCTAGTTTGACGGTTAAGTGGCGATCGCACTTTTCCCCCACCAACTACTTTTGACTGCACCCTATCGCCTATGCTTTTACTCATTTTTTTGTTAAGTAATATTTCGCCAGCAGCATCCGCGATCAGCGTAACGCACCGCCCCTCGTTTGAGCAATGGTGCGTTACGGCGCAGATAGCCAAAACTGGTAGGTTCGGAAGCAGAGAGGACGCGCCTAACGCACCCTACTGGACTGACACAGCTAAAATAGTGCGTTAGGACAATAACCACAGACCATCAGGCGATCGCTAAAAATTGACAACCAGAAACAGGCGAGCGCTAAAAATCGACAATCAGAAACAGGCGAGCGCTAAAAATCAACCGGGACTTGAAGGTGTTTAGAGTTCTTGGTCTTGGGCAGTTTCAAAAACTGGATAAAGATGTTTCAGTTTGACTCTGGCATCCTCCGTAGAAAAACGCCAGATCACTTTAGAGGCAGTTTGATTGCGCTGTTTTTGCCATGCTTCTAACTCTATTTTGAGTGCTTCTGGGGTCGCAATTCTGCGAGCTAAACACTGTTTAGACAAAATACTCAGTTCAATCTCCGCTACATTTAACCAACTACCATTGCGGGGTGTATGATAAATTTCCAACCGTCTGGCTAAGCGATGAGCTTCTGGAGCAGGAAAGGCTTCATAAAGTGAAGCAATGTTATGAGTGTTGAGATTATCACAGACTAACTTCACTTTACGAGCATCTTTATAATCGACATCTAAAAGTTGACGAACTTCTTCAGCCCAATCTAGACGAGTGCGACTATCCCGATTGCTTACTCGTCGCCATCCTCGATTTGGGTCAAAAAACATAAACAGAGCTTGAACTCCCTCACGAGTATAGTGATAGTCCTCTTTTTTGTCTTGATTGGGTTTTATTTCTATGGGTGAGTAGAGATGTCCAAGTAGTTGTACTGAGGCTTCATCCATTGTAATTAAAGGTTCATCGTCTGAATGAGCAGTACTGTAAAGGTCTAAAATCACTTCCATTTGGGCAACAAATCTGGCTAAATCCCGTTCAGGAATACAAAACCTTTGGGTTTTCCAAGGGCGTAATTGGTTTTTTTTAAAGTACGACGTACCGTTTCTCGGGAAATTTCCGTGACAATTGTCCGTTTTTTCAGTTGGGAGGTTAATAATCTAATTGTCCACTCGGCTCTTCGAACTGGGGGGTCAGAACAACAGAGAGCGATAATTTGTGCCTCGGTTGCTCCATCTACTTTTGAGGGAGTGGGGGGGGTCTAGAGGGGCTGTCGATTGAGGGCAGGTTGTTCGCCAAATTGGCAGAAATCTTTGGCTCATCCGTCCTACTGTGTTTCTATGTAAGTTTAAAGCTTCGGCTATTTCTGGGTCTGTCCATTTTCTAGCCGCCTGTTCTCCTTCATCGCACAGATCGAGGATTCTGGCGTGTAGGATTTTTTTTGCAGGTGCATAGCCATTACGACTAATTTGTTCGAGTTTTTCTCTCTGTTCTAAGGTCAAATAGACTTTATCTCGACGGCCTCTTCCCATTTTTGCGTCCTCCGTTTAGGGGTATCTATTGCATCATTTTAGCTGTGTCAGTCCACTACTGGACTGTTTCAGCTAATTTAGTGCAATAGATTTTCAGGTAAAAGCTTTGAATAAAGAGCATTGTCTCACTTTCCTAAAGCACCATTTTAGCTGAGACAGTCCACTACAGAAATCTACATAAAGACCATAGCGCTAGCTTGGTCTTAGAGTACGTCAAAATTGTACTTATCAACTTGTCCTCCGGGTTTGGGCACTTGGATAGGGCAGCACTCACGACTCTACAGGCTCTTAGGCTTGGCTAGAGTCTTGTCCATAACCTGTAATGTGGCGCAAAATTACATCGAGATTGGCTTTAATCTGATTTTGTCCGTGTTCGAGTCGGTCTAAACGTTTTTCGAGAGAATCAATATCTTGGCTTAATCGCTCAAATCCTTCTGATATACGTCCGTCGGGTTCTACATCTAACTCAATGGTCTTAATTCGTGTCTCAAGGTCATCGAATCGATGCTCGACAGTTTGACGAAAGCGACTCATATTATCAGAAAGAGCAATAATTAATTCTTCAATACGGCTTAGTCTTTCTTGAGTCATGGATGCAAAACTATAGGTTTTGGATTTACTTTAGCACTCTTGCCAAGCCTATACTATACCCGACAGGGTTAGTGTGGGTAGTTCACAAAAAAAGCAGTGTAAGATGAGAACAGAGCAACAGGACTCACCGTTCGCTCAATTTTCTGAGCCATTCAGAATTATGATGGCACAAATGCTTATTCTATAAGGGTTAGAGAAGATATAGAGCCAGTTGAGTCCGGGAAAATTTCTAGGACGCGATCGCCAGTTAAAATCCTCTGAATTCTGATGAATTCGTTGGAAAGTCATTGGGCTTAAATTTTACCTCTAACTGCCTCTCTAATCGCTGTATGCTTTGTCGAGACTGTATTTCGGTCTATTAATTTAGCGACTAGGTTTTCAAATAAGCGAACGGTGAGACAGGAGCAATCACCGTGACCCTAACGACTGCAAAATGGACAGTTGAACATAAATGTTGAGTGCAGTCCTCATCTAGAATCTTTGATTTAGATGGGGTAAGCGAAACCAACAAAAAAAACACAAAGCATCCTTATTATTCAGGCTTTTCTTGATTCTGGACATATTCAATCAATCATTCTAAAGGGGGTTGTGTACCAACACTAATGATGGCGGAACTCCTTGACCAAAACTGAGGCTTATAACCCTAATAAAACTGTGCTAAATGTTGACCAACTGTATTGACACCTAAAATTATAATTGTTAGACTTATTATATAGCCAAAGCGTCAAGGTCGAGCTAATGAGCAAGCGAAAAGGCAAAAAGAGAACTAAAAAGAAGTCTCAATCAGAACTAATGCGAACTGATGTTTGGCGTTTGGAAGCGACACCGACTGTCAAACATCAGATGCTTTTAACTATCAATGAATATCGCAAGTATCTTCAAGCTTTAGTTCTCATCGTTAATGCTCAGTGGGTTAATTTAGCTGGCCTTAGGGCAACAGAACGGGTTAATGCTGTTGAGAAGATGATTCATGCTACCGCAGCTAATGGTCGCCCTAAACATCGCTATTATCAACAGGTTATCGACAAATATCCTTCTTTTAGGAAATTTCCTAGTTACCTGAGACGAGCAGCTCTAGCTGATGCTATTGGTATGGTTTCCAGTTTTCAGACTCGTTATCGGGATTGGCAATCAGGAATTAGGAAAAAACGCTTTGCTCAACCCCCACGTCTGACGGCTATGTGCCAGACTTATCCAGTTTTGTATAAAGGTCAACAAGTTAAATATGACAAGCATTATCAAACGGTTGCTCTTAAGGTTTGGAGTGGTACAGATTGGGTTTGGTTAAAAGATATCGAAGTAAAAAGTCATGGATTGGAACGGCATTTAGTTGACGGAAACCAACTTCAATCTCCGGCTTTGGTGGTCAACCGCCGAAAATGCCAATTGTCTATGCCAGTGAAAATAAAACAGGTTGACCGTCAAAAGTCAGATTATGTGTGTAGTGTTGATTTGGGAATCAATAATGCTGCTACAGCAGCTATTGTAGGTCGTGACGGTACTGTAAAGGCGAGGAAGTTTATTCATCCTGCTAGAGACATAGACCGTCGCAATCAACGAAGAATGATGATTGCCAAAAAAGCGAAACAAACCAGTAATTTAACTGGGGAAAAGTTACCGAGAAATTTTTGTGGAGGACTTCAGCGCAAATCTTCAAATATTAATCTGTCGATTGCTCGGCAAGTAGCTAGAGAAATTGTTGATTTTGCCGAGGAGCATAGGGTGAAAGTTATCGTCCTTGAAAATCTGTCGGGATGGAAAGCTAAAGCCGGAAAGAAAGGGTCATTGATGAAACAGAAGTTTCATTTATGGTGTCACGGGAAAATCCTCGAGCTTGTTACTAATAAATGGACAGAGCTAGGGGGAGTTATCCAGACAATTAACCCTAAGTATACCAGTGCTTACGCTTTCGATGGAAGCGGTAAAGTTAAGCGAAGTAAAACCAATTATTCTCTAGCTAAATTCTCCACAGGAAAACAGTATCATGCTGATCTAAATGCCGCCTATAACATCGGCGCAAGATACTGGTATTCCGTCATTATAGGGGATAAACATTTCTCTAGGGTGTATGTTAGCCAAAGTTCTAACGGCACGCTGCGAACGCCAGTTGTCCTGGGGACGTTAAGAAGTTTAGCTGCTTCTTAGCGCATGAATCCCCACCCATAATTTTTAATTTGGGTGGGGTGCGTTCAAGACTACCATCGCATGATTGCAGCCGGGATTTTAGAAGAGCGGCTTGTTGAGTTGCTCAATGGAGAGATTATAGCCTTGGGATTAGATCACGGAGGGGTAAATTGGCTAACCGGTGTTTCAACCCTGGGAAAGAGCTTCATCTTACCATGACTGAAACTACTCAGAAAATTCTTCAAGAGGCATTGGCGTTACCTCCTACTGAGCGCGCAATGCTAGTTGACAAACTGGTTGCAAGTCTCGATCAACCTGATTCTGAAGTTGACAAGCTCTGAACCATTGAGGCTGAAGACCGATTGAAAGCTTATCGGGCAGGCGAACTAGAGGCAATTTCTGCTGAAGAGGTTTTTGAGGAGTTGAGAGAGCTTTGAAGGTAAAATTTTTACGCCCTGCCCGTCGTGAGTTCTGGGAAGCTGTAAGGTATTATGAACAGCAGCACCCTGGACTTAATTGCTGTGGCACATCTACACCGAGAACCTGACTACTGGCAAAAGCGAATTTGAAGATTTAATGACCTAGAGAGCGTGTTAGCCTAACGTTCGGACAAAGCTCAACCGCACCGAAAAGAGCTAGATCAATTGGATAGGGTATTTGAAAAGTTGTAGGGGCTTGGGTTTCCCCTTCCGGTGACATCTCTACAATTTCTCCCTTCAGTAGTTCCACACGCCGATTGTTCAAGATTTCCGTTATCATTGGACGCGATCGCAAAAATCGTCTTTTGTTAGTCAGTTTTACTGAAAGAGCCAATAAGGTTCCCATTATTAGTGCTCGTTTAGCCACCAAGAAAGAGCGTAAAGATTATGAAGAATACACAGGCTTCTAATACTAATAAAAAACTGGAAGATGACTTGCTTCCTGAATACAACTTCGATTATCGCAAGGCTCGTCCTAATCGTTTTGTAACTCAAGAAAGCGAAACTCAGATAACAGTTACTCTAGATCCAGACGTGGCTGAGGTTTTCAAGACTTCTGAAGCCGTAAATAATGCCCTTCGTGCCATTCTATGTGCTATCCCCCCCAAAACATAGTGCGATCGCTCTTGTAGGTTGGGTTAAGCGACAGCGCAACCCAACACCTACATCGGTTACTCTTTGTTGGGTTTCCTTCGTCAAACCCAACCTACGTTTCATTCCATGCCAATGGAAGGATGAAAAACGAGCTTTTCTGACAGGGTTAAGATGATCAGGATGCCAAAGTGGAGGCAGGGGTGTGAGCCGCTCTAGCTCGAATCAACCAGTCCTGGTCGTTAGCAGCAATTTCGTGACCGCTGGCATCGCCGAGTTTCTCCAGAGCCATTAATGTGGCATACTTCAGGTCCCAGATTTTGGTTTCCAGGCTGGCTTTCAGAGCAGGAATGGCATCTTGATCGCCGAGTTCGCCCAGTGCGATCGCTGCCGCCGCCCGGGACTTCTGAAACTGAGGTGCGCGGTTGTGCAAGGCTTCCACCAACAAATCGTGAGCAGGAGCGTATTTGAGCCAGCCCAGCAGTTTCACAACATGATAGTGAGCCCCATAATCATTATGGGCTTTGTCTGCAAACGTAGCCATTAGCACTTCACCAGCCTCATCTGGATACACATCGAGGAGGGTTTTGCTGCCCAGATAACACCGCCCAAAATCTGTGTGGTATAGCTCACTAATCACAAATTCCCGGCTGGGTGTTTGGTCATATTCATGCACAAACTCTAGGTCATCGGGATGATCGCGAATCACTTGATCCAGATAGGGTTCTATATCTTCAAAGCTGATCTGATCTGCTGGCATACCTGCCTCTGCCAGGAGTCGAATTCCCCGCAGGCGAAAGACCATCGAAACCGGACACCTAGCAATCTGGGGAATGGCTTCGTAGTGTTGGGCATCGATCAGGTCTTGAATGCATCCCCGCCGCGCATTGACGCTGGTGTGTTGCAGCAATTCCACAACCTTGCTCATCTGAGTATAATCGCCTGTGAAACGGGAGACGGCGGCGATCGCAGCACTTGCTATTGGTTCACTATCCGATTCAACAAATTTCTCAACCCGATCCAGGGCAGGTTTATAGTTCAGTTTGGCGAGAACCTGAATAATCACCCGGTAGTTCTGACCCGGTTTTTCCAGCAACTGGGCAATCTCTTCTAGAATTGCTTCATCTTCAGTGCCAATCTCGCCAACTGCCCACACTGCATTTTCTACCGTGTAACAATCGCCATCCGCTAAACAAGACCGAATCACTGGCAGCGCTGCTGATGCTTTCAAACGCCCCAAACTTTCCACTGCCTTACGTCGAGCGATGCGATGGTACATTGCTAGATTTTGGTCTTGCACTGTTTCAATCAAAGCATTGATTGACCGCTCCGTAGGATAGTTAATTAAATGGGATGCAGCAACATAGCGATCTGATTGATCTTCGAGCTGGTCTAAAGGGGTTTTTAACAGAGCGATCGCCTGGTCTTCAGTTAAACCAAATATATTGAAAAAACGTTTATCCATCCTTTAAGAAGCAACTAAGTAGTAGGGCATAAATATTTTCGGTTAAGACATCAGGGGAGAGGGGGGGAGAGCTTATCGATTGGGCAAAAGAGCAGAGCCATCTTCATCTTAATTTTTCTTAATACAGAGATGTTTATTTTTGTCCGACTACTTATACCGTAGGCGGCTCCCAATCACAGAATTTTAACGGCGGGTTCAATCCCCCGTTATAAATTTTTCCCAGTCACCAGTCACCAGTCATCAGTCACCTTGAAAAAAAGTTTACCAGTAGTGACGCGATCTGAGAAGATCGGATATAGGCATTGAGCGATCAGCTATCAGTTGTCAACAGCGGTGATAGGTAATTAGCTATGAGTAACATCCTCAACTCCGAAACTCAATCCGGAGGCGATCCGATCCGGCTGTCCCAGGCAGAGACAGATGCGCTACTTGGGGCGGTCAATAAACAAATAGCACTGGACACCTTCGACTCTAATGACCACCAGCTCCTGAAACGCATGGTGGAGAGTCTAGGAGATTCCCGGGGTATGGTAAGGCTGGGTTTCGCGGAGGCACTTGGTGAAATTGGAGAACCTGCTACCCCTTTCTTGCTCGAGGCTCTAGCACATCACCCAAACCCGGTCGTGCGGCGAGCCTGCGCCAAAAGCCTAACAATAATTGCTGACCCGAAAGCAATTCCGACCTTGATCGATGCCCTTCTAAATGATGAAGATACAGTTGTCAAAGGCTCTTCAGTCGGGGCACTTGCCAGAATGGGTGAAGCAGCAGTGCCAGAATTGCTGGAAATCTTAGCATCGCCAGAGTCTCCAGAAAGTACTAAAGGGCATGCAGCATGGGCGTTGGCATTTATTGGGGCAGAGGCGAAGGAGCAGTTGTATGGGGCAAGCTCTTCTGACTCTGCCGAGGTTCGCTGTGCCGTAGTGGGGGCGATCTCCAACATCGCCGAAGAGCACCCCGAAGAGAAGGCATTTAATCTACTGGTTAACTCCCTCTCCGATCCAGCAGCAATGGTGCGGAGCGAAGCAGCGGCTGCCTTGGGCAAACTGACCCACCGACCAGCGATTCCCAACCTCATCGAGTTACTGCATCATGTCGATGGGGAAAGCAGAAAAGCGGCGGCTCTGGCATTGATGAAGATTGGCGATCGCACTGCCTTGGAACCTCTGCAAGCTGCATTGACTCAGGAACCAGAAGCGGCGGTTCAGCAGGTCATCAAGTTGGCGATTTCTCAAATTGAGAGGCAGTCTGAGGAGGACACCTGAAAATCGAAGATCGGCACAGCTCATCGACGGCAGATAACGGCGATCTGTGCCAGAGCCTTAGCACAACTGGATCGAATGGTAGCATTGCCCCTGTTCAGCATCCCAAGCTAGATGAATAGGCTGGGCGACACTTTGAAGTAATCGCCTAGTGCTTTGGCTTGTGCTTTGCTAATAGATCGCTTGCCATTCACAACTTCGGACACCACACCGCTTGACCCAATAATTCCCACTAAGTCAGCTTGACGGATGCCGCTGGCTTCCATGATGTGTTGAAGGATTTCATGAGGCGCGGACTCATTCATCGGGTAGTTCTCAGCCTCATAGGTTTCAATTAGTGTCACTAGCAGCTTCAGTAAAGCTCGTTCCTCTGAAGTGCGAGTCTTTGCAAACGTTAGCTGCTCTGCTACTGCTAGAATGCGCTCATACTCCTCCTCTGTCTCAATCACCTTGGGAGCAACTTCAGCCAGCAGGTTGCTATAAGCAGCTTTGTCAAAAGTAAGGGTCATTCTTCCACTGACCTGTGTCATATTCGGCATGGGTCAGAAAGTATTTGTAGTAAATGGCTTGGTCTTCATAGTTGATCCCGACAATCAGGCGATAATTGTTGCCTTTGATGTTGAAGACAGTGAAGTTTCCAACCGCTTCAGCATCCCGGTAAATCCTACGAACATCCTCCAAATTTTGCCAATCAGCTTTCCTGACAATTGCATACCAGTGGTGTATTTGCTTTTTGACATCAGGATACTTGGCAGCATCGGCACGGAGGTAGCGAATCGAAATTAGGTGCATTGCCATTGTTCTTTGTCTTCTTCTTCATAGGCAATTTATCCTCAGAGTATATTACTTCTTTATCCTCTCATTTTGAGAGGATAAAGTCAAGGGGTTGGGATGTTGGGGATAGAAAGCTGATTTTTCTGATAAAGTGAAGTGCTTTTTTCGAACTATTTAAGCAGTTGTGCTGCCTGCTCTCTCTGAAAGCACGCCTACGGCGATCGCTGAGCATTCACTTTCTTGTACTGGATCACCATCTCCGAACGGGATAATGCACTCGTGGCTGACTCACGAACATATGAGTCGGCAGATTCATCATTGGCCAATGTCGCGAGCACTTCCGTGGCTCGGTTATCACCTATGGAACCGAGTGCGTTCACGATTGCCACAGCCAGCGCAGGGTTATCCGTCGTTTTCAGAGCCTCAATCAAAATGTCCAGGACAGGGGAACCAACCTCCCCCAGGGCCATCACTGTTGCAATATAAACAACGGGATTTGGGTCATTGAGTGCTGTTTTTAATCCCTGGACGCCCTCGGTTGGAAAGGGAACTTCTGGGTGGTTGAAGGCGACCTGCGCCAGAGCCTTAGCACAACTGGTTCGAATGGTCACATTGTCGCTGTTCAGCAATAACTCTACCAGTGGTGGCACAGCATCTAAACCAATGACGCCCAGTGCCTTTACAGCTGCCCGCCGATAGACGACATCTTCTTCTCCCAGAATACCTATCAGGCGAGGAATGGTATTTTCATCGCGGGTCTCGGCCAGTTCCCCCATGGCTCGTTCCCGCAGGTGGGGGTTGGGGTGTTTCAGTTGTTCAAATAGAGAATCTATTGTCATCAAAACCTCACGGGTAGTTATGAAATCAGGTACTCGCCAAGTGCTGGCGAGAAAAATCAGTGATAATCCGCGTCATCCGCGTCATCCGCGTTCTATCCGCCCATACAGTTTACCTACCCAAAAACCCAAATCCTGTATCCACAACCGCAGCATTCTCTCAAGTCTGAATACTTGACCGATGCCCTAGGCATAAAGTGTAAGCTTCCCAATCTCACGATTGGGCATTCCTGCGCCAAGCCACACAAAACGACCAAGGGACTCTTTGTCTATAGCTCAACCTGATTCAGGCAGAGCCACAGACTGAGAGTCCCCTACTAGTCATATTAATACTGAAACTACCTAGTCAATCCATGTCACTACGACAGGGAATTGATCGCATAGTCGAGGAGAGCATTGTACTCAGTCAACGCTTGAGCAGACATGTCGCGAGGAGCACAACCGCGATTGCGGGCGAATGACAGTGCTTCAACGTAAGGAGCAGTAGGCAGATTCAGCGCACGATACACTTCACGCTGACCGGCAATGCCCCACTCATCCAGTGGACCTGTACCGCCAACCACCAAGCTGTACTGGATCAGGCGCATGTAGTGCTTGATGTCACGGGCACACTTCTCCTTGAAAATAGGAGTTGAGTTCGCTTCACCGGCGTTGTTCAGGTAAGGATACTTCTTGATGCAAGCATCGTAGGCTTCTTTAGCCACAGCATCGAGATTATTGCCGAGTTTCTCAGCAGCTTCCAGACGAGCAGCAGACCGCTGAATGCTGCCTTGAAAGGACTCTAGGTCAGAAGTGCTGGGGAAACGACCGGCTGCATCGGCAGAAGCAACGACCGTGGTGACGACTGATTTCATTTCTTTTTTATCTCCAAATTAGAATTTGAGCGGGTGTTGATTTCAGATTGCTTGGCTAATCGCCAATTGCTAATAGCTCTATCGCCCAAAAGGCATGACTAAAGCTAAAGTGATTAGCTCAGAGCCGCAATCACGCGATCGAAATAGCTACTTGCCTCAGCAACTAGGCTAGCGCAGCGATCCTCTACTACAGGGCTCCCCATTTTGCGCAACCTGGCACCAGCACGAGCCTCACTGGGATTATCTTGGATGTGGGCAGCAGCTTGAGCCTTCATGATCTGAACAGCACGCACAGTCGAGGTGGCAGGTACGCCCAGAGCAGTGTAGGTCTCTTTCAGACCGTTCAAGCAGCGATCGTCGAGAACGGAAGCATCACCAGCCAAGAGAGCATAGGTGACATAGCGGAGGATGATTTCACCATCGCGCAAGCAAGCAGCCATGCGGCGGTTGGGGTAGCAGTTACCACCGGCTTGAATCAAACCTGTGTTTTCGCAGATCATCCCAGCAATGGCATCAGAAACCATGCAGCTAGCGTTACTGGCGAGCGCGTTCACAGCATCAAGGCGCCTGTTACCTGCAGCGACGAATTTCTTGAGTTCGCCGATTTGATCACCACTAATGGGCGAGGTGCTGGCATCTGCTGAGACTACAGCTCTGGAAAAAGCATCAAGCATTGAGCTCTCCTTAATTTAGACAAAAGTTACTTTATTATCGAGTTCGTCAACTAACTTGACCAACCGATATAGAACATTAGGGGATGAGTGATGCCCTAGTCTCATTTATTAAAAACAAAGTAATAATCTGTAATGTTTTGCTGTTCATGAGTGCCTTCTTTAAGATGTTTTTCTGGCATTGAAAGAAGGTTCAAATGAAGGGACACAGGCAGTTTCCCTAACTCCGAACTCCCCTCCGCACGACAGCCAAGCTGCACTCCAAACTCCGAACTCAGGTAAATCCGGTTCAAGGTGACTGGTGACCAGCGTTGTCGCTGGCCGCACTTTTGACTTTGAGCGTTCCCGAAGGGTGGCGAAGCCTAGGGAGTGACAGTCCCTTACAGCTGCAAGAACGAAGAAATGCGGCGAATTACTTGTATATGTGGCAAAATCGTCAGTATACAACCCCTAAATGGTGGCCGTGAAGTGAATAGTCAAACTAGCTCCGAATTACCTTGGTGGGTGGAAATATCCACCGCACAACCTCGGTGTACTTACTACTTTGGACCTTTTGATAGTGCTAAAGAAGCTCAATTTTACCAACCTGGCTACATTGAGGATCTCCAAGAAGAAGGGGCTGAGGGAATTATAGTCCAGATTAAGCAGTGTCAACCCAAGATATTGACTATTTTTTAGTTCAATTCCGGTAGCCTCGGAATAACAGATAAGGGAATGGGGAATTTCTAGCTATAGGGGCTGGGCAATGCCTTGCCCCTATAGCATTTGGTGGTGATGACTTATTTCTTACTAGTCCATAGATTCTTTTCACTATGCGTTCTTGAGCAAATGTTTAACCAAATTATCTTTGACCATCATCTGCCTTAATACCTCGATTAAAAATTCCTGAGCCTGTTCTCGACTCAAACTCTTGACCTGCTTTTGTAAAACTTGCAATTTGAATTGTTGCTCTAAGCTGAGTTTTGCCGGTATTTCCATAAATTCGCTCCTCGGATCGTTTCTGTTGAACACAGCGGAAGGCGAAAGGCTCTTTCTGCTGAGGCTGTTGCAATTGTAAACTAATGTAACGCCCAACTGCTAAAATGTCAACCTTGTCAAGCAATAAGTAATCAAAGTAACAAAAATTAACAATCTTATTAATATAAGCACCAACTATTAAGCAAATAGCCGGACTTGATATTATTTTTTTGGGCAGAACTTTCCTGAACCAATGTCAAAATAGGATAATGACAGTTCAAGGAGATGTTGCTTAGTTAAGGCAATATAACAGAGACTTGATCAAACGAAAGTATAAAGAAGCACAGTTTGCCCAAGATCATCAAAAGGAGCTATATCTAAGTGGATGCAATGGAATTTTTTCAGCACAGTGCTGGTAAGTGGCGATCGCAGCGGACAACCCATCATCTCCCTTTCAGACGGGCAGAGAGGGGAGATTCAGATATTCTAGTAGAGGCACTGACAGCTGAGCATCCCAAGGTCATTGAAATCTGCCAAATCCATGAAGTTGATCCCAGTCTGGCTGCAGGTGGGGCGTTCGTCAGTTGGGAAGGCTCAATGGCTTGGGACAAAGAGAATGAGAATCACGATGGAAATACAGTGTTCGCCCTTGTGCCTGATGCCAATAACCTCAGGCAGGGTAAGCTACTGCGGGAAAGAGGCTATGCTGAAATTGTGCCTGTGGCAGGTCGTTATCACATGGATGATGAAGACGGGCTGGTTTTGATTACAGAGTATGAAACCATGAGTATCATCGAGCGCTTCTGGTTTGCTAGCCCCAATCTACGCCTGCGGACTAGCACGGTAAAACGTTTTGGTGGGTTCAACACCGCCACATTCTGTGCCGAGATTCGCGTTGACAATCGCCTGAGTGATTCAGATGGAACAGCCAAACAAGCAGAGGCAATTCCGGAAGCCAGACGGTATTACTCGATCAGTGGTTGGTGAATTGACTAGGGATTGGGGATTGGGGATTGGTGATTGGGGCATTACTTTTGCCTTTTGCGCCCAGCCGACAACGTCGATGCTGGGCGCACTTTTGCCTTTTGCCTTTGAACGCAGCGAGCCCCAGTCCCAAATTCTAAGAATTGATAAGATTTCTTAGAAAAGAAGACCCATACTACCTTATGATTAATATTAAACTTTTTAATAATTCGTAAGATTACGGAGGTTCTGACTTGGCTATTCCATTATTGAGCTATCCTTTGAAAACCCAAAATGAGCGTGTATCTGGGTATGAAATTCCAGGTGATGAACAGCCTAGAATTTACTCGGCAGAAAACCTGCTCTCCCCTGGGGATATGGATAATCTGATCGAAGCAGCATATCGTCAGATCTACTTCCATGCCTTTAAGTCGGATCGCGAGCCCTTCCTCGAATCCCAACTCCGCTATGGCCAGATAACGGTGCGGGACTTTATTCGTGGGTTGCTGCTTTCTGATACCTTCAAGCGCAGCTTCTATAACCTCAACAACAACTATCGCTTTGTTGAGCAGTGCGTGCAGCGGGTGCTGGGGCGTGATGTTTTGGATGAGCGGGAAAAACTTGCCTGGGCAGTTCTAGTTGGCAGCAAGGGCTACCAAGGCTTTATCGATGAACTGCTCAACAGCGACGAGTACCTAGAAAATTTTGGGTACGATACAGTACCCTATCAGCGGCGTCGGTCGCTGCCTGGTCGAGCTCAGGGAGAAATTCCCTTTAACATCAAATCTCCGCGCTATGACGAATATTACCGGGCAATACTGGGCTTTCCGCAATTCGTTTGGCAGACTACGGTGCGACGCTATATTCCGCAAGAGAAGAAGCTCAAAACAGGCGATCCGGCTCTATTTTTGGATATGGCACGAAGCGTCAATATACCAATCACCATGTCAAGGGTGAGAACGGGGAATATTAATATCGAGGCTTCTGTACCTTACCGTCCTATTAAAGAAGTAGTGACATCAGAAGCAGTGAAATCGTGATGACGACCCACTCTGACCCATAGGTTACAGTTTGGGCTTCTTCGGAAGCCTTCCTAACTGTGAAAGAGGGGGAGTCACCGATTGGCAGGATGATTTGAAGACACTGAATTATCTTGTGGATTGGTGACTACCCCTTAGTTTTTGATTCTCTTGCGCAGCACTTCTAAAAGCTTGGTAAAGTTGACAGGCAGGGGAGCGATCGCTTCAATTAACTTCCCAGATACAGGATGCTGTAAACTCAGTTTCCAGGCATGAAGTGCTTGACCCGATAGGTTAACGCCAACAGAACGACCAGAACTATAAATAGGATCTCCCACAATTGGATGACCGATATGACTGCTATGCACCCGGATTTGATGGGTGCGACCTGTTTCTAGCCGAAATTGCATTAGCGTGTAGTTGCCAAGTCTTTCGACAATTTGCCAGTGAGTGACAGCTGCCCGTCCCCCTTTTTCCAGGGGTACTACTGCCATCTTCTTGCGGTCAACAGGATGACGACCAATGGGTAGGTCAATGGTGCCACTATCGACGGCTGGAGCACCGCAGACGATTCCAAGATACTCCCGCCTTGCTTTTTTGGCTTTTAGCTGAGCTTGCAGGTGTTGATGGGCATAATCGGTTTTTGCTACTACCAGCGCCCCGGTTGTATCCTTGTCGAGTCGGTGGACAATTCCCGGACGTTGAACCCCGCCAATGCCAGCTAAGTGCTGGCAGTGAAATAATAGGGCATTGACAAGGGTGCCAGTTTCGTGACCTGGTGCGGGATGGACAACTAAACCAGCGGGTTTGTTAACGACGATCAGAGCATCATCTTCGTAGAGAATATCTAAGGGAATCGCTTCCGGTTGCAGGTCCAGAGGCTGAGCTGGAGGGATGGAAAGGTGCAGGCGATCGCCTTTGTGTACCGTTGTTTTTTTGACAGTACAGACTTGACCATTTAGCTGCACATAGCCTCCCTCAATCAGCTTTTGCAAGCGCGAGCGGGACAAATCAGACAGTTTTTTGGACAGCCAGCGATCCAGGCGATCGCTCCCTATTTCAACTAGTAAATCAATTTCCTCAGAAAAAATACTGGCTCCATTGAACTCATCACTAAGCTATTGTGCATTTAACTTGCATATTCAACTTCCTGGTTTTAGTCATGATACTGAATCCGGGTCTAAAACCCCCTTTATCAATTTTCTGTATTTTTCTTCCCCTGCTCCCCCCTTTTGCCTTTTGCATGCAAGCCTTTAGACTTCGTCGCTGCTAACGCAGATGCCTTTGAGCGCTCTGCGGAGCAGCGACGCGCTGCGTAGCAGGGACGAAGTCTAGTCTAGCGAGTCCCTG
>JBFRWF010000295.1:0-14214 GCA_051439465.1 Xenococcaceae cyanobacterium | reverse complement strand
TTTGATGCCGAAAGAGACTGGGCTGATGTTTTTTCTCTAGGGGAACAACAACGCATCGCTTTTGCTCGCATTCTAATTACTCAACCCAAGTATGTGATTTTAGATGAAGCTACAAGTGCTTTAGATGTCAAAAACGAGGAAAATCTCTATCGGTATCTTTTAGAGATGGGTACGACTTTCATCAGCGTCGGCCACCGTCAGACTTTAGCCAAATATCATCATTTTACCTTAGAACTATCAGAACCTTAAGACTAGCAGCTCAGGCGAAAACCATAAAAAAATGCCCACCCTACGACCCAGGCGATCGCAGCTCACTCCACTCATCAAACCCACCCAAACTCATAATCAAAAATTAAATTATGTCAAACTCAGGTAAAAATAATTGAGAAGGATAGCCCAGGAAAATCTATGAATGCACTCAAGAAGATAGCTATTGTCACCGGTGCGAATCGGGGACTGGGGTTTGAGACTTGCCGACAATTGGCCTCACAGGGTCTGAGGGTTGTCCTCACTTCTCGCAACTCCTCAAAAGGAAAAGCAGCCGCTTCCCAGCTTATTCAAGAGGGGCTGGATGTTGTCTATCATCCCCTCGATGTCACCAATTCTGAAAGCATCGAGAGCCTGAGCCAGTTCATCGCGACCGAATTCGGTCGGCTGGATGTCCTGGTGAACAATGCAGGTATCTTACCCGATAGAAGTGAAACAGACGTCAGTGTCTTCTGCACGAAAGTCGATACCTTGCGCTCAGCAATGGAGACGAATGCATTCGGTCCTTTCCAAGTTTGTCAGGCTTTAGTACCGCTGATGAAGACTAACAACTACGGACGGATAGTAAATGTCTCTTCTGGTATGGGTCAACTATCGGACATGAATGGTAGATATCCGGGCTATCGAATTTCCAAAACGGCGCTGAATGCCCTCACCCGGATTCTGGCTGATGAGTTGAAGGAGACGAATATTCTGGTCAATTCTGTCTGTCCTGGCTGGGTTAAAACCGACATGGGCGGTCCCAATGCACTTCGCACCCCTTCCCAAGGGGTGGACACGATTGTGTGGCTGGCGACCTTGCCGGATGGAGGATCGACAGGAGGCTTTTTCCGCGATCGCCAGCCCCTCGATTGGTAAATCTAACTTGGATTAAAATAATTGTAGATTTCTTCTGCCAAACGGGGACCAATCCCGGAAACTTCTGCTAATTGTTTCGGAGATGCCTCCCGGATATAGTCAATAGAATGGAAATGTGCTAACAATTGTTTCTGTCGTTGAAAGCCTAATCCGGGAATTTCATCTAAGCGCGATCGCCTGCCTTTCTTCAGCCTTTGTTGGCGATGAAAACTAACAGCAAAGCGGTGCGCTTCATCCCTTAACCTTCGCAGCAATTGCACTCCCGGTTGTTCTGCATCTGTAGGCAATGGCTGAGATTCCCCAGGTAGAAATATCTCTTCTCGCTGCTTAGCTAAACTCACCACCCGCAAATCTTCTAATAGGTTAATCTCTCGCAAAACTTCCACCACCGCCGAAAGCTGACCTTTCCCCCCGTCAATCATGACTAAATCAGGGAAATCAGGTTGATTTTGAATGTCTCCCCCTCTCCCCTTCTCTCCTTCTCCCTCTCTATATTTACGGAAGCGGCGGCGAATTACCTCTGCAAGGCTGGCAAAATCATCAGAGTGACCAATTTTAACCGTCGGATTCTTAATTTTATAGTGGCGATAGTGTTGCTTTGCCGGAACCCCGTTAATAAATACTACCTGGGAGGCTACTGCATTAGAACCTTGGATGTGGGATATATCATAACCTTCAATCCGTCTCGGCAAGTCCGGTAAATCGAGAATCTCCGCTAAATCTTGCATTGCCTTGGTGTTTCGATCCCAAAAGCGTTGAGTGCGTTCTAATTCATACCTAGCATTGCGTTCCACCATCTCAATTAATTCGGCTTTTATTGCACGTTGGGGGACAATGAGACTGACTTTACGACCCTTGCGATCGCTCAACCAATCTACCAACATTTCAGTATCGGGCAATTCATGCTGTACTAGAATTTCACTGGGAATTTCCACTTCTTCAGCCATCCAGTAATGTTCCTCTAGCACCCGCTGTAAAATTGCCCCAGGGGTTCCAGAAATATCAGCAAAAAACCCTAAACGTCCCACCAAGCGACCTGCACGAATTTGGAAAAGCTGAATGCAGCAGTGTTTGTCGTCAGCAGCAAGGGCGATGGCATCCCTTGAAACTGTATCATCTGGCAAAGACACTTTTTGCTCGGCATTCAGTGCTTTTAAAGCTTTAATCTGGTCGCGGATAGTAGCAGCTTGCTCAAAGTTCAACTTTTCTACTACTTCCTCCATCTGGGACTTGAGTATATCAATCAACTCCCCTGTGCGTCCGGCGAAAACCATTGCCACCTTTTGCACCGTCTTGTGATACTCTTCCGGGGTAATTAACTGTTGACATACTCCAGGACAACGACCCAGGTCATAATTGAGGCAAGGACGCTCTTTAAACAGGGGTCGAGGACGCTGTCGCAGGGGAAAAATGCGCTTGAGTAAGTGTAAAGTATTGCGCAATAAACCAGTATCGACATAGGGACCATAATATCTATCTTTCTCCTTCCCCATGCGCCGTTTGCGAGTAATAAAGATGCGGGGATAATCTTCTGACCAGGTGATACAGACATAGGGATACTTCTTGTCATCCTTGAGCAGTACGTTGAAGTAAGGCTGGTGCTCCTTGACAAGATTGGCTTCTAATGCTAATGCTTCTGCTTCTGTGTCGGTGACGATGAACTCAATTTCTGCCACTCTTCGCACCATCATAGCAATGCGAGGGCTTAATTGCTGGGAGTCACGAAAATAGGATCTGACACGCGATCGCAGTTTCTTGGATTTGCCAATATAAAGAATGCGATCGCTCTGATCGCGCATCAAATAAACTCCCGGTTCAGCGGGAATCTCTTTCAGACGGCTTTCCAGGTGTTCTGGATCTTTGACAAGAGGCAGTGTCTTGGTGGATGTTGTCACAGGCAGAGTTATAAGCTGTCACACTTTTAAATTGCTTGTTGAGACAAGGCAACAGTGCGCCCAGCGTCGACGCTGGAGGCTGGGCGCAACAGGCAACAGGCAACAGTAAAGGGATTGGGGGAGATTCGGCCAATCTGAGAATAAGCGGTTTAAATGCGTCTTAGCTTAGCAATCTCCTATGACAATGATAGAAAATGTTGTTGTACATAGTAACCACCAATAGAAAATTTACCCAAAATTTACCAAATAGATTCAAGATTTAAAGTAAATACGGGTAAAACATCTTCGCCTGATAGGGAAGTTGGATGATTTAAAACTTCCTTGATTTGTCCTTGACGGTAAATTTCTACTTGTCTATCTTTACGATTAATTAACCAACCTAAAAGAGTCCCATTATCTAGATACTCCTGCATTTTTTCTTGAAGAGGTTTTAAGTTATCAGAAGGAGACCGTAATTCAACAACAAAATCAGGACAGAGAGGAACAAATTTTTCCTGTTGTTCTGAAGTTAAATTATTCCATTTTTCTAGAGAAATCCAGGCTGCATCAGGAGAGCGATCGGCACCGTTTGGAAGTTTAAAACAAGTAGAAGAATCAAAGCCAATGCCTGTTCCATTTGCTTCAGTCCAATTTGCTAATTGTTGAATAAGTTTGAAGTTACGATTGCCAGTAATTCCTCCTGTGGGTGACATGATAATCAATTCCCCTTTGGCATTCCGTTCAAATTTAACATCAGGATTGGCTTGGCAAAGTTGATAAAATTGGTCTTCATTTAGCCTAATAATGGAATTAAAGTTAATGGTAATCATCCTCTATCTTTCATGTTAAGGGTTGTTTTACACGGGGGAAGGCGGTGCAAATCGCCTTGGGAAGTAGGCTTCCCCC
The DNA here is from genome assembly GCA_051439465.1 of Xenococcaceae cyanobacterium. Classification (GTDB taxonomy): domain Bacteria; phylum Cyanobacteriota; class Cyanobacteriia; order Cyanobacteriales; family JBFRWF01; genus JBFRWF01. Next base: position 10,309 of record JBFRWF010000295.1, on the reverse strand, counting down.
TTGACTCGACCAGTTCAGGTCGCGCTTCTGAGAAAACGTAGTAGGGACACGGCATATTTTAATTGTTGGTCAAAGCATTTAATTAGAAGACGCCGTGCCCTACATGGCATAACGTGAATCCAAGCGCTCAACTTTTTTGATTTTGACGGACAAAAATAAATATAAAACCCGGATGAGGTGTTAGGTGTTAGGTGTTAGGGTTAGCTGTTCCCTTTCCCTATTTCCTATTCCCTATTTCCTATTCCCTATTCCCTGTTCCCTATTCCCTGTTGCCTGTTGCCTATTCCCTGTTCCCTGTTCCCTGTTACCTGTTGCCTATTCCCTGTTCCCTATTCCCAACTTTTGCCTTTTGCCTTTAGACTTCGTCGCTGCTGACGCAGATGCCTTTTGCCTTTGAGCGCAGCGAGTCCCTGTTCCCTGTTCCCTGTTAGGATTTTCCAGCTAAATGCTTATAAGCCGCTTCCGTCGCCACTCGACCCCTAGGAGTGCGGTTGATATAGCCAATTTGCAACAGATATGGTTCGTAGACTTCCTCAATGGTTTTGGTATCTTCCCCCGTAGCCGCCGCAACCGCGTCTAAACCTACTGGTCCCCCCTTGAACTGCTCAATAATCGTACTCAATACCAGGCGGTCTGTCCAATCTAGACCTCTATTGTCTACATTAAACATTTCCATGGCTTCCGCTGCCAATTCCCTGGTAATCGACTCTGCTGCTTTCACCTGAGCATAGTCCCGTACCCTTCTAAGTAAGCGATTGGCAATTCGGGGAGTTCCCCGAGCACGACGGGCAATTTCCTCAGCACCCTCCTGAGTAACGAGGACTTTGAGAATGTCAGCGGTGCGCAGGACAATTAGGGTGAGTTCATCCGGCTCATAGAAGCGCAGCCGTTGAATTAAACCAAAGCGATCGCGCAAGGGTGAAGTCAGGGAACCTATCTTAGTCGTGGCACCTACCAGGGTAAACTGGGCTAGGGGAATACTGCGAGTTTTGGCAGTCTGACCTTTACCAATCGTAATATCTAACCGACAATCTTCCATTGCTGGATAGAGCAATTCCTCAGTCATGCGATTGAGGCGATGGATTTCATCAATAAATAAAATGTCTCCCGGCTTAAGATTAATTAAAATTCCTGTAATGTCTCTCGGACGCTCTAAGGCTGGTGCGGCGGTAATTTTACAGTTGACCCCCATTTCTGCTGCTAAAATTAGGGACATGGTGGTTTTACCCAGTCCAGGAGGACCATATAGCAACAGGTGATCCAGCGACTCCCCTCTAGCTTTTGCTGCTTGGATGGCAATCTTTAAAACTTCCTTTAAATCTTTTTGCCCGATGTAATCAGCGAGTCGATGGGGTCGAATGTTATCTTCGCTACTTTCGGTTTCATCTAAAGCCGCTGTTGCTAGCAGCAGGTTTTCATCTTCTGAAGATTTTTTCCGAGACTGGCGGCGCTGCTTTGCTTTGCGATTAACTGTGGGACGGTCTGATTGTGAACCTTTTTGTTCAGATGATCTTTTGATTGCCATTAGAAAATATAAAGTGCAACAGTTAGTAAATGAGTTTTTCGGGCAAGGCTTACCAGTAGTAAGTTTAATCTCTTCCGGTATTTTCGGAGCGGATGGCCCCCATTTTGAGCCTGTAATTAGATATCTCCCAATTAAAATCAGGACAAGCAGATAATGAGCAATGGCTATGCTAATTCAACGGTAGGCCCTACAAATCCCCCCATCATGGAGCTACAACAGGTAAGTCTGGCTGCATCAGTGGGTTCTAGCTATTTATTACAAGATATTTCTTTTGCAGTATTTCCGGGCGATCGCCTGACGATTATCGGTCCATCAGGTGCAGGAAAAACCTCGCTGTTGCGGCTATTAAACCGACTGAATGAACCAACTGCTGGGTCAATTCATCTGGAAAATCAGCAACTTAGCCAAATCCCAGTTAGGCAACTGCGTCAGCAGGTTGTACTCGTACTTCAAGAACCGAAGCTGTTGGGAATGACGGTTCAAGAGGCTTTGGCTTACCCCCTCCTTTTGCAGCAGCTACCCAACCAGGAAATTCAACAGCGGGTGGAAACTTGGCGTTCCAGGCTGCATATCCCAGAAGATTGGTTAGAGCGAAATGAACTACAACTGTCCTTGGGGCAGAGACAATTAGTGGCGATCGCCCGTGCCTTAGTGATGCAACCGAAGATATTATTATTGGATGAGCCAACCTCTGCTTTAGATGCTGGTAGTGCTTCCCACCTCTTAGAAGTCTTAACCCTTTTGGTAACTAGCGGTAAAACCACGATTCTGATGGTTAATCACCAACTAGAGTTAGCTCAGCAGTTTGCTAATCGGGTTTTGTATTTGCAGAAGGGACAGTTGCTAGAAGACACTCCAGTAACTCAGTTAGATTGGACAAAGTTACGGGACAATTTAGTTCGAGCAAAAGCTAAAGCTGCCAATGAATGGTAATGGATAAGCTGTACTAGAAGCTGTACTAGAGGATATCTATAAAGAAAATATTAAACTCTTGCGTAGGGTGGGTTAGGCGGAGATAACTCATCTTACTAACCTGCTAACTAGCTATCCGCCGTAACCCACCAAAACAAAGCAATCTAGCTGTGTTAATATTTATTTGATAAATACCAAGATTAGTAATCGGTGAAGTATTACTAACAACAATCATAAATCACCTAATTTTTCCAAAGTTTTCATGTCATATTGAAAGTCTTCTACATCATAATTAAGGCAAATTTCCCGCCTAGAAAGTTCTTTTTGAAACTCAATTAAGTGCATTTGGGCAAGATGACGAGCTTTGCCAATACTAATTTTTTTTTGTTGGTAAAGCATGATAGCAATTTCTCGTTTTAATTCTGCTTCTGACATTTTCGCAGCTTGCAGGATATCATCAGGAATTACTACGCTCATTGGTTTTGTCTCTGTTGGCTGGGATTTCAATGTTAGCACCTATTCACCAGGCAACAGGCAATAGGCAACAGGGAACAGGGAATAGGGAATAGGCAACAGTAAAGCATTGAGGCTGTTTACATTTCTTAACTCAGGTGACAAAATTTATGTCCGACTACTTAGAGAAATTTTGTCGGCTCTCGCTCGAAGATTTGCTGCCTGTGGAATAAAGCGATCGCTACCTATCTTTGAATTCGATGTCGTCACTGTCAATGCCCAAGGACAGGAAATTCAACGGGAACGTTGCCAAGCCCAATATTTCACTGGAGTTTAGACTAACAGATAAGTGATCGCAAATCGTTTTCATTATTGTAGGGGCGTACGCGAAGCGTTCTCGTAGGCGAAGCCTTCTCGTAGCCCGTAGGGCTTCGAGAAGAGTAGAGTAGAGTAGCATTTGGGAGATAAATTCTGAAACGTATCATCAAGTTGGATATCCAAATGCTTCGCCCTTTCCAGAGGTGCTAACTCTAATTCAATCTTTAATATATATAGGTTATCGGTGGGAGCAGGGCGTAGGCGAAGCCTTCTCGTAGGCGAAGCCTTCTCGAAGAGTAGAGTAGCATTCGGATATATAATTTTTGGTAGAGTTCGATGATTTATCCCCCGAATGCTTCGCCCCTACAGTTGAATTTAAAATAGAATTTAAAATGACAGTAAAAAACGGATTAAGTCAAACAGCTCAGTTTTTAGTTGGCGCAGAAGCTTTCTCCTGATGTACTGCCCAGAAAGCTTCCGTGTCCTGCATTTCCTGGTGAGTATTGGCCATCGATGGTGTCGGTGAAGGGGGTGGAGTCTCTCCCTTAAGAATCTCAGGGTTGAACCGATAACCAATGTTGCGAATTGTTTGAATTAAGCTGGGTTGCCGAGGATCAGTTTCGACTTTCTTGCGCAGAGACAGGACGTGGGTATCAATAGTGCGCGGGTTATCAATGGCATCTGGCCAAGCGCGGCGCAACAGTTCAGAACGACTCAAGGCTGTTCCCTCTGCCTGGGCAAGGACGTAAAGTAAACTAAATTCTTGAGGAGTCAGGTAAACAAAATTACCTTTGAATTGAACGCGACGGTGTACCAAGTCAATTTTCAGATCGCCATAATCTAAATACACTGGTGCATAAGTCACTCTCATGCGTCGAACTAGGGCTTCAACTCGCGCCAGAAACTCTTGCATGCCAAAGGGTTTGGTCAGATAATCGTCAGCCCCAGCCCTTAAACTGGTGACAATATCTTTTTCACTATTACGGGCAGACAGCATTAAAATCAGTGATTGTCGCCGTTGGTAAAGCCAGCGGCACAATTCTAGACTATCTCCGTCTGGTAAATCAGAATCCAAGATGACTAAGCTTGCTTGGCGATGGTAAAAAGCGTTTCTCGCCTGCTGAATACTAGTGTATTGTTGGACTAAATAACCTGCTTGCTGTAAATGCCAACCTAAGAGCGATCGCAGGTGAGGATTGCTCTCGACAATTGAAATGTAAACCAAACCCACCCTAGCCTCATTCCCTTAGAACTCCTTACTTCTCAAGCTAACAGAGCTAATGTCAAGATTCTGTAACAGTCGCTACTGAGCAAGAAGTCAAAAGTCATCAGTCAACCAGATCCAAAACCAGCGGAGCAATAGCCTGACGCTTTAGAGAGTTGGCAGTTAGAATAAACTTAACGAAGGCTAATATAGGTCAGTTAATCAGTAGATTTCCTGTAACTAAATAGCTACTAACTGAACTCTAGACAAGCTAGTCCACCACACCAGACGCGCTCAATTTAAGATCATGCTTCAAGATACCCAATCCGTCCGTTACTATCAAAAACTCACCGATGCTATGGTGGATTTGTGGCACAGAGGTCGTCGCTTTGAGGAAATGCGGCTGTACATGGATGGTTACATATCCTGCCTCCGTCATACCAATGTCCTAGAACCTTACCTTATCCACCGCTTAGAGGAAGAAGCCTTCCGTTTCCTCCGAGATCCCTCGAATTTTGAATTGTCGATGCCACAAATAAAATCTGACTACTATTAGGGATTCCTTTGACTCATAATTTAGGGTAGGCAGTGCCTACCCTAACCAACCAAAATTGTCCCAATTAGGAAGCTAGGGCGACTTCAATCATTTCCTGTAGTTCGCCACTTTGGTAAAGCTCAATCATGATATCTGAACCACCAACAAACTCCCCGTTAATATATACCTGAGGAATGGTTGGCCAGTTGGAATATTCTTTAATTCCTTGACGAATTTCATAGTCTTCTAAAATATCTACTGTTTCGTAGGGAACGCCCAAAGTATTGAGAATTTGGACAACATTGTTAGAAAAACCGCACTGAGGCATCAACTTCGACCCCTTCATGAAAACCAAAATTTTTTGGCCATTTACTAACTTGTCAATCCGCTCTTTAAGTTCTGGTGTCATAGTTACTTCTTACTGTTCTTTGCTAATATTGCTGATGGGAAGTAGAGGAGGTTGCCATTGATCTGGCATATCCAGTACTGATGTTGCCGGAAAAAATCCTGTCTACGTCTCCGTTCCCTGATCCGAAGTTCCCTGATCCGAAGTTCCCTACTTCACCTCAAAAAAGGGATAGTTAACCCGGATTTGGTATAACCTAGACAGTTTGTGAACCAGCCTTCCAGGCTTCGGGAGTGTAAGTTTTCAAAGCCAGAGCGTGAATAGCTTCCGATGCCATTGCTTCTTGCAGAGCACCATAAACAAGCTGGTGCTGTTTGACTCTTGTCTTGCCTTCAAACTCAGAGGACACGACAATTGCCTCAAGATGATCGCCGCCACCAGTCAAGTCCTTAACCGTCACCTGGGCATCAGGCAGTTTTTCTCGAATCATTGCTTCAACCTGCTTGAGGCTAACCATTGAAACTCCTACAATAACGACAACTGAGATTATTTTGACCTATCCACATAGCCAAGCAAAAAGCAGCAGTACCTCACTTATTTGAAGTTGAGTAAGGGGCATCGACAAACCCCAATTCATATAGCTGCTGGTATGATTTTTTCCCCAGTTCACTGGTAGGGTTTTGAGAGCGAATCACTTGGATAAGCAAAGGGACAGATAGTTCAGGCTGATTTTGCGCCCGATGCACTAGGGCAAGCTGATAAGTCGCTTCATCCCGCTCTTGTCCGGTTTGCAGTGCGTTAGCCCTTAGTCCCTCGGTAATACGGTTATCAATTCCCGAAAAACTGCTAGCAAGCTGGAGGTAAAAATTAGATAGCTGGTTAAAAATCTTGCGAGCTTGCCGTAGTTTACTTGCTGCTAATTGATATTCCTCGTCATCTATGGCTTTGCCAGCTTCTCTCATCAGTCGTCGCCCTCCCTCTAAGCTAAGGAGGCTGTCTGGCTGAGTTAGGGGGCGAAGATTATTCGGATCTGTCAAGTCTTCAGTCTGAGTTTCCTCGGTACTTTCTGGTATAGGAGAATCCGGTACTTGAGCCTGGATAGGTGGCATAATTGCCAAAGCCAGGGTGAAAGGCAAGGAAAACAGGCAACTAAAGCTGAGGCGGCGAACAATTACAGATTGCATGACATGACTCTACTAGCTTATCTAAGTAACACAATTTGTTTATACTTCAGGTATCTTAACATTTGTCTTTTATTCTGTGTTGTTATTGATTACAATACCAAATCCGGGTTAACTACCCCCTTTTTTCTAGAAGCAGGGAACTTCGGATTAGGGAATACGAAACAAGAATCAGTTAATTTGTTCGCCGACTATCTCAGCAATCTGGCTTGCTGCTCCCTCCTGCCGCCGGACACTAAGCAGGCGATGGCGCATTTCCTCCAGCTTTTCCCGATTATACAAAAAATCCAGCACCATCTGAGCTACATCTGGGGCTTGCAGCTCACCTACCAACTCTGGGACAATCTCCTCGTTTGCCCAAATATTCGGCCAAGCAAAAAGCCGCCCCTGGCGCAATACCAGCCAGTTGATTAGTTTGGCAAAGGCAGAACCTAAAATAGGTAAGTTAGCAAGGATACCTGGTACACCATCCCAAGATCGCATGGCATCTAGCTGTTGTGTTGGTAGTAGGACAATCATCGGCACAGCCAAAGCCGCGAGTTGGGCAGTGTTTGCCCCCACGGTGGTTAGAACTAGGCGACACTGGGATAGTAAGTCATAGGCAGGAAACTGAGTTGCTAACCCCACCCAGAGTCCCTCAGAGGTTTTCAGAAAGGGTTGTTCACTGGTATCAGAATCAGGAATTACCAATTGGGCACTCACACCGCCTACCTTGGCAATCACTGGATTTTTTTTGGGGTCGGCAAATCGGGCTAAGGTTTGTAAATCTAAGGTAGGAGCGACGGGGATGATAAAGCGGGTTTGGGGACGTGCGAGGTGGATATGTTGGGCGATCGCCAAACACAACGGCAATCCCTGAGCCAATTTCGCTGCTTTTGATCCAGGTAGAAGTCCTATTAGTTCGATTGGGGAATTGACTGAGGATTGGTGATTGGGGATCCGACGGGCAGAAATCTTTGATTTCGAGCATTGCAGCGATCCGACGGGCAGAAATCTTTGATTTCGAGCATCACAGGAATTGGGAAAAGTCTTCTTCAGTTCCCAGTCACCATTCCCCACATCTGCCATCAAATCCCCCACTACTGTAAATTTGTGCCGATATTTTTTGGGAGCTTTGGCAATAATTGACTGTTTCATCACCCCAAATCGGTCAATCCACCGATGCCAGCGGGCATCCCATTCAGCATATACTACGGTGCGATAGCCAAGGCGTTTACCAATCACTACAGGGAAAAATTGGTCTCCACCGAGGAATAAAACCACTCCCACCTCCCGCCAGTCCCAATTAGCAGCGGTCTTTCCCCAGAGCAAAAATGGGAAAAAATCCTCTGAGGACTGCACTCGATCCACTTCCGGATAGCTCGAAGCGATCGCCGCCTCTTTCCCAGTGGCGTTGGGACAAGGCGACAGCACCACCGATATTCTTATCTGCGATCGATCATTCCCCAATTTCTGGCGCAGCGCCTTGACTGCGGGTAGAACCCAAGTGGTTACTTCCCCAGGACCATTGGAGAGGATTAAAATATCGACGGACTGCATCGGACTAAGGACTAATGACTAAGGACTAAAAGGGGATTGACACACCAACTCCCACTGCCGTTCTATTTTGGTTTCGCACCCTGAGTTGATGCCAAGTAGAAGAACCAACCCGGTTAGTCACATATAGCTCTAGTTTCACAGGATTCTTAATTGTTTCGGGGTCAAATCCTAGAAAGGCTGAAGGATTCCACCGGATGGCGAAAGTCCAAGGAACCGCATTTTGCCGAGTATTGCCAATGAAGGCATTGCCCTCCTCGGTAAAATTCGCCCCTACTTCCCCCACAATACTAAAATTGGAGAAAACCGGTACTGAACCGCCAACATTAAAACCAGCAAGTTCTGTCCCTCGCCTCTGCACATAACCTACAATCGGGGTAGCCCACAGGGCTGCACCACTATCAAACTGGTAAGTTAGAGGTAATGAAAAAGTGACTATAAAAAGCTGCCCCTCACTATCCTCATCTCCTTGTAAAACGAAAGGAACCGTTTTCCTCAAACCCCGAACTTTAAATTCATTCCGATTGTTTTCGAAGAAATTAATGAAAGGCTGGTTAGGTAGACCAAAAGTTGCAGCCAAACTAGCAGTCAGGGGAGCCCCTTCTGCTTGATTAAGTACCCGAATCTTTCCGCTGAACCCTTGTTCTGATGCGTCCACATTACCAGACATATAATCCAGGTAAATTCCACCCTCCACATCTTTGAGCAAGCCATAGCGCAAGGAGGAGAGAACTCCTTGGCTACCGCCTTGTACATTTAAGAGAAATTTGCCACTAGGTACAGTTCCTCCATCGAAAAAGGCTAAACCATCGGTGGTCATGGGAGTATCTTTTCCATCGAACTGCATCTGAAAACTGTCGGGATTGCGGCGGTTGGCACTGATCAAGTCAGGCATTAATACGATGCTTGCCCCCAAGGCAGTAAAATCCCGGTCTGCGGTTAAGGCAAGAGGACCTCTGCTGCCTAGGGTATTGGTAGCAAAAACATCTATACCTATGCGGGGATTTACAAAGTAGCGAAAGCCAGCGTTGAAGGCCACGGCTTTGGCTGGTCGCCCAGTGTCCCGATTAATGCTGTTATTACCAGTGGCAGGAACGAAGGCATCCCCCCAAAGGGTTAACCTGGGACTGATATTATAGGAAACTGCACCAGTAAAACCAAAAGTGGTACCGAAAGAACCAGAGTCATTGATAGGGAGACGACGCAAAAACAGGGCACTCTCCTTTGGGAAGAAAGCCACCGTAGGAGAAACTGTCAAGTGCCAGCGTTTATCAACAGAAGCTGTGAAGGGAAATTGAAGAGCTGTTACGACGTCCCGCCTCTGTTCATCAAAAACGAAACCTTCTCGCCTAAATGCAGACCCCCGATCGCGCAGGGGCACGGAAAGGGAAAAAACACCACTAAGAGCTTGGGACTCAGATGAGTTCTGCCAGAGCCTTTGCTTAACTTCCAGAGTTCCCTCATTATCTCCTACCCTAGTTTGTGCTTCGAAGTTACCCTGACGCCTTGGAAAACTACTATCTACATGTTGGTACTGAAAGGACAGTTGTAAGTTATTGGTGACGCCCCAAGTAAAACCCAAGTTAGGGAAGATATCAGTTCCTTCTTCCTCTACTGAGCCAGCAGGAAAGAAGACGCGATTGTAGAGGTTCAAGACAACTTCCCCTTGACGCAAATGCTGCGCTGTCGGCTGTTGGAATTGCTGATTTGCTAAGGGGCTATATCGATGTTTCTCATCTAGAACTTCCCTACTAGCCCTGGGTTCCGAAGCACTAGGGACTGTATGAGTTTGCAGTTCTACTGGAAAGACTTGTAATTCTGTGCTAGGAGAGGGAACAACTGGTGGTGAATCAACATCAGACCACTGAGGAGTAGTTGAGGGTTTAGTCTCATTATACTCAGACCATTGAGGAGTAGTTGAGGGTTTAGTCTCAGGATACGTCTCAGGATACTCAGACCACTGAGAAATTATTAAGGGGTTTACACCATTAACGTCTGAGTCAGGAATGGCAATCGCTTTGCGGTTTCCCCCTCCAACGAGAAGAATTGCCAAATTACAAATGATAAAGATTTTAATGTGCATTTTATAGCAATCCGCTCTGATTCGTGAACATTACTGTGCTGTATATTAGGTCAATTCAGCTAGATGTGAGGAAACCCGCGACGGAGCCCCTAGAGCGTCGGTCCAGTAATCGGGAAATTCTGGTTGAGGCAAGCAAGGGAGCAGGGAGCAGGGAGCGGGGGAGAGCTGAAAGTGGTTATTTTTCGTTCCTCAATTTGTCAACTTTTATTAATGGAC
>JBFRWF010000294.1:0-11214 GCA_051439465.1 Xenococcaceae cyanobacterium | reverse complement strand
AGTTTATTTCCAATAGTAGGGTGGGCATTGCCTGTCCACATCTTGGTTGTCACCAGATCAATGATAATGGCAATGCCCACCACCCACCTTAATCTCATTTGGTGGGCATTGCCAAAAAATGTCCCATCGGTTTGGGGGTTTTTCACAAGCTAGCCCACCCTACGAAGATGATCTCATTATATTAAATAATAAAATCACCTGAAATTTAGGATTCATAGACACGACAAAAACACTACGGGAGCATAAAAATGTATGGGGTGGAAGCTTGATGAAAAACGCTCGCAGTGCCAGACTTAAATCTGATTTGAGTCATAATGCCCCATGGTTTTTTATGCTCTCCGGGGGATGAGTATCTGGAGGAGACCACGACCAAGAGCGATCGCCCATCTAAGTATTCCTCGTTATTGAGAATGAGAGTTATCGATTATCTTTTGTTATCGGTGAGGTTATCGTGGCAGACTGTATGCCCAATACATAAAGCAGATAGAACTTGACATTAGGGCCACAATTATAGCTGGCAGATTGAGCGTTTTCGCTAATTGGTGACGAACTAAATAAAGACTAGAGAAGAACGGCACGAAGATACCCATCTCAATGAAGAGATTGCGATAAAAATAATAGTTGGATAAGATAATCAATGTCAGGAGTAGAGGCGATAATAATCAGCCAGACGAGCCATAATACCTGGTTGATATATGGTCTATAAGGTTTCTTGGTCAAGGAGTATATGCTGATAGCTGTCAGGCTATGACTAACAAAAGAAGACATCTCTAATAGGCAATGGAATATGGAAACACCCCGACAAGGATGAATTCGATACTGCAAGAATAGATTGGTTCAGAAGCAATGAGGATGTGTATTCTGAAATTCAGAAAGAACTACCCAGTTGTAACAATAACCTGAGAATCCACTGGCACTGGATAGCCGTACCCATCATCCTCAACCGCCTTGGTATGAACCTCAACCATGACGGTATGGCTCTGGATAACTAGCTCGCAGTCAATGGTTCTGGGGTGGTGTCGCCGGGCAGGATTATCGAAAGCACGACACCAGCCTCGACCCCGTTGGTCGTGATAGTCGTCAAAGAACGGGCAGGACTGGCAGGTGAGTGGTGATTGTGTACTTGGGTGCGTCATAATTACTTCAGCGAATAATTTGTCTTCTGAAGAGAGCTGCTTGTTTTTTGAGCAGCAGCTCTCTCCTTAAAAGGGCGTTAGCCCCTCCCTCGCAGCGATGAGGGGGTTTGGCCAGCCAGACAATTGTCATTTTGTTAGGATCGTGATCAGATTCCAAACAACGGAATAAGCCTATGACTGCCACCATTGCCCGCTGGACGATGGATAGGGAAGATAAACGCCAGACCTACGCCGCAGCGGGAATTACTGACTACTGGGTTTTGAAGAAGGCAGAAGGCACTCCGCAGAAGGCAGCAGCGAAAATAAGTAAAGTAACATGGTGCAAACCCCAACCCAACCAGAAACCCTATCCCTTGAACTCCCCAGCGCGATTGCCCTCCACGTCACCCAAGAACAGTTCGAGGTCCTCTCAGCAGCGAACCGCGACTTAAGGCTAGAACGCACCGCACAAGGAGAGTTAGTTGTGAATCCACCCACAGAAGGCGAATCAGGTCTGAGGAATTTCAGCATTACCGGACAACTCGCTCGCTGGTACGAAGAACACGAGGATTTAGGAGAAGGCTTCGACTCTTCCACTGGGTTTAGACTTCCCAACGGGGCTGACCGCTCTCCTGATGTTTCCTGGGTCAGGCGGGAACGTTGGGAATCGCTGACTCCCCAACAGCGAAAAGGTTTCTTACCGCTTTGTCCAGACTTTGTTGTCGAGTTGCGCTCCGAATCGGACAGCCTCCCCAAACTGCAAGCCAAGATGCGGGAATACATCGACAACGGAGCGAGACTGGGATGGTTAATAAACCCACAGAACACAAGGGTGGAAATTTATCGCCCTGGGAGGGATGTAGAAGTATTGGAAAATCCCACCAAGTTGTCTGGCGAAGACGTGCTGCCCGGGTTCATTCTAAATTTAAGGCGCGTGTTGTGACCTATATGTGCGCCCGCCGCGCTGCTTCCGCAGGGACTAAATCTAGGCACCGCGTAGCGGGGCGCCTCAGTACTGCTAGAGAACTCAGGCGCGAAACTAATTCTTCAGGAAGGTCAAGGGTAATGTCAGGGCAAACGCATCTAAATTTTCGCAGACATTTTGTCGTTTATATATTCTGGGTCTATCGAAGCGGGCGCTTAGCTAAACTTAGAACAGGTGGTCGTCAGTTCTCTTGTGTGGTAACACAAATTAAAAGAAATTCATATAACTTAACATTTAGACTTGGTTCATAGTGTAACAATAAGCCCCAGGGTTCAAGATGCAAAAACAGCTCAATTCAGACAGACAATGGCAGGAAAATAGTTTTATTTACCTCACAATTGCCTTAAACTGGTTGCGACTGCGTTTAAACTATTTTATTGAACCCGAATCCGTAACCCTTGAATCCGTTACTAAGTAGTCGGACATAAATAAACAGCACTGTGTTAACTTTTGTAAAGTTGACAAAAAAGGATGGTAACCAGTAAGCGATCGCGTCTAGACCCAGCCCAATCAGAAAGGTTCTTCCCATCTCTTATATTGTGAGCGGGTCAATCCGCTAATATGAATAGACCCTTGGTCTTCGACCACTACCGTTATTTGTCCGGTTTTCTCAAATCTTTCTTGGGCTTTGGATGCTTGCCAGTCCATTAACTTGATATAACTCTCACTTTTGAAACTTTTTTCGGCTAATCCATATTCAAAACTTTTCCCCACTTCTAATAAGCCACAAATATTTAATCTTTTCCCTTTCTTTTTTGGTTGTTCAATTCTTTTTTGCTTTCCTCAATCAATATTTGTTATGACAAAAAACTTCATCCTTAATCATCCCATAATCGGGGAATTTTTTCTAGGATTAGAAGACCTTCTTAGAAATAATGATAATCATTATGATTATGATTATCTTAGTACATTTGTTCTAGATAATACTGATGATAGCGATCGCTCGGACTCTCTTAATAAAACTTAACACAGTTTAGTTTACTTATGTCCGACTACTTAGTTGAATTAATGGACGCCCTTTTTTCTAAGAATGATGATTTAGAAGAAGTCAGAAAATTAGTCCCTGATTCGACTTAGTTTCGTTCTCTATGCTATCAAACGGAAAAATCCTGGGGTCTTGAAGAAGGCAGAAGGCAGTCCGCAAGCTATTCAACCGTATTCAACAGCTTAGGGTAAAACTAACCCCAGCAGGGTTTGTCTGACCTAAAGAAGCCTCGCCCTTCCAGGGCGGGGAGTGTCACAATATAAATAATAACTAAAAATACGTTGCGCTTTCCGAGGTGTTTCTCAGGCAACTATGCAATCTCCTATCATCACTAGCCCCTTAGACGCTTTTCTCCAGCAACCCAATATTGAAACCTCTCCTGCCTGGGAATTCATCCATGGACAGGCCCAGCAAAAGCCCATGCCAACGCTGTTTCATTCCCGCCTCCAGCGCAACCTTGTTAACGCGATCAACAACCAAACCAAAGCCTACGAAGCCATCCAAGAACTCCGTTGCATTGTGCCCCCGCTATCTCCCGTGCCTGACATTGCCGTAGTGAAAAGCGATCGCCTCTTTGATGAAGATGGACCTCTGCAAGGTTCACCGGACTGGTTAATTGAAATTCGCTCCCCCGACCAAAGTACGTTAGACCTACAAAATAAAATTCTGCACTGCTTGAGCAACGGGACTCAGCTCGCTTGGCTCATCGATATTCAGCGACAGCAAATCTGGGTTTGGGAGAACCAAGAACTGCCACTGATCTATGCTGGAACCGACACACTCCCCACTCTAGAAAATCTTTCAGACTTTACTGTGGAAGCTGTAATCGCAATGACCCATCAGCGGTGACATCCTCCCACCGCTAAATCAAAGAGGGTATTATAGCTCCCCCAAACCCCCTCATCTGATAACAAGCACGACGGTGCGATCGCCCATCGTCAGGTATTAGTGCGATCTGCTTGCAGCAGCGCTTCGCTCCTGCTGCTCTTGTAGGGTGGAATGGCACTGAAATAAGGGGATAAAAAAAACTCTCAAGGCTTGATATGAGAAGATCTAAGCCTTGAAAACCAAACTACAATACCCCCTACTATGCCGAATCGAGCCGAGATTCTCAAGCAGAAATTCACCCAGAGTCTGGGACTGCCCTTCCGTAAACTACTGCCCGAGTCTGAGATTGAGCAAGTTCTCTTAGATGAGGAAGTGCACTATCGCAATTGTGTGTTCACCCCCGCCGTAACGCTGTGGGCATTTCTTTCCCAAGTTCTCGAACCAGATAAGAGTATGCGCAATGCTGTCAGTCGTGTAATTACTTGGTTAAGTGCGGCTGGAGCCACTCCCCCCTCATCAGACACGCCTTGCCTATAGCAAGGCCCGCAGCCGTCTTGGAGAAAGGATATTCAAGCGCTTGTTTATGAAGACTGCTGATGGGATGGAATCCCAAGTGCATGAATCACACTTGTGGTGCGGTCGTCGGGTTCGAGCCCTAGATGGGACTTCGGTGCTCATGAGTGACACGGCTGAGAATCAGCAAGCCTATCCCCAGCATTCAAATCAGCATCAAGGGTGCGGGTTTCCCTAGCCCGAGCTGGTGGTGATGTTTTCGTTGTGCACCGGAGCTGTGCTCAATGTGATGGTTGCTGCATTTAACACCAGTGAGTTAGTCATCGCCCGAGACCTCTACAAACTGCTGAAACCTGGGGATGTGGCCTTGGCGGACTCTGCTTTTGGCACCTATGGGGATATGGTATTGGTGCAACGGGCTAAAGCTGATGCGGTTTTTCGCAAACAGCATGCCCGCAAAACGGACTTCCGTCGTGATAAAAAGCTGGGCATCGCTGACCATATTGTTCCCTGGCACACCAATAACCGCTACAGTCAATGAGTCGAGAAGACTTTGCCAACTTACCAGAAACTCTTATGGTCAGGGAGGTTCATTTTCAGGTCTACCAGAAGGGGTTCCGTCCGGAAGAGATTATTGTGGTCACCACACTGCTTGACCCCAAACAGTTCCCCCGCCAGCAATTAGCACAACTCTATCAACTGCGCGCTGCTTGCCACAGAGGTTAATCTCAAACATATTAAGACCACCTTGAAGATGGAAATGCTGCTAGGCAAAACCCCCGAGATGGTTCGTAAGGAAATCTGGGTGCATCTGATGGCCTACAATCTCCTGCGTACCTTGATGTGGGAAGCAGCTCAGCAGTCTCAGGTATCGCCACTAAGGATTTCACTCCAAGGATGTCGCCAGCATCTCAATAATTTCGTTGCCGAGTTGGCCAGCGCTACCATCTTTGAATGCCAACGTCTCTATCGTCAGCGAAGGGAAGTAATCACAGACAAGCTTGTGCCCTTGCGTCCCAATCGAGTTGAACCGAGAGTGAAAAAACGCAGACCCAAAAACTACCCCCGAATGCGTCAGCCTCGTTCTGTCCTCAAGGCCAATCTGGCTGCATGATTTGGCTTATTTCAGTGCCATTCGATGTTGGGTTTCCCAATGACCCAACCAACCTACAAGATCGAAGATCGAGCTAAACTAAACACAACTCTTTATTTCCTCAGTGAACCCATGCAAGCGATCGAATTTAAGACTATCCTCCACAACGGCACCGTTACCATTCCTCCTCAATATTCCCCCCAGTGGGAAGGAAAAGCGATTCGAGTTATTTTGTTAGAGGATAAGGAAGTAGAAACTGTCGCGCTAGAAAACTCTGATGCCCATCCCCTACTTGCTCGTCTCCGGCAGATTAAAATATCTGCTCCAGCAGACTTTTCAGAAAATCTTGATGCTTACTTAAACGAGGAGAAAAATGTCTAGCCCTGTATTTGTTGATACGGGCTATGTAACAGCCTTAATTAACCAACATGATCAATATCATCATCAGGCACTCAAGTTATCTAAGCAGTATGAAGGGATTCCACTGGTTACGACTGATGCCATCCTACTTGAGATTGGTAATTCCCTCTCACGATTCGCACGACGCGAAGCTGCCACCATTATTCACTATTTCCAGTCTGCTGCTGAAGCAACGGTTATCCCTCTGACTCCAGACCTATTTGCCTCTGCTATAGGCTTATACGAAACGCATCAGGACAAAACCTGGGGATTGGTCGATTGTCTTTCATTTATAGTGATGCAAGAAAGACAAATTTCAACGGCATTGGCGTTCGATCGCCATTTTATTCAGGCAGGATTTCGCTTGGCAACTCCTAGCCTAAAGCAGTAACAACATCGCGATCGACTCTTTCAAAAAAGTGGTGAAGGATTGTGCTACGAAGTGCGAGCAAGCTCACCGTCGGATGGGTTGAAGAATGAAACCCATCATTCCCCACCCCGGCTGGCCCTCCCAACTGATCTTAAGCCATCCACGCCGCCCCGAACTCATTGCCACCACAAAATATTGGTCAATTCTGGAGCAGTTCCCAAGGAAAAATTCACGTCAATGCTTTCAGAATGGGCACATCCAGAGTTTGGGGGAGTACAAAAATATGGCCTTTGAAGCTCTGCCAGATCCCCCCTAACCCCCCTTAATAAGCTATGCTTTATAGGTAAGTTTCTTAACAAAAGCTCTGAAGCTTGCTGTCAAAGAAATACAGTCCTCTCTTGAATTTTACTGACTTGACAAAATAACAAAATTATGTATAGGTCAAACAAGATTTTTGTTATGGGCGATCGCTACCTAGCTCTAGGGTTTGGGACACATATACATAGATTATGAATTTTGTCAAGCTTTATGTTAAGAAAGATGTTTATAAAGCATAGCTTATTAAGAGGGATTTAGGGGGATCAGATCAGGCCCAATGCTTCCCCCCCCAACCTTTGGATACGCCCGTTACTTGTTATTCATTACTCGTTACTCATTTCAACGCTCAAGGATTGCAGATATTCAGGTACTTCAAGTCCTTTTCCTTCAACCGCTTGCCCGTTTTATCGCATTCTCGGCATAGGGCTGAAGCAATGTGCGCCTTAGAGATTGGTTGTCCCTCGGCTGCGGCTAAAAATGCGGCACATAGGGCAATATTGCGGATACTGGCTCCGGTGATCTCAAACCGGTCGGCGAGACCGTCAAACTCAACCTCAGGGCTAATTTCTGCCGCTGCAGGAAAAATCCCCTGCCAGATACGGCGGCGACATTCAGCATCGGGGGGCGGGAACATGACGATAAACCGCAGCCGTCGGATAAAGGCTTTATCCATATTGCTTTGCAGGTTGGTGGTCAGAATCGCAATGCCCCTGTATTCCTCCATTTTTTGCAGCAAGTACCCCACCTCAATGTTGGCATAGCGATCGCGGGCATCTTTCACCTCTGATCGCTGACCAAACAGCGCATCCGCTTCATCGAACAGGAGAATCGCATTGGTCGATGCCGCTGCCGTAAAAATGCGATCGAGATTCTTCTCTGTTTCGCCAATATATTTGCTCACAATCTGAGACAGATCAATCTTGTAGAGATCGAGCTGTAGATCCTGGGCAATCACCTCTGCCGCCATAGTTTTACCCGTTCCCGGTGGACCAGAGAATAACACATTCAGCCCGGTACCCTTAGAATATTTGTCCCCAAACCCCCACCGCTCATACACCTGATGCTGATATAGCGCTACGCGCTATGGTTAGGACACTGTTGAAGGCTGAAGTCCATGTGCAGTAAACTGTTGCCTGTTGCCTGTTGCCTGTTGCCTTGCGCGTAGCGCTATAATAGAAAAAATTGGCGGGAGCGCAAGCGCTGCTGCAAGCAGATCGCCTGACTACAAAACATGTTTAGACTTCTAACAAGGAATTTTGGGGTCGAGAATGAAACAGTTCTGGGGTTTGCGCTCCTCTCAGGCTCCTGACTTGGCTTCCAGTCGGCGGCATTTCTCTTCGGCATCTTGATTTCTGACCGTTACAGGTAGGGGCATCCGGTTTAAATTGTCGCAACTCAAGTCCCTTCTACATTTGGGAAATCGTCATCTAGCACTTGCTCTGCTGTGTATGGGCACTCTGTCGGAAATGTGCTGATATCTAGGCAGGTCTCTCGGGCGGCTTTTTTCCTTGCTGATGCATAGCTCTGATCAAGAGCTTCTATGTAGTAGTTCTTGAGACTAGGACTGCTCTCAAGGGAAAGCTGAATGCGGTATCGATGCTCGTCAATGGTACGGATCCAACTATTGCTGCGTTTATCAGCTTGGTATTGCCATTTCAGCAGGTGCATCAATAAAATACTCAGATTGCTCTTCAATGCGTTCTTTTCGCTGCGTCCCAAGCTTTCTACCTCTTCAATCAGATTCTCAAGATCCAGCTCATCAAACCTTCCTTGCTCTAGTAGCTCAGCAGCCTGATCTAGCCACTGTATGAAGTCAAGGTCATATAGAGATTGGTGGGAGGTGGTCTGTATCTGTGTGCTAGTCATATTGGACACCAGGTCTGTTGGCTATTACTAATCTGACACACTCGCGTGGCCGTATCTAGAATGGGTACACTGGTAGATTCGCAGATTGAGCTTTCCTATTCTTTTTATTGCTTCTTCCTTTTCTTATTTTTTTCGTTTCATTTTATTCGTTGTTTATAATGGTTTTTTTCTCCTTTTTGTATGCTTTTTATTAGGTTGTTCGTCGTTAGCTCTGGGTCCTTGAACCCATTGTTGCCCTGGCGTTCATACACCAATATGCTGACATTACCCTTAACTTTTGCCTTTTTCGCTTCCAACACGAGGTCGTCATCACGATACCAGTCTCCAGTTTTACTTGTATAATGGCCTCCTTCTCCTCCCTCTCGAGCATGGAATACCTCGGCAGTGCATTTGTATGTCTCTTCCCCTATATTGAACTCCTTCGGGTATATTAAGGTAGGGGCAACATAGTTGTACCCCGTTTTTGGATTGTAGTTCAACAAGCGACGCCTAAAAACCATCATGGACGGTAGATATTCTTTGCTAATTTCTCCATAGGCGATCGTATGAGTAGCTTTTCTCCTCTCCTTAGTTCCATTGTATATCATTGTATCATTCTTATTTTCTCTCTTTAGAAACTGTTTCAGATAACTTGAAAGCAGTACTTTGTCCTTCTTGTCTTCCTTGTCTTCCCAAATCGGTAGGTGGATAATGTGTAGGCTTTCCATCTTTCCTTCAATAAGTCTGGTATGTTTATTTATAGATATCAACGAGTTTCGGGGATTCTTTTTCTTTTCTTTATCTGTCAAAGAAACCTTGTCCCTTACCTCCTTGCTTTCCACGTAATCGACTTTATCATTCTTGCTTATGATCCTATCTGTTAGTTGTTCAAGCACATCAGCCACATCATATTGCTCGTACATTAAATCAGGTATTACTATTTTCAATTTATCCTTCAACCATAAGTAAATTCCATTCAATTTCGAAGGATACCAACTTGTTTTTCTGTATCAGTTCTGACACTTCTATTAGTTCTCTCCATCCCTTTGTTTCCTGCTCGCCATCAGTAGTTATTGAGTTGTTTTGCTTCTTATTTATCTTCTGATAGTACGAGACAAAATGCTTCAATTCAACCAATTAGGGATGGTCAATTGACCCTGAAAACAGCTCAATCTTTTGCCTGACTTAACCTGTAGCCATCACAACGGAGGCCAATATTTAGAAATAATACTCGCCTTCGCTGTGACCCGACTTTGCATACTACAAACAGAACTGTACTACAAGCTGGCAGGTTGTTCTCTAAAAATTCCTCAATCCTGCATTACCCAGAATTGAGGAATTTTTCATCAAGATTTCCCTGCGATCGCATCACCGGATTAAAGTAGTTAATCGGTAGGGTAGATTAGCGGAATTCCTAACCCACCGTTGTTCTTTTGGGGTGCGTTACTTCGTTGACACACCCTACAGGATTGGACGATAGCTCAATACAATTTATCAGGGAGCAATCTTAGCTTTTTTAGCTTCGTACAATTGGCAAGTTTGACTGATTGCTTCAGTCAATGTAGCTGTCCGTTTGGTGGTATCTAACTGTCCGGGACCAGTAACAACAACCAACCAAGTATCGCCTTCCCGATAAATGGCGAATGTGTTACTGTAGACATTGAAACCAAGTTCATTGGTTCTTTCCATACCACCAATAATGCGTCTATCGGAGCCCCCAACAAATTCAGCTACCAGACCGACGTCATTAAGTTTTTTGAGTGCTTCTTCTACTTTCATGGATTACCTCATTTTGTCCGAAATACAGCTTGATTGATGCCTAAACGCCAATAGTCGAGAAAATCAGATAATGCCAATTTAGCATCCCAACCCTGCCCACCATCATGAAAATTCTGGCTCATAGAATTTAACTTTTCTCTTTATGAACTCTAATCAATAACAGGATAAAGGCTAAAAGTAACCGATGGATGTGTTGGGGTGCGCTGTCGCTTAATCTAACCTACAAGAGCGATCGCACTGGATAAAGATTAAGTCAATTTGAAGAAAACTTGAGGCGATCGCATTACCCGATTAGAGTACTAAAAAAGTTTAAGTTTTGTAACTAAATCGACGCTAAAATTAATGTTAGAGATGTAAAGAAATATTTCGCCAATAGGGTCTACTACAACCAGTATTGTACTACAAATTGGCAGGTTGTTCTCTAAAAATTCAGAAATCCTGCATTACCCAGAATTGAGGAATTTAGGCCGTGTGCAACTTTTTGACTTAAGTGACAAAAAGAGAGCGATCGTAGAGAAACTAGAAAAGACTTTCATGCCCTTACCAGACCTGAGAAATCCCGTAGAGGCATACAATGGTGATCAAATCAAAAGTTTTAAAAGTCTTCCTAAGCATTGTCATAGTTATCTTTGTTGGCGGTTATCTTCAACCTGTGATGGGCTGTGCTCAGCAGTCTCTAGAAGAACCAACTCAGGCAGGAGGCAGAATCATCAGAGCTGATTTAGATGTCCAATGCGATCGCTAACATTCCTGTCACCATATTTAAAGATTAAAGCAGTGCAAGAGCTTCTCTGTGAGCCTTAATTCTCAACCGTGCCGAATCTCCGAACCAAGCCGATTCTAACCTCGACATTTCCGATTTACCACGCTGATGATCCAGCCATTCTGTGAAGCCATTGTAAGCATCCCAAAGAGTCTTCCCTTGATTGCCCCGTCCAGCTTCAAAGTTCTGTTGGATTGAAGGAAAGGCTTTGTTTTTCGTCG
>JBFRWF010000293.1:0-28935 GCA_051439465.1 Xenococcaceae cyanobacterium | reverse complement strand
GGGCTCGGAGATTTGTATAAGCGACCGCCCCTACTTTGGGTGAATTATTCGGCTGTCGGGGCGCACGGCTCGCCCCCGCTCATTAGATAACCTCTGCTTATCACCATAGATACAGGAGAGCCGCGATCGCAGTCGTGGGATAGCGATCGCACTCCGATAACTTAATCCGGCATGGTTCAAAATAGGTTAACACGCTTAGAGGGGGAGAGGGGGAGAGGGGGAGAGGGGGAGAGAGGGAAACACCAGACTCCGGGACAAAATTCTAAAAGTTCCCCAGACTAACACCCCTATGTGTTACCTTGCCACTCTACATATTGAACCATGCCCTTAATCCTGACATCCCCTGAAAGCTCGGACACAATTATTGCGCTGACGAAAGCGAGCCAGGTGGAGCAGCTTATTCCCCCTTCGATCTTCCCATACACCGCCTCAGCACTTCCCCGGTAAATTGTAAGATTTATTTAATGCTCGCAGTTATGTAAAGAGGTATTTGACAAATATGACAGTTTCTACTACTGCAATACCCACCTTTTGTCAAGGGATTCAGTATTTTGGTCAGAGTTTACCTGGATTTGATAAATATGGTCAAGAAGCGGCGATCGCCCCTGAAAACACATGCATCACTTCCCCCACCGATCCCGCCGCCGTCTTCCAAACCCTGCTCGCTGCCGATGCTTTGCGCTACCTAATCCTGCAAGTAACCGCCAGTAAAGCCTCTGGACACCCCGGAGGATTTGCTAGCATTGCCGAGGGAATTGCCGCCCTAGTCATGTTGGGTTACAAAAACATCATCACTGAAGTAGGACACCATGCCCCTGGATTCTATAGCAGTATGTTCCTCGACCGTTCCCTAGAGGACATGGGCATTGAGACAGTGCAACAGATGCGGGAACGTTTCCGGGAAATGCACGGACTCCTAGGACACCTTTCCGGGCAAATTCCCGGACTCCTCAACCCCGCAGGACCCCTCGGACAAGGACAACACTTCGCCATGGCGGGGGCAAAACTGCACTCCGATGTCTTATTCCCCGTCACCATTGGGGACGGTGGTTTAGGTGAACCCTATGTGATGAGCAGCATTAGTCACTTCCACACCGCCTATCCCGACGTCACCAACTTCCTCCCCATTCTAGTTTGGAACGGCTATTCCCAGGAACACCACAGCATGGTTTCCACCAAGCCGAATGAGGAGATGATTGAATACTGGGAAGGCAATGGCTTCCAAGAAATCATCTTAGTCAATGCCAAAGATTACGATGATGCTAACCAAACCGGTGATTACGTGGATAGCACCGAGTTTTCCTTTGAGAAGCGCATGGAATTCACCCAAGCAGTGCTGGAAGCAACGGACAAAGCTGCTAAATCGGCAATGAGTGGTAAGCTGACAGTGCTGATTGTCAAACAACTCAAAGGCACAGGGGTTCATGCGCGGGGTGCGAAAGCTCATAACCTCTATGCTCACCATACCTTAGATAATAAAGAGATTGTCGCAGCTTTAAAAGACCGTGCTTTGCCACCTGAAGCTTGGAAACTGGTGCGGACTAACTTTGAACGTGCTGGTGGGGGTCCTGCATCCCATCATGTGGTGACAGAGAAGGAATTGCCCTTGCCAGATTTGGGTGAATTGCCCTTGGAGGAATTCCCCGTTAAGGGAGAGAAGAAAGTGGCTACTACCGCAATGGGTACTTTAATTGCTCATGTAGGTAAGAAAGACCCCAATTTCATCATCTCCAACGCCGATGGCAACGCTGCTTCTGGGATTAATAACGTCAACATTGCCCTGAAAATCGTCCACCCCACCGTTGATGAGCTCTACTTCCAGGGGCCAAAAGGTCAAGTTTATGAGCCTTTGAGTGAAGATGCTTGTGCAGGTTTAGCGGTGAGTTTGTCGTTGTTTGGCGCACGTACTCTCTGGTGTTCCTACGAATCCTTTGCCATAAATGGCTTACCCATCTGGCAGACAGTAACGCAAGCGATGGCAGAATTACGTCGTCCTACTCCTTCTACTATTACCCTATTCACTGCTGGGGCATTGGAACAAGGGCGCAACGGCTGGACTCACCAGCGTCCTGAGATTGAAAATTACTTTGCGTCTATGATGCGCAATGGGAATATTTTCCCCTTGTTCCCTTGTGATGCTAATAGTATCCAAGTTTGTTATGAGTGGGCGCTGACTACGAAGAATAAGGGAATTACCATTACTGCAAGTAAGTCTCCTTTACCCGTAAGGACGACTTTTGAACAAACTCGTCAAGCATTGCAAGATGGCGGGGTGTTGCTGCATGAAACCGAAGGTAGCAAGAAGGTGGTGTTTGCGGTGATTGGGGATATAACTTTGATTCCAGTATTTGATGCGGCTGTTCACCTCGAAGATGAAGGGATTGGAGTGCGCATTGTTTCTGTTATCAGTCCTCGCCGCTTGTATCGTCCCGATGATACCGCTTGGGAAACCTGTGCCCAAGCCGATAGTCATTTCTTGGATGATGAGGGGTTTGAGAAACTGTTTGGTGGTGATGCTTTGATTGGTGTAACTGGCGGTGCTAGCGGGATGCTGGAACCGGTTATGTTGCGCAGTACTTGCAAGCGGGATACCTTTGCCTGGAAGCGGGGTGAGACGGCGGCTAGTCCTGGTCAAGTGATGGCCTACAATGGTTTGACGGCTGAGGCTTTGGCGAAACGAGCGACTGAGTTGGTTGGTTAAGATTTAGTGGCATGGTTCAATATGCCCAGTGGCAGGGTAACACTTTCAGGTGTCTGTCTGGGGAACTCGTAGAACCTTGTTCCGGAGTCCCCTTATCCCCTTGCCTCTAGTGTTACCCTATTTTGAACCATGCCTAAAAAATAACTGAGATTTTTCAGTCAACTAGGGGAATAAATGTGCGCCGTTACCGTGGAATGCTGCTCAGCCTTTTGCTTTTGGGCATTGGACTGTTTCTGTGTATCGTCTTTAACCCTACTCTCGGCATTGAATTCGAGGCGATAGCGATTAATTTGAATGCCCAGCGTCATCTGGTTAGTCGCATCTACACGCCCAAAACCACACCCACACCTCAGCCAGTGATGATTCTCTGTCACGGCATTAACAATAGCAAGGAGATGATGGCACCACTGGCGGTGGAACTAGCCAGACATGGAATTGCGGCGATCGCCTTCGATTTTGGCGGCTTTGGGGAATCCTACCAATTACCAGCACAGTTGAAATCCCTCGACAACCTTGAAGCCAACACCCTAGCAGATGCCCAAGCCGTCCTCGCTTTTGTGCGCCGCCACCCAGAACGCTTCGATCCCAGTCGCATCGGCATCGGCGGTCACTCGATGGGCGGCAACACTGCCCTCAAGCTAGCACGGATGGAGCCGCAGTTGCGAGCCACAGTTCTATTCAGTATTAGTGGAGAAGCAACACCGACAATCCCAGCCAATCTCTTCCTCGGTGTCGGTGCTTATGAGCAGCTAAATCCCCCTCAGGAGTTGCGATTGATGCTCAAACAAGCAACCGAGAGTAACTCTAATTGTCTCAATGGTAATATTTGTGGCGACTTTAGAGCTGGTACTGCCCGCCAACTGTTTATTTCTCCGACCACCGACCATGTTACAGCCCCCTACGATCCCCGATTAATTCAACAAGTAGTGAACTGGACACAACGAGCCTTGGATGTCCCTGTCATATCAAATCGGGTTAAATCTGGATCTGATATCAGTGGGCAGCCGCTGGCGATCCCTTGGTTCATCTTTGGCGCGATCCTCACCTTCAGCGGTGGTATTGCTTTCGGTGTTTATTTGCTGTTACAGACAAATCAGCCAAGTTGGTTAATGGGAGTACAAATCGCTGTCTTATGGGGACTGGGAGCCAGTAGACTGATGTCCACTGACGCAGTTAGCAACCTCATGCTCTTCTGCTTGTTTCTCCAGTTGTGCAGCAATTACGCTCGGCGCTACCCGGAAAAAGTCATTCGGGGGGTGCGAGTTGCCAGTTTGTACAGCCTCTTGTTTCTGGGGGCTTTTGTCCTTCCTGCTTTGCTCTTGGGCATCAGGGAAATTATGCTTACACCTGCTTATCTCGTCTATATTCCCCAATTCCTGCTCCAATGGGGATTTTTTCTCTTCTACAACTATGCTCAGACGGTCAAACTGGCTCTTTTTTCAGCTTATACTTTTGCTTTGACTCCCAGTTGGTTATTTTGGCTATTGGTCTTGCTGGAGTTAATCTTGCCTGGAGTTACTTTAACGGTGATAGATAGGAGTGGGAGATGGTTAGTGAGGTGGTTGCGCAGTCCTTTCCGTCTCGGTATTGGCAAGTTTTATCGCCAAGACGCTGGCGTGTTGGCGGGACTGTTAATCCTGCTAGGAATTATCCTCTACCTACGATCTGCTGATAGATTTCTCTCTGTGGCTATGAGTATGGGAATACTAGCGTTGAAGCTGTTTGGACTGCTAGCATTGTTGCCACTGTTGGTAATTGTGTTTAGTCTGCGATCGCCCTGGTTTCGCCGTCTAGAAAGCTGGTTAGGAGTCGCGTAGAAACAAGTTTCTCATTTAGTACGGATCATTAATCAAAGTTTTTGTAAAAGGGATAAAATTTATGAAAACGTCACTGATTTGGGGAAAACTGCCGGGAAAATGGGAGTAGCATTGAAGTATAAGAGAGGCGTAGAAACGATGCTTCCGTATATTACCCTCTACATAGCATGAACGAACGGACAAATTGAGAATGGATATATTCGTCTATCTAGTAGATTGGCCAGAAGTTCTTCAGCATCATCGTCAAGGAACACTGGAAGAAGATATGTTTGCTGCCATAGAAGCAGCAGAAGCAATCGCTCAATCCCAAGTCAATATTAATTGGGTAGAATACGTTAAACAATCTATTCAAACAGGTGTTAAAAATCCTCTCATACAATATTATTTGGCAGCATTAGAACAAGGGGAATCTTGGGGAAGATCCTATCGAGGAATTTATGAAAGCCATAACATTTATTGTATTGTAGCTGATGCCTATGAAGAATTAAGAGTAGGATTACCTCCTGAGATTCAAAAGCTTACCGATAGATTTATGAATCCTCTGATTACCTTTGATGGTTATTGTCAGGATATTGATATAAGTCAGTCAGAATGCTTAGCTCAAGCTATTAGCGAAGAATCGGTTATTAAATTTGCTGACTTAGCTGAGAGGATTGATTTTTCCAGCTTGAGCCAAGCTTATTACGATCATTGTTCAGAGCGTATAAAAGAATCTTTCGCTGACTATTATCCAGGTACAAAACCAGAATTAAGTTTTGAAGAAGGCTTTCTTCTCTATATCCAAGACTGGCTTGAACTCCTAGAAATAGCTAAACAGAAGCAGCAAGGAATTCTTATTCAGTGGGCTTGAATTTTATCTATTATGAATATATGTAAACAGCAGGGGAAGCCGGTTGAGTTAGCGATACTCGCTTCGCTGCGTCCGCTTCGCTAACGCAGTCGTGAGGTAGCGATCGCATAACTGACTGACTAGATACATATTTTAATCAATTTCTCAATGCGTAAGTCCTAAAATGTGGTCGGAGGACATTGGATTATCTTACCACACTGCTCCTCTCCATCTCCCCCGAAAAAAATCGCTCTCCTATAGCTATGAGACATCCATTCCGTCTTCATACCAAGGCTTCATCCAAACTAATTTCTCATGTCTGTAGAAAGGTGTCAGCCTAACTCTGATTTCTTCCATTTTCGGTGTCGATAACGGTCTAAAATTCTGAATCAGGTCGATGTTATCTTTTAAGACTGCCAAGCTATCCATTCCTACCACGGCTGCCGAAATATAGTCGAGGCTCAGGGTATAACTGATCAGCTCCCTAGGATTTAGACCTTTGATAGTTTCTCTTGGTCGAATCACCTTCATTGCTAGTACCCCCATTCCCTTAGTTCCTGCTGCTGGAACTGCCTGTTCCTCAAATCTCTGTTCTTTACGATAATGATTCATCGCTATCAGCATGGTATCAAAATCGTACATTTCAGCCGCTTTCTTCATAGCTTCGGCTGAAGTATGCCCAGTAAAACCTATATGAGAGATCACTCCTTCTTGTTTGTATTTATGCAGCACTTCCAAGACATTCCCTTTTTTCCCCAGATTTTCAACATCTTCTACAGACTTTATAGAATGAACTTGAAGAAGATCTATATAATCAGTCTGAAGGCGTTTCAAACTTCTCTCAATGGTCTTTTTAGCACTTTCCCCATCCCGTTTGCCTACCTTGGTGGCTAAAAAGACTTCTCTTCTCCTATTTTTCAGAAACTTGCCAATACGCTCCTCGCTAGAAATCTGGTCGTTTCCATAATTTGCTGCTGTGTCCCAGTAATATAATCCACGCTCCAGTGCATATTCGAGTAACTCAAGAGCCTTATCCTCATCCCGGATAGCCATAAACCTGCTACCACAACCAATGATTATGAAGGGAACTTCTATCCCTGTCTGTCCCAGTTTCCTAGTTGGCAGTTGCTTGGAATCGTAAGAGTCCTCATCCCTAAAACTTAAATGGGGAATGATAACAGCAGTTGTGCTGGCTGCCACAGCAGTTTTGACAAATTTTCGGCGTGTGAGCTTTTTTCCCATTATAGAATTTAATTTTGGTTCGTTTTTTCAATTGGAAAGGATTTCAGAAATCCCAGAGCTACTAATTTTCCAACCTTTCCACAGGTTTTCCATAGACTTCGAGCCAGTCTAGCCTAGAGGAAGCGGAACTCAATCCTCCTCTCATCAGATCTGTGAATCCTATTTCATCGACTCGTGAAAGATCGGCAGAGGAAAGCTTACCTTTTTCAGTTATTGTATCGATATTCAGTACATACCATTTTATGTCCATAAGATTAAACTCACTAACCTTCCAGTCTTTCGATGCTCCTTCACTTCGAGCACTCACCAGCCAAGTGCCATCTTCAAGTTTTAAGATAATGTGCAATCTCCTGAAACCGGACTGTTTTGTCCGCCACCTGATTTTGGCAAATCCTCTCAAGTCAACAAGGAACCGGCTATGGCTAAACGTCACTGCCCAGTTACTCAAGCATTTCCCCGACCATACATAATAAGGATCATCTACTGGTTTATCGTGATGGCTCTTTTTAAGACTTTCTTTAGCTGAGCCATATAAATTAAGGATTAAATCCCCATGGCTAATATGTTCCTGAGTTACCGGAATGGCAGCAGGAATCTCCTGCCAATCTTCCCTGTACAGCAGAGATGGCCTATCATAAGAGGCTGCTGATGGTGCGTTAATGATTAGAGCCAGAAGGGTTAGCTGAATCAAAATTAAAAGCCATAAATAATTCTTTATTTTCATGCAATGTCTAATATCTTCTGGAGTTTAGACTAAATCGCTATCCCAAGACTGCGTTTCCCGTTCCCTGATCCGAAGTTCCCTTTTGATTACTGTCCCGGCTTAAGTGGATAGCCTTCATAACAAAGATGCGTGACAGCTTACTGTTCCCGCTGCCACCAAGCTCTTACCAGTTTAATTTCGTCATAACTGTAATTTTCTCCCAAATGTTCCCGCAGGATTTTGAGTGAGCCAGCACCAACAGTTTGAATGGCTTTCATAATTAGTTCTTGCTTAACTGGAAGCACTAACTTATTTAAATCTACTGGCTGCTTCATCTCAATTAGTTCGCTCAAATGAGTACTAATCGTACTGGTACCAAAACCTCGTTTCTCGGCAATTTCTTCCACACTTAAACCCTGCTGATGAAGTTGCAGCGTCATCATATAAGTTTTTGAAGGAAGAGGGGCTGGCAATTGTTGTTCCTGGCAAAAAGCGCGGATTTCGGAAACAAATTGATCGCCGTACTGATTCAGTTTATGACTGCCAACACCGGAAATTTGAGCAAAATCTTGTAAAGTTTGGGGTTGTAGCTGCGCCATCAGCTTGAGGCTGGAATTGGCAAAAACAACATAAGGAGGAACAGATTGGGCATCAGCTATCTGTTTGCGCAACCTTCGCAGTCGCTCAAAGAGCATTTCTATTTCAGCAGCTCTGGGGTTATATTCTCCTAAAACCTTAGATTCTGGTTTCTTAGTAATGGCAATATTAACTGAACGTTGTTTGCGCAATATTTCCCAACTGCGTTTGTTGAGTTTCAGTACCGGGTAGCCATCGGTAGTTTGGTTTACTAAGCCTTGGTGTAAGAGCGATCGCCCTAACATTTTCCAAGCATCAGCACTTTTATCTTTGCCAATGCCATAGGTAGATAAAAGGTGATGCCCATAGTCCTGAATTTTCTTCTTTCTCGAACCGCGCAGCACATCAATAATGTGATTCATCCCAAATCTTTCCCGACAACGCGCCACACAGGAAAGGAATTTTTGCGCCTCAATTGTCCAATCTTCTATGGGTTTAGGATTAAGGCAGTTATCACAGTTACCGCAATTCCCCTTAAACCGTTCCCCAAAGTAACGCAGCACAATGGTGCGACGGCATTCTGTCCCTTCAGCGTAGTCAGTTACCTGACGTAACTGTTGACGAGCGATTCGCTGCTCTTGAGGATCGGGTTTTTGGTCGATCATATACTCAATTCTGGGGATATCGCCGGTACTAAAAAATAGGGTACACTTAGCTGCTTCTCCATCTCGTCCTGCTCGTCCCGATTCCTGATAATATCTCTCTAGGTTGCTGGGTAAGTCGTAGTGGATCACGAAGCGCACATCTGGCTTATTGATACCCATACCAAAGGCAATGGTTGCTACCATTACCTGTACGTCATCCCGAATGAAGCGAGTTTGATTGGATGCTCTGGCTTCATCACTCATCCCTGCATGGTAGGGTAGTGCTTCTATGCCATCTTGCCTTAATCGGAAGGCAATTTCATCCACTTGGCGACGGCTGAGACAGTAGACTATGCCTGAGCCTTTCTGGGCGCGGATTTGTTTTAATAGGTTGTTGTAGCTTCTACGCTCCTTAGGTTGCACTTCGTAATAGAGATTGGGGCGGTTGAAGCTGGCAATGTGAACCCCAGGCTGTCGCAATCCTAGCTGTTGGATTATGTCCTTTTGCACCCTTGCAGTAGCAGTGGCGGTGAGGGCAAGCATAGGAATATCGGGGTAAAGTTCCCGCAGTTGTTTCATCTGCCGATATTCTGGGCGGAAGTCGTGTCCCCACTCAGAAACGCAGTGTGCCTCATCGATAGCCAAGGCAGAAATCCCTACTTGAGCGGCAACCATTTCCAGAAAGGGACCAAATCTCTCTCCCAGTAGACGTTCGGGGGCTACGTAAAGTAACTTAATCTTGCCGTTGAGAATCTCTTTTTCCCGCGATCGCACTTCTTGGAAGTTCAGGCTACTATTGAGAAAGGTTGCCCCAATGCCGTTATCTAGCAAGGCATCGACTTGATCTTGCATCAGTGAAATCAGCGGCGACACCACTACCGTTAAACCGGATTTTAGCAAGGCTGGAAGTTGGAAACACAGAGATTTACCGCCACCAGTGGGCATGATAATCAGTAAATCCCGATTTTGAAGCGCTTCTTCGATAATCTTTCGCTGTCCTGGGCGGAAGGTATCGTAACCAAAGAAGTGTTTGAGTGCTTGCTCTAGGGACTGCAACTGGTACATAAAAGATAGTTGATGGTGTTGGCGATGCTGACACTCCCCGAAATTCTATGATACTGTTAGTTAATTCATATTTCACATGTAATAACTAACAGTATCATTAGAGGGTATCTATAAAGAAAATATTAAACCCTTGGGTATGCGTAGTATGCGTAGGGTGGGTGAGGCGGCGATAACTTATCCAACTGATTTATTTCAGTTACAAATAGTAACGCTAGTGTTCCGGAAGTATGGGTGGTCAAGAACTAGCCGTGTCCAGCGTTTATCGATAACCGCTTCACCAACTGAGGGAGCATAATCGCTCCCTTGCTTATAGGCTCGGAGGCGTAGACCTCTGAGGGAAGGACGACCATGGCTATCCCAGGCAACGATCTGCTCAATCAGCTGAGTCGCAAGTGTCTCGTCCGAGCCAAAGCTGCGCACCCACAGCGTGAAAGGTTGAAAGATATCCGACTCTTCGCCGGATAGAAATTCCGCTGGAAGCCCCATCAAAGCACACAGAGAAGTTTCCCCCAGCAGCCCCAGGGTACTGCGAGGTTTGTTCTGGCTCGATATTCTAAACAGCTCAGGCACGAGTTCGCGCTCAGCCAGGTCACCTTCGGCATTCAGTTCGCACAATCCATCCTGCTGCAGTGCCAACCAGAACCTCAATCCTACCATAATTTCATCTAAGGTAACTTGAATTGGGGCAGGCAAATCACGGCAGGGACCAGTCAGCCATCCGTATAGGGTTTCAGCATCCACAGGTGGTGGAGTCTCCATCTCCAAAGTGAGACCGGGGTGTGGTCCAAGCTTCACTAAATGGCTAGGTTTTGCACAATCCCCCCGTAGGGGCATAAATCCGCAGTAGACCACTGAGGTGCTGACCAGATGACCATTAGTTTGCTTAAATGCAACGGAGACTTGCGGACCTCTAAGGGATAAGGGCAACACGAGTCTCCCATCGGGGTGCAGCTGCTCCCACCAGGCTGGGGCAATATCCCAGGCACCCACCGTTAGTAGAATGCGGTCGAAGGGAGCAGCACTGGGATAGCCGAAGCTACCATCTGCACAAACCACTTGCACGCGATCGCAGCCAGATGATGCTAAATGCCTGCGGGCGTTTTGCACAATTTCTTCGTCGAGATCGATGGTGACGACTTGACCTGTATCTCCCACCAGGTGTGCCAAAAGGGCAGCATTATAACCACTACCTGTACCAATCTCCAAGACGCGCTGACCCGGTTTCACCTGCAGCTGCTCCAACATAATTGCCATGATAGCGGGCTGGGAAGAGGAACTCACGGGCACGTCGTCGAGGTATTTGATGGGGATAGCCTGATCGCAGTAGACTTCGTCGAGCATCACCCCTGGCAGAAACAGATGGCGCGGTACAGCTCGGAAAGCTGCCTCTATGCGTGGACTGCGGATGCACCCCACTTGCTTCAGTCGATCCACCAAGGCTTGATGCAGTACTGATCCATTACTCTCATCCATAAGCGGTGTAAGTGGTTCCATTTCTGTTACCCTTTCGTGGAAAGTCACCCCTCATGTTATATAGCAATCGGAATTGATTTGTAAAACAGAAGAGAGGTTACTTTCATGAGAACGCTGTATTTTCTGCTTCCTGGAACAACGGGAAAATTTAGCGGTGGTGGACTCTGGGCAGAGTTAAAAATCCTTAACCTTGCTCAACAAATTTGTCCTGCTGAAATTGTCACTTATCGACAGCGAGAATCCAATCATCTATTTTTAGCAGATGTTCTCAAGAACACTAATTTGGAAGACTGTATTTTTATCGTAAGTTGGGGTTTTGATGTGGCAAAGCTGGTAGGGAAGCTCAAGCATCACAACGTCATCTATCACGCCCATAGTGCTGGTTATCGATTCAGCCTGCCATCGGATATTCCCATCATCACGGTGAGTCGCAATACGATGGGCTATTGGGGGCAAAAATCACCTAACGCTCTAATTTACTATTTACCTAATCAAATTGGAGATGAGTTTTGTAACCTCGGGAAGGAACGGGATATTGATGTGCTGGTTCAAGCACGCAAATCCTCAGAATATTTGCTAGAGAAACTGGTTCGGGCGCTGCGTCCACACTGTCGGGTTGAGCTTTTGGATGGTTATGTTGAGGACTTGGCGGGGCTATTCAATCGCGCTAAAATTTACCTTTACGACTCAGCTGAGTACTGGGCGGTGAGTGGGGTTTCGGAGGGATTTGGGCTGCCGCCGCTGGAGGCACTAGCCTGTGGCTGTCAGGTGTTTTCGAGTGTGAATGGTGCCTTGGCAGACTATCTCGATCCTGGGTTTAATTGCCACAAGATTGCTCGATATTCTAGGGAGTATGATGTTCAACGCATTCTGGCAGTCTTAAATTCACCAAATCATCAATATTTACCAGACTCATTTTTTGAGGAGTATCGTGCTGAGAACATAGTGAAGCGGCTGGAGATTATTTTGACGGAAATTAATGCATTTTTTGAGCACCGGAAGGTTCAGGATTCCAATATTGAGGGGCTGAGTCGGTGGCGGGTTGGGAGGTTGTTTGTGAAGCGAGCTTTGGTCAAGGTGCAAAAAAAATTAAACTTACCTTGGTAGAAGCAAAGCATTTTAGAATAACGGCTAACAACTCTTAAGAAAACACTTGTGTTTTCCTCCATTGTACCGCTTAAGTATCTGGACAAACTAGCTGTACCCCAAAGGTGGTATGCGCCTCCACTCATCTTTTTCTGAGCATCTATAGTGAGCGGAAAGTTACCTCTCACTCCTTCCAACCTACCGGAGTCTTTTAGGTGGCGATCGCTCATCACCAAACTGACTTTTCACGGGATCTTTTTTCGAGGATGCGATCGCCATGAATGAACTGCAAACACCAGGAACATCAGCCCGAGAACAAGCTCAATGACACCAGAAGGGCTCTCCCGACATCATGGGGAAAATGTTTGTTTATATTACATTTTGGGCGCAAGCCTTGCGCCCCTACATTTGGGGAATTATCCTGTTGTAGGGGCTTACGGCGTAAGCCCGCTCATTAGATTACCTTTGCTTATCACCATAGATACAGGAGAGCCGTTCTGGCAAGCTTTAGAATGACCTCGGCAGTCAGGTTAATCTCCCGGAGCGGTCACGCCTTGGTGCGCCTGCGGCGATCGCCTTTTAGAAGTCAAACATGAAAAGCTTACAGCATAAGGCTTTCAGTCCTTTTGTCAGTCAATCAGGGTACAGTCCCAACCTAATTATGAAATTATGAACAATCAATCAGCGCAACCCAATTTTTCTCGGCGGAATTTAATCAAATACGGTGGCGGAATTATTGGTACTAGTTTAATCGCTACTGTTTTCGGGTCGAACCTGATTAAGCCTGAGCCAGGGATGAGCCAAAATGATTTTACTCCTGATGAAGCTTTAGCAAAATTAATGGAGGGCAATCAACGGTTTGTTCAACGTAAACAACAAAATCCCAACCAAACAACAGTACGTCTTCAAGAAGTTGCCTCTGGACAAACGCCTTTTGCTGCTGTTTTAAGTTGTGCTGATTCTAGAGTTCCCATTGAAATTATTTTTGATCGAGGTATAGGAGATATTTTTGTCGTTCGAGATGCTGGAAACGTAGCAACCCAAGGGATTATCGGCAGTCTTGAATTCGGAACATTAGTATTAGGAGCAAAAGTTCTAATGGTGATTGGACATCAAGATTGTGGAGCAGTCATTTCAACCATGAAAGGAGGAGAAGTCCCTGGTAGCATTGGAATTATTCTAAATAATATTAAACCAGCTATTAGAAATTATCTAGGACAAGAGGATGATAAAGTAGCGATCAAAAAAGCAACTGAAGCCAATGTTTTATATCAGATTAATCAGCTCAATCAATCGCCTATCATCTCTCAATTGAAAGCTGAAAATAAACTTAAAGTCGTCGGCGGGTACTCAAATTTAGCGACTGGAGAAATAACGCTAATTAATGAAGAAAAGGCGTAAGTTAGGTTACTGAATCACTAAATTAGTGCCAATACTATCTTAGGGATCAGTGCTAGCTTGGAATCGGAGTTGACTCCCTCACCAATTCCTAAGAAGCGTCCATCTTCGTGGTAAACCCCCATGAGGATTTTGGATTGTATTGCTGTTTCTTCCCAAGTTGAAATTTGTTGACCTTGACACCAGCGTTTGGCTTCTGTTGCCCTTAGAATAACTGGGGCTAGATGCTTTAGAGCGATCGCCGGTGGAATCAGTGAAA
Organism: Xenococcaceae cyanobacterium; assembly: GCA_051439465.1. GTDB lineage: Bacteria > Cyanobacteriota > Cyanobacteriia > Cyanobacteriales > JBFRWF01 > JBFRWF01. The sequence goes on along the minus strand of JBFRWF010000293.1, from coordinate 15,142 downwards.
AGGTTTCTTGCTGCAGTTGAGTTTCTAATTGCTCAAAGGTTAAACTTTCTTCTAACCTAAAGCCGCAACTTTCAGTGCGAGTCAAAGCCGCCAGGGTACCACCCACCCGAAGGACTCCCCCTAAGTCCCGGGCGATCGCTCGAATATAAGTTCCAGGACCACAGGCGATCGCCACTTCCAATTCTGGAAACTCTCCCGGATGCCAAGCCAAAATTTCTATCTGACTCACTTCAACCGTTCGCACCGGAACTTCAACCTTTTCCCCCTTTCTGGCTAACTCATACAGCCGTTTACCCCCTCGCTTAATTGCACTGTAAGCCGGGGGAATCTGCTCAATTTTGCCCTCAAACTGACGGAGGAGGGGTTTTATCTGTTCTAATGTCAACTCCGCCCCTGGCTGAGTCTCCATCGCATCCCCTTCCAAATCATCCGTAGTTGTCCTCACCCCAAAACGAATCCTTGCTCGGTAAGCCTTATCCTCCGGTAGAAATGGCAACAGCCTGGTGGCTTTTCCCACGGCGATAGGTAACACCCCAGTTGCAGCGGGATCGAGAGTTCCCCCATGTCCCACCCGCTTGTTTTTTAACATTCGCCGCACCTTGGCGACGCAATCATGAGATGTGAATCCAGGAGGCTTGTTTAAGTTTAAAAAACCTATCATACGAAATCCGGATCTAAAACCCCCTTTATCAATTTGTTGTCTTTTTCTTCCCCTGCTCCCCAAAAGAAGCAGGGGAGTAGGGAGCAGGGTGCAGAGGAGATTAATTAAATGATTTGTTCCAAAAGTAAATCTCTCCCTTTCTCCTTGCTCAGAAGCTCCTCTGCTCAATATCTGTTCCCCGTTTCCTGTTCCCTGTTCCCTGTTCCCTGTTCCCTATTCCCTACTTTTGCCTTTTGCATGCAAGCCTTTTGCCTTTGAGCGAAGCGAGTCCCTGTTTCCTGTTCCCTGTTCCCTGTTCCCTCAAAAAAGGGTTAGTTAACCCGGATTTGGTATCATTAGACATAAAGCTGCATTACCTCTGTTATAGCCAACCGGGATCTTACGCCAAGAGTTAGGGTAGAAGTATGTCCTCGGTTGAGATGATCTGCTGCAGCACAGCCAATCATAGCAGCATTGTCGGTGCAAAGCTTCAAGGGGGGAAAATATACCTGTAGATTATGGGCTTGGGCGGCAGCTTGCAGGTGTTTTCTCAGTCCACTGTTAGCCGCAACACCACCACCGACAGCAATAGTATTAATACCATAATCAAGGGCGCAGGTAATCGTTTTTTTTGTCAGCGATCGCGCTACCGTCTCCTGAAAACTCGCTGCCAAGTCATTAACGGGTAAAGGTTGGTCCGTTTCCTTCTCCAGCTTCTGCACCAAACGCAGCACCGCCGTCTTTAAGCCACTGAAACTGGAATCATAGGGATGATAGCCTCCCTCTGGCAGAGAAATCTTGCCCTCCGGGAGAGGAAAAGCCTGGGGATTGCCTGCTTGCGCCATTCGGTCAATTGCAGGGCCCCCTGGATATCCCAGATGCAACAGCCGCGCTACTTTATCGAATGCTTCTCCAGCCGCATCATCACGGGTTGAGCCTATTATCTCATACATACCACAGTTTTTGACATAAATCAAGCTAGTGTGACCGCCAGAAACTAACAGACATAAAAAAGGTGGCTGCAACTGAGGTTCACTCAAATAGGTGGCGTAGATGTGACCTTCGAGGTGATGAACCCCGATTAATGGCTTCTTGTGAACTATTGCCAGGGTTTTTGCTGCCGTTAACCCCACCAGCAGCGCTCCCACCAAACCGGGGGCACAAGTTGCCGCAATGCCGTCAATGCCATCCCAATCTAGCTTTGCCTCTTCCAAGGCTTGGCTAAATAGGGGGTTAATCATCTCCACATGCTGACGCGATGCCACTTCTGGCACAACACCGCCATAGTTCCGGTGTACTTGAATTTGAGACGCAACGACGCTACTGCAAACTTTACGATTATTTACAATCGCTACGGCTGTTTCATCACAACTTGTTTCTACTGCTAAAATCGTTGTCATTAGCTGATAACTTGATTCACAAGACTAATTTTCGCGATTTCAACTTTACTCGATTAACCTGTCAGAGTAAGATTGCTTCGGTGTACAAATGATATTTTCATCTTTTGTACAAAAAACTTATTGTTTTGTAACAAAAGGAAACAACTCTATGCGACGATTGTTTGCTTTAATTATGGTCGTTATGCTGTGGTGTACCTTTGCTCCATCAGCCTCTGCCGATGTAGCTGGGCTAGTGCCTTGTAGTGAATCCCCTGCTTATCAGCAACGGGCCAAAAGCTTCCTTAACACTACCGATGACCCAATGTCAGGGCAAAACCGAGCGGAGCGTTACGCTGAGGCACTCTGTGGTCCAGAGGGCTTACCTCACTTGATCGTGGATGGTCGTTGGAGTCATATGGGTGACTTTTTCATTCCCGGCATCCTCTTCCTCTACATTGCAGGCTGGATAGGTTGGGTTGGTCGTGCCTATCTGAGCACGATCAGAGGAGATAAGAACCCAGAAATGAAAGAAATCATCATCGACGTTCCTTTGGCAGTCGGCAAGATGATTATGGGCTTCGCCTGGCCATTAGCAGCAGTTCAAGAATACCTCTCCGGTCAATTGATAGCTAAGGATTCAGAAATTCCCATTTCCCCTCGCTAGTCGATCTGTACTTTATCTTTTGGAGAATAGCTCATGGAAGGTTTTACCAAGTTTCTTTCTTCTGCCCCCGTACTAATCGCGGCTTTGATGACATTTACAGCTGGCATTTTGATTGAATTCAACCGCTTTTTCCCAGATCTACTTTTCCACCCTCTAGGTTAAAGCTGATAGCAAGTCATGGTTAGTCATTAGTCATTAGTAGGACTAATGACTAAATGGTCAGAAGTTAGGAATCCAGAATTAAGAGATTAAAAACTTAATTGTTGTTTTAAACTCGCGATTTGCTTAATCATCGCGAGTTTTTTCTTGAGCTTTCCGGAATTTTCAGTGTGGCAGAATATAAACTTCCTTCTCCTCTAAAATAACAAATTGGCAAAGATAGATAGCAGGTTGTGGAACTGATCGCTTTCTGGGTTAACAATTTTAAGGGTGAACTGGCCGCTTTAAGTGCCGCATTTTTGTGGGCGGCTTCTTCCACAGTTTACGCGCTTCTGGGGCAACGAATCCCGCCCCTGCAAATGAATTTACTCAAAGGGGCGATCGCGATCGCCCTGATTGGCATCACCCTGATTCTGGGAGGTGAAATACTCCAGGAACTCAACCCACTGCCTGTGGGGTTACTACTCCTGAGCGGTGCAATTGGCATCGGTTTGGGAGATACCGCTTATTTTACCGCCCTCAATAGTTTGGGAGCAAGAAGAACTTTATTGGTAGAAACCTTAGCTCCCCCAATGGCGGCATTGCTGGCATTAATCTTTCTGGCAGAAAAACTAAGCTTTGGTGCCTGGTGCGGCATTTTACTCACAATTTTAGGTGTTGCTTGTGTAATCACAGAAAGAACCACAGCCTCAGTAGTTGGAAGCACAAATCCAATCCAAGGGATAATCTGGGCAATACTTGCAGCGATCGCCCAAGCAAGCGGTGCTGTTCTCTCCCGTTTTGCTTTAGTAGAATCGGATATTAGCACTCTGTGGAGTACCCTATTGCGGCTGATTGCAGGTACACTGATCGTGTTGCTGTTGCTGCTAGTGCGTCGCCAGAGTGACGACAAGCAGAGTCAGTCACCTAAAATATTGTGGTCCATTCGACTGGTAGCCGCGATCGTTATCACCGCCTTTGGCAGTACTTATCTGGGCATTTGGCTGCAACAGACTTCACTCAAATTCGCACCCGCCGGGATTGCCCAAACCTTGCTCGCCACCAGCCCTTTATTTGTCCTGCCCATCGCTGCCTGGATGGGTGAAAAGATCAGTCTCAGAACTGTGTTAGGAGTGCTGGTGGCGATCGCTGGAATTGGTCTACTGTTCAGTTTGCAGTGACTCTTTGGGCAAAAATGTTACAAAACTTAAAACTGAAGTATAAAGGATGAAGAAGTTGAAACTTTATAGTTCCCCAGTTTAATGAAATTAGACCGAGATATCCTGAGACAAGTCCTTAACCTCACTGCTATCCTTGCCGCCTTCGGCACTAATGTTTTAGCCAACATTGCCCCTATCAAGGGACTTACCATTGGTGAAATCTCCAATACCATCTTTAGGGATGTTCAGATTATCCCAGCCAATTATGCTTTTGCCATCTGGGGACTCATTTATCTGGGTTTGATTAGCTTTGCAGTCTATCAAGCACTACCCGCACAAAGGCAAAATCCTCATCTGCGCCAGATGGGCTATCTTTTGGTGGTAAGTAGTTTAGCTCAGATTATCTGGGTTTTTCTCTTCCAGTACCGGTTGTTCACTCTTTCGGTGGTGGCAATGGTGATGATTTTATTGCCCTTAATTGGGATTTATCTGCGTCTGGGGATTGGCAGCAAACGGGTTTCCCGACAGGAAAAGTGGTTAGTTCACATCCCCTTGACTATCTATTTTGCTTGGATTAGTGTGGCGACGATTGTAAATGTGGCGATCGCTCTGTACCATTTGGGCTGGAGTGGTTGGGGTATAAGTCCCCAAGGCTGGACAGTAATCATGGTGCTGGTAGGGACAGCGATCGCAGCTACAGCTAGTATCCAGCGTTCCGATCTTGCCTACTCAGGGGTGTTTGTCTGGGCATTGGTGGCGATCGCCGCCCGTCATCTGGATACACTGATGATTGCCGGGACAGCGGGAGGATTAGCGATCGCTCTTGTCTTAATTAGTTCTTTTAAATATAGCGTCCGAAGGCTAAATCCAAAATCGAAATGACTAACAATATCTTCACAAACAAAGAAAAATTCTTCGATCTCTGGGCACCGAACTACGACTGCTTATTCACTACGGTACTTTACCAAGCTGTCCACAAGCGGCTGCTAGAGTACGTAGAACTACCCGACCAGCCCAATGTACTAGACCTTGGCTGTGGCACTGGTCGCCTCTTAAATCGCCTTGCAGCCCAGTTTCCTACCCTTCAGGGGACTGGGTTAGACTTGTCTGGGAAAATGATCCGTGAAGCCCGACAGTGCAACCAGCACGGGGTTCGACTAATCTACATCCGGGGGAATGCGGAGTCTTTACCCTTTGCTAAAGGTCAATTTGATGCAGTTTTTAACACTATCAGCTTTCTCCATTATCCCAATCCCGAGCAGGTTTTCTCAGAGGTTAGTCGGGTACTGCGCCCCAAGGGATGTTTCTACTTAGTTGATTACGTTAGAGCAGATATAAGCCCTGGCTACTTCCCCTTTTTTGGTGGTTTGCGATTATATAGCCCGCAGCAACGGGAGCAATTGGGCATTGGTGCGGGTTTAGAATGTTTAGGTCATCACTATCTCTTGGGGCTAATCTTGCTGACGATTTTTTCCAAGGTGCAAGATCTCAGTTAAATGAAAGAAACCACCAGAGAACGCCTAATTATTTTTACTCGCTATCCAGAGCCAGGAACAACCAAGACACGCATGATTCCAGCCCTGGGAGCCGAAGGTGCGGCAAAGCTCCAGCGTCAGATGACGGAACATACCCTGATGCAGGGGAGGAAACTCCAAGGCGATCGCTCTTTATCGGTGGAAGTCCATTTTGCAGGTGGCAATCAACAGTTGATGCGAGATTGGTTAGGCTCCGATCTAGTCTACAGAAAGCAGGATGAGGGAGATTTAGGACAAAGGATGAAATCAGCCTTTGAAGCATCTTTTGCTGCTGGGATGACTGGGGTGGTGACCATTGGGATTGATTGTCCGGATGTGAATGGGACTCTGATGACTGAAGCTTTTGAGGCGCTTCATCAACATGATTTAGTTCTAGGTCCAGCGGCGGATGGGGGCTATTATTTAATTGGTCTGGGTCGTTTAATTCCAGAATTGTTTACAGGTATTAGTTGGGGAACCTCTGAAGTGTTGGCAAAAACTAAAGGTATTGCTCAAAAGCTACAGTTAACTGTTCATTACCTTTCTCTTCTCAATGATGTCGATCGTCCAGAGGATTTACACATCTGGCAGCGATATCAAATAGAAGGATGATCTGCTATTTAAGCTAGGGTCTGTATGCAAACCCTGGGGAGGGCGAAGCAAAAGGAGCAGAAAAACCTGGGATTGAGGCATAATTTGTCCCCCAAATGCTTCGCCCCTACATAACGTGAGTTCGACGAAACGTTTAACACTGAAACATAAGCACAGCGAGGCTTACCGTCTAGGGAACTCCAAAGATGATAATCAAACAGAATATTAACAATTATTGAAAAGAGATAATATAAATGGCCCAGATAGATAATCTCAATTCTCGCTTAGATATTACCAAGATTACTGAGTCTTGTTTTATTTTACAAGATGTTTATGGCAGTGAAGATGCCATCATGGCATTAATTGAACGGCGAACGATTCAATGATAACTGTCAATATTGGCATCAAGCTCCCATTTCAGCCGCAACTCGACCAACAGCATACGCCTTAACCAATGCTTCCCAATCCCGCTCAGTTTGGTCGCCGTATGCCTCAGCAAAGTCCGCAAGGGCTTCATCCAAAGCATCTGAGTTGCCGCAGTAGCCTGCGATTTTGGCGATATCCCCGGAACGGGCATGGGCGCGGGCGAGCAGAGTACCGCAGGCGCGAGCATACATTAGGAAGGCAGAACCTTTAAGCCAGTCAATCGGAATCGAGCCCTTCATGTTCTTCATCTGACGCACGTAGAAGGGATGACCATCAATTAATGTCCAACCCAGCAGCACATCAGTTGCTGCCTGAAGGATTCGCTGTCCCAGTACGACTCGTTTCCCCTGGTGAGCGACTGTGGGGGGCAGAGGGGGGGTATAGGGAGCCAGTACAGGCGCAACTGCCTCCTTAACTTGCAGGAAAAGGGGATCTTCATCGCCATTGCCAAAGAGCATGACCAGGTAAGTCCGCAGTCCGATACTACCTACCCCCACAACCCGATGGGCGACATCTGCCACCCGATAACGTTGGAACATGAACCCGCGTTCTGGAGAGAGGGTGTCAGCATAGGGGGTGAGGGAACGAATGACCTTTTCGGCAGTGGCTTCATCGGTGCGCTCCAGGATTGGGGGAGCCTCAGAAAAACGCCAGCCACCGCCCACAGAACGATGGGCTACCTTTTCGAGTAAGGTTACGTTTGTTCGTTTTTTGGCTTTTTTAACTAGCTTCTCTGCAATCTTTCGCGTCTTCGCATCAGGCTTGAAAACAGGATGTGTCTCTCCTGGGTAGTGGTGCAAATACCAGACCTCCAGCACTCGCAGGCTCTGAAGACGGTTGGCATTCTCCCGATAGCCCGATATGCAAGCCATCACTGCCTCACGGCGATCGCCGCGCTCTAGACCATTTTCCCGTCCCGCTACATTGACACTGGCAGCTAGGCGTTTGAGATCCCACTCCCAGGGACCGTATGTGACTTCATCGAAGTCATCGAGATCGAAAACCACCGTTCGCTGAGGTGTGCCGTACAGCCCAAAGTTATTGAGATGGGCATCGCCATCGATAATGGCTTGTATTCGGGAGACGGGAGTCTGAGCCAAATCCCAAGCCATGACTGCCGCCGCGCCCCGCAGAAAAGCAAAGGGGGAGGCTGCCATGCGTCCGATGCGAATAGGGATGAGATGTTCTTGGCGACCTTGATTAGTAGCGATAATGGTTTCTATCGGGTCAGGACGATTGACTGATGGCTGCCAGTCAGCGTGATTTTTTCGTGGGGTCTCCTCTCGTAACGCTTTGCCAATTTCATTTCGTCGCTGCCACGGTTCTAACCAAAGATGGGGATCGTAAGAAGGAGGGTGTTGCCAGGGTTCTAGGTCTTCCCGTAAGTAAAAAGGATGTGGGTCAGTTTCCGTCTGTGTGGCGGGCTCCTTTTCGTCGGTTAATGAAATCATATCCTGTAAGAGAAGCGATATTTGTTTGACTAAATTTAGCTAATATATTAGCAGGGCAATCGCACTTATTTTGTATCAATTGTACTGGACAAATCAGCCATTGCATGAGATGACTAAGTAGGTAGGTGGGAATAAACACAAATATATAAAGTAATGTAACAGATGATCAAAGAAGGCGATCGCTAACTAGAGAATAATGATAATCATTCTCTATAGTCGGAGTAGAGCCAAGGACGCTATACTAGCCCAAAGTTATCCCACGGGAATTTTTGGGAACGCTTTGGGCTTCACTTCTGGCGGGAACAATCGCCGATGTGACCCTCACGCCAGGGCGATCGCTCTGTTTAGAATACCCTGTTGACATCTGCCAGCCTCTAAGCCAAATCCTCAAAAGCCTATTGCATAAGGGTTTAATCATTTTTACCTCCGTCGAACTCACGTTACATAAGATTTTGTACTTTGCAGACACGCCCTAGTGCGATCGCTCTTGTAGGGTGAGCATTGCCCGGAAAAATCTGGAAACATTACTCAAAAATTGGATGGGCAATGCCCACCACACACAATCAGCTTGTAGGGTGGGCATTGCCCGGAAAAATCTGGAAACATTACTCAAAAATTGGATGGGCAATGCCCACCACACACAATCTTTGGTGGGCAGGGCTGGAGCTATTCAAAATACTTGAAAACGCTCTCCATTTTCCATTGCCTCTCTTGTTCAAGTTTCCGAATAACCGTTGTTAACTGGAGTTTAACTGTGGTTACCTTTTCAACTACTAACAGTACCTCTACCGAAGTTCTGGTTATCCTATCTAGGTGCCAGAAGCCCACACTTACCCGAAGCGTGAAGTGTGGGAGCGTCACATACTTGCGCAAATCAAACGTTTGCTTCAACTGACGATTTAACAATCTGTTGCGATCCAAAGCCTACATCCACTGTCTGAGATTCTAGATGAAGCGTGAAAGGTAACTCTGTATTACCAACTTGGGCTTGAAATGATAGATCCAACGGTAAACTGCTTGGCACATTACCCGTCACAAGACCATCGCTCAAGATCAAGCCTAAAGATCCCAGATCAGTATTTGCCGTAAACGCAATATTGCCAATAGCTGACTCAACAAAGTCATCTAACTCGATCCGGAGTGAACCTTCCCCAACATCCAACTCTTGCCCTTCATGAACCTTGAAACCATCACCAAACGCGACTGAATTATTGCCAATCACAAAGTTTTGCACTAATGAACCGGCCCAGTTCGTTGCCTTAACTGTAACGGTAACTGGCAGTGAGTCACCTGGATTCGGCGATGAAATCAGCTCATGTCCGCTAACAGAAACGAAATCCGGTCCTGCCTCTTTGGAATAAGTCATTCGTAGATCCTCCACTTGTGGATCGTCAAACTCATAAAGTTCAAAAGGATCGTAGAGAACTTCATCCAAATCCAAAATAAAATTCGGCGAATTAATTGCGCCTAAAACGCTGGCCGCATTTTCGTTGTGTTCTGGTGGTAATATCGGTTTGACTGGGAGAGTAATCTTGGTGAGGGAATCCTCCGGGCTTAAATCAACTTCATCCAGTGTTTTAGTCTCAGAGACATAGACATCCAAAACATCTATCAGTTTACGGTCAGCATGGACTTTAGTGAAAAAGTTGGCTCGCGTCTCTTCATAGTCTTCTAAGGCGTCTGCAATCTCATCAGAATCACCCTCAGCTAATGCGTCTTCATAATCCTCCCAAGCGTCCTCGAATTCTTCATATTCATCACCATCAAACGAATGGTCAGCACCGTCGTACACCACAATCTGAGTGTACCCACCAAATGTCAAATCATTATTAGCGGCACCCACGCGGTTTTGACAATCTAGATCCTGATATAAATCATCTTCACTTCCATGAAGCATCAAAGTAGGTATGCGTGGACGCCAGCTACTATTGTTGGTACCACCATAAGCGCCAAACAAACCGCAACCTCCGTAAAACGAAATAGCAGCCCTGAAATCATTTGACGTACCAGCATGATCTGGACCTACAACATGCTGCACCGTTTGCCCACCGTGTGACCAACCCATGACTGCGACTTGATTAATATCTACGTAATCGAGAGTCGCCAAATAATCTAACGCAGCGTAGGCATCGTAAGCGCGTTGGGTACGTTCATCCACTTCATTTTCCCCGCCGCACTCACGGTAAGGTCTGTCGCCATCATTAGTATCCAAATCTTCGCGGGGAGTTCCTATGAAACTCATGACATGAATATTAACATACCCGGATTGGGCCAGTCTTACTGCTGTTTCCTCATGCTTATCGGACAGACCTCGAGAGGGATTACTCCTCGAATAGATGCCAGAACAGCCATGCAAAACAACCACAGCAGGGAAAGGACCACTACCTGCTGGCCTATGCAAAAAACCGAAAATACTGACACCGTTAGGCTCAGCGTCTGTAACTGAGGTGAAGTTCACTTGTTGCGGCACAGGAAAAGGAGAACCGTCGAATAGATTGTTGTAGTCGTCAGAATGAGATAATTCTGCTCTGGCTGGGAAAGGTAAGATAAACAACAAGCTTGAGAGTGCAATAGCGATCAGAAATTTCCTTATTGAAAACATGCTTTCACCTTCGTTCTATCTAAGTATTCTTAATTCTGGCATTGGTCATCGATACTGGAACAATCGGTTTTTAAGGAAATTTCAACTGATCGAGAGTGATTTTTAATACATGGACTATACCGAATAATTCTCCCAGTCTGTAGTGGAGTGACACGCCTAAAATGGTGTAATAGGTGTAGGTTGGGTTGAGGCATGAACTGCATAGCAGCGACAATCGCGAAGCGCGTCGAAGACTAGGGTCTGTCTGCAAATTCGGAGGAAGGGCGAAGCATTTGTAAATAAAATCTATGTTCGCAGCATTACATCCAGGTACAAATGCTTCGCCCCTACAAAAGATTTTGGATTTTGCAGACACGCCCTAGTTTAACCCAACACAACTTAATTCAGTGTTAGATTAGAGCGAATGACCAATCAACGTGACGATTATGACAATCCGTGGAAAGAATCTCTTTCCCTCTACTTTCAAGCGTTCATGGCTTTTTTCTTCCCTCAGATAGATGTCAACATTGACTGGAGCCGAGGTTATGAATTTCTCGATAAAGAATTTCAACAAGTAGTACGAGACGCAGAAATTGGTTCGAGAGAAGCAGATAAATTAGTCAAGGTGTGGCTCCCAGATGGTGAAGAAACCTGGATTCTTATTCATATAGAAGTACAGAGCCAAGTCCAGTCCATTTTTGCTGAGCGCATGTATGTGTACAACAATCGCATTTTCGATAAGTATCGTCGGCAAGTAGTAAGTTTGGCAGTTTTGGCAGATGACCAGTCTTCTTGGCGGCCTACCCAATACAGCTATGAGATGTGGGGTTGTCGAGTCTTATTACAGTTTCCAGTAGTAAAACTTCTCGACTATCAAGTCCAGAGTGATATTCTCTGGAGAAGCAACAATCCTTTTGCCGTCATTGTCGCGGCTCATTTGAAAACTCAGCAGACAAGGAAAAACCCTCTCCAACGATATCAAGGGAAATTACGGATTGCCAAAAGTCTTTATCAACGAGGATATAGCAGACAGGATATCTTAGAGTTATTCCGGCTTATCGACTGGATGATGACGCTGCCAGACAGCTTTCAGAGCGGTTTCAGACAAGAAATCAGACGTTTCGAGGAGGAAAACAAAATGCCTTACGTTACCAGTATTGAGCGTCTTGCTCACCAAGAAGGATTTGAGGAGGGACAAGCATCTATTATGATGCTTATGATCAAGCGTAAGTTTGGGGAACTTGACAGAGAAGTTAAGGCACAAATTCAGAAGTTGGGAAGCACACAGTTAGAGAGTTTGAGTGAGGCGTTGTTAGATTTCTCTAGTGTGGAGGATTTGACGGCTTGGTTAAGGAATTTGAATCTTTGACACTCCCCTGATTCTCAGGAGGCGCGTTTCTAAACGAAACGCACCTTTGTGGCGTAACTGTGTTCAGCTAAATTGAGGAGATAATTAGATGAGATAACAAAAAATGCTAGAACGAACTCTCAAGTTTATGGATTCTATTGGCATTCCAGTTCACTTAACGGATGAGTTAAAGGACTCATTCCTGCCAGGGGTCTGGATTGATAACTGTGCTATTTACTACAACTCTGCTCAAGGTGTATTAGGAGATATTTACAATGAAGCAATGGATACAAGATTGACTTAGGAAGTCTTGTGGATAGTGAAAGAATGGAAATTTTGCTCAAAAGCCGTGGCGGCACTGAATAGGATTACCTCCAGTTGTATTGAATCTGGGTAATAGTATTCGAGATAAATCCAGATCTTAAAGCAGGGTGGGGAGCAATATCTGTCAAGATAATAACGAAGATGAAAGCGGTGAAGAATCTTAGAAAAGTAGACTTAGCAGATATCATGGCATCCCCTTGGAAAATCTCTACGGTTTCACTCTACGCTGAGCGATATGGTTGGTACTTCAACCAGATTGGGGTTTTCACCTCACCCCATTGGGTTAGTACCTGGAGGCGGGAGTGGCGGGAACCCTAGATGGAAAAAATTAAACAGTGTCATTGCGAGGGGGACTAGCGACAGCCGTTCAGAATCCTCCTTTTTCAAAGGGAGGAGAGTTCAATGATTGGTTAAACCTTAATCGGCTCAACCCAACCTACTTTTCTGACTTCATTGTTTCTTTCATCGCCGCATACCGTTCTTGCCAAGTGCCATTTTTTTTCAGATAATTGGCAATATCTTCATCCCTAACAACATTACGGGATAACTCTGAAAACTCTTGTAGCTCTTCGGTAGTTAACCAATCGTTACAATTTACCGCTTTTCGCGGATCGCCTCCAGCATCTAGGTATCGCTGTCGAGAGATGTCAAAAAGTTCTTTCATCCGGCGACCCTGCTGTTGTTTGATGTTATTGGCTGTTGTCATAGTCTTGAACCCAATTGACAGGGTAAATCTCTCCATCTCGCATGATAACTGCTCTTGGTAAAACAGGGCTGGGAGTTTCTATGAACCACAAGCCTCTGTCTCTCTCATAAAGATACCCCTCAAGTAGTTCGAGAGTTTGTAGGGCATTGATGATTAGGTATTGTTCTTCGCTTGGTTCCATAAATCTTTAGTCTGTAAAGCAAAGTTCATTTTAACGTGAGTTCGACGGAGGGAAAAATGACTAAACCCTTATGCAATAGGCTTTTGAGGATTTGGCTTAGAGGCGGAACAGATGTCAACAAGGCAAATTATTGAGAATTGTGTCGTCTAAAGGATGCGATCGCCCCTTTTTATCCTCTGGTGGATTGACGAATTTTCTGAGATTTACCTACTTGATTTAGCCTGAATTGTTAGGATGACGCTGCCAGACAGCTTTCAGAGCGGTTTCAGACAAGAAATCAGACGTTTCGAGGAGGAAAACAAAATGTCTTACGTTACCAGTATTGAGCGTCTTGCTCACCAAGAAGGATTTGAGGAGGGACAAGAGTCTACTGTGCTGCGTCAGCTCAAGCGTAAGTTTGGGGAACTTGACAGAGAAGTTAAGGCACAAATTCAGAAGTTGGGAAGCACACAGTTAGAGGATTTGAGTGAGGCGTTGTTAGATTTCTCTAGTGTGGAGGATTTGACGGCTTGGTTAAGGAATTTGAATCATTGACACTCCCCTGATTCTCAGGAGGCGCGTTTCTGAACGAAACGCACCTTTGTAACGTAACTGTGTATTGACGAGATAATTAGATGAGATAACAAAATATGCTAGAACGAACTATCAAGTTTATGGATTCTATTGACACTTCGTGTACGCAGAGCGCGAAGTCGTTCTCACTGCGACAAAACATTAAAAGCCAAGCTACCGACTGACAGGAGGCGCTGCAAACCTCAATAGTTCCATTGGTTGAGGGAAATGAACTGATTGGTTAGGGTTCCTTGTGCTGCTTCTAGGTTGGCGATCGCCTTCACAATCGTCTTAAAACTCATATTTTTTGAGGGGTCAGCATCCCGGTAAACTACCAATATACCTGGATGATTTGGATTAGCTTTATGTAGCTCTTCAAAATCGTTACAATTGTGAGTTAGCAATAACCGCTTTTCTCCTTTAGCATAGCTCTCTTGAGTAATTTAACTAGAAGTTCGGCTTGAGAATCCTCATCAAGCAGTAATTTTAGGCTCAAGGCTAATTCCTTTCTCTTCTAAACGTCGACGCTCTTCTTCTGCTTCTCGTTTCAAAAGCTCTTGATGAGTAGAGCAATATTCAGTTGCTTCTTGGATAGCAGCTAGAGGCAAATCCCAGTTTTCAGCAGCCTCGGACGGAGTCATTTCATTGACAATCATATCCATCCAAACGCCAAAAGCCGTAAGCCTTCTATCTTTAATATAAAGCTGCTGCCGCCAGGGATGAGAGCGCTTTTCTAGGTATTCCCATTGGGTTTTTGTTGTCATAGTCTATCTTTTCACATTAAATAAGGACAATAGAAACGGGCGATCGCCTTTTATCCTGCCTTCTGGAGTTCGGTTTCGCAGTCGAGCTTCTCTAGTTTCTCTGCGATCGCCCGTCTCACAAATTCAGCAAGGTTCTCTAGCTTGTTCAATTTAGCTTTCATAGATTCACTGACCTTGACTACTACAATTTTGGTTAGCGGATCTCGACGATCAGTTGTATAGCGTGTCTGAGGACTTGGATTTGGATTAGCCATAATTACCTCCATCTCCAAGATAGCAAGTAAACCTGTACTGAATGTTAAAACAACCTTTATCTATCAAATATATTTCCAGGTTTACTTGGATAATTAGGATTATTATCTCCAGCATACTCGCGCTCAAAGGGGTCATTGACAGCGCGATCGCACAAAAACTCAAACATCCCAGAACAAATCCCGATCCGACTGAGCGCGCCGTTTGAGGAAGGGTAAGGTATCCGGGTCATCCTTCCATCCTCTAGCTAGTTCCTGCACTGCTGCTTCTCGCACAGACAAATTCCGATCCGACTGAGCGCGCCGTTTGAGGAAGGGTAAGGTATCCGGGTCATCCTTCCATCTTCTAGCTAGTTCCTGCACTGCTGCTTTTCGCACAGACCGATCCTGATCCGACTGAGCGCGCCGTTTGAGGAAGGGTAAGGTATCCGGGTCATCCTTCCATCCTCTAGCTAGTTCCTGCACTGCTGCT
>JBFRWF010000292.1:0-32804 GCA_051439465.1 Xenococcaceae cyanobacterium | reverse complement strand
AACCTTTTTTGTAATTGTTTTTCTATTTCCCCTTCAGTTAACCCTTTTTGCCTATAGTTTAATCCTGTTCTTAATAAACATTGGTAATAATCCCCCCAGTCTTCTAGAAAAGGATTGTACGAGATTTTCGCTTCTATCCCTCTGAGCATTTGATAAACAGGTTTGTCCGTCTTTTGTTTAGACCGACTTACCCTTGTTAGCTTGGCTTTGAGAGATTTCTTGCGTTTCATCCATTAACCGTTATAAGCTTGTGAATATTTTAGCATATATTGCTAAGTTCAGAGCTTCGGTTAAATCCTCATCGGTATAATAACGATGTCCACGCTGTGAGTCGTTTGGCTGGGAGTTTCCCTGTTTTATCTCAAATTCTGAGGGTTGCTACGTGGGATTGACTTTTTCGGCCAACTCCCCCGGCTTATATCTGCGTTCCATTCCCCAAATACCTGCTAATCATATGATTATCTTAACAGGTTTTGACAGATATTTCTCATCTAGACGTAACAGTTTCCGGGAAACAATAATAACTCCTGCACTTTGATTATTGGTGATGAACTCGGCAAACTCCAATGGCATCGTTTTACGATCGTGGCTGACGAGAACACGTCCCTGTTGTGCTGCAATTGCCAACACTTCTGGATCTTTTACACTTTCCAACCCAGCAGCAAAGGCAGTTTGGAAGTCAATGGTGGGTTCCTGACGTAGAACCCCAGTGACGATCACCTGATTCAAATCAGCATCGGCTTGGTAGCGAACATTCACGATTCTACCTGCTGTCTTGCTCTCTTAGCTGCCATGAGCTTGTTATACAAAGCAGGATCAGTAGTTTGTAGTGGTTGAGGCATGGTATCAAATGCTGCTTCCTCAGTTGCTAAGTAAGCATCAATCTCGATGGAATTGGCTAGATAAAAGGTAATTGCTCCGTAAACTTGTTCAAGTGTCAGCAAGGGAAAAGACTGAGCAATACTTTCAGGTGATAACCCTTTCTGAAAAGCATAGACAACTGAGTCAAGGGAAATCCGAGTTCCTTCAACCCAATAAGCATCATCCCGATACTCCACGTAAGATTTAACTGCTAAAACTGGCATAGGTTTACTCTGACCCACATTCCGCACTTCAAAATGTATTATTGGAAGATTACCCTTTTTAAGAGATTTGCGCTCACGCCCGCTGCGGAGCAGGGGCGTTAGCCTAGGTGCGCCGAAGGCGAGGGCCGACACAAAAAAATCAAGCATTTATACGTCAATGCGATCGCAAATCTCCCCACGATGGGCATATTACTTCGCATATTACAAAACGAAGTGCGGAAGGTGGGCATTAAATAAGGTGGTTTTGCCGCAGTTGGGGTTGCCAACAGTCCAATGGTGAAAGTGGTTGCCTCACTCATCGCCCACCTCTTCGACGCAAAGGGCATCAGCTTCTTGTTTGCGCAGGCTGAGTTTGAAGCCCCGCACCTCGATTTCTACCGGATCGCCGAGGGGCGCGTGGCGGATGACGGTAAATTCTGTCCCTGGTGTCAGTCCCATGGACAACAGTTTCCCCTTATAGCCCCGATAGGCTTTCTCGTAGCCCACCACGCAACCTCTAAACCCTACTGGCATATCTCGCAGGTAGGTACTCCTATTGCTCCTCATCTGTTGTTCTTTCCTCTTGATTGACCCAGGATTCTCTGTCACCATAATTTTGCGAGCCATCCCCGCCCCCAAGCCGAGGCGGTTGTCCCCGACGGTGACAATCACCGACCCCCCTGGAGTGCAGCTGACCATCATTAGCTCCGTTCCTGGGATTAAGCCCAGGCTGAGTAAGCGACTGATGCCCTCCTTGCCCCTAAAGCCCACAATCTTTACGCGAGCGCCAACCCGAGTGGTCGCTAAGGAGAAAGATTGCTCCACTATCAACTCCCTTGAGGCAAACTCTGGCGCAATTTCGATTTGGCGTTCCTCTTCTCCGTCGAGGTCTGGCGTTTCCCCCAAAAAGGTAAATCCCCATCCTTTATGCCTTCGGTGTCGTTTCTGTCGTTTTTTTGGTTCGTAGTCCATTGCCTCTCTTTCCTTCTAATTGAGAAGTTTTCTAGATTGTTCTCATTAAACCAGAATTATTGAGAAAGATTTTGAGTTGTCTGAGTCTTGATAAAGCCAAAAATAACAACCTCCGACTTTTAAATCTCCAGAGGGGTCGTTTTTACCCTTTAAACAACTTTTTTGTTGTTTAAAATATTTCTCATTTATAGATATATCACGATTGACTGACACAAAATATCATTTTTAATACAAATTTAGATTTTGGGATTTCGAGGCGCACAATCTTGCGAGTTGCTAGTTGCCTGCACTTAGATTGAAGAAAAAATCAACACAAGATAGGGGGAGGAGCAGAGCTCCTCCCCCTATGCAAATGATTATCATTATCATATAACTTCTATGTGGCAGTTAGGGGTGCGGAATGTGGAAATTAAGGTTATCCCCTGACCTTATTTCGACGACTTTTTAAGATGCCCTGACCCCTACAGTAAAATTCTAACTGTTCAGGACGGTAATCACTACCAACCAATATAAGTCAAGTTATTGCAATAAAACTTTATGATTTAGGTTAAGATTTATTTACATCTTATCTCGACTCCCGAAAATTAAGCGAGGTCTAAGGTCATGGAAAATCAAGAGTCTAAGTACGGCTTTACCGAATTTGCTGAAACCTGGAATGGTCGTCTGGCCATGCTGGGTTTTGTCATTGGTTTATTGACCGAGTTGCTCACTGGTCATGGTATTCTGTCCCAGTTGGGTCTGATGTAATCAGTCAGCTCCCATGCACGGGTTCGGCTGAAAACTCTTGAGGTTATCCCAATAATAGTGCATCTCGCCAGGAATTCTCGGTCAGTTGGAAGGTTGGTAGATTAGGTCTTCAATCTGCGCTTTTAACCGATCGGGGATTTCTGCACAGCTGCACTAGGAGGTTTAAATTTTAATAATGAAATCACTTGTTAGTGCCGAGCGTTCTTTCCTAACTGGTCATATCCTGTCAATGGCTTTTGGGCTAGCAGGACTGTTACTGGTCTTACCCAACCCTGAATTCATCTTTAATCTGCCAAAATTCGGACAAACTGCTTTTAGCTGGTCAATGGCTGGCGGCGGGGTTGTCTATATGCTTTTGGGAATGGCTGCTGTTGCCATCTATGCCTACCGAACCTTAGGGAGGTGGCACTGGCTAGGGTTCATGTTGCCTGCGCTTTGTCTCTCCCTAGGAAGTGAATTGCTAGGCACCAGCACAGGCTTTCCTTTTGGTCACTATCGTTACCTGAGCGGTTTAGGCTATAAAATAGCTGGTCTTGTCCCCTTTACAATTCCTTTGTCTTGGTTTTATTTAGGGTTGAGTGCGTATCTCATTGCTCGTGCTGGTCTAGAAAGCCGCCAAATGCCGAGCTGGTTGAGTTCCACAGGGGCGATCGCGATCGGTGCTGTGCTGTTGACTTCCTGGGACTTTGTTCTCGACCCAGCAATGAGCCAAACTGCCGTTCCTTTCTGGATTTGGGAGCAACCCGGTGCTTTCTTTGGCATGCCCTATCAAAACTTTGCCGGATGGTTGGGAACAGGAGCATTATTTATGAGTGTGGCAACCTTGTTGTGGAAAGCAAAACCTGTCACCTTGCCAAGCACCCGACTAGGTTTACCCCTGGCGATTTATCTGAGTAACTTTGCCTTTGCCACAATCATGAGTGTAGCAGCAGGTATTTATCTTCCAGTGCTGTTGGGGGTTTTACTGGGTGTAGCTCCTGCCCTCGCGCTTTACAGAATGGCGCTCTGTTCACCAAAGATAGGAGGGACAGATCAGCCTGAAGTTCCTGCTAGCTCAGAGGTCGAGCAGCTCGCAACTGTGGAGGTGCCCGTTACTTCAGTAGAAGTTAGATCCAAATGAGCTGGTTAACTGAGTTAATAACTGAGGAAACCCTTGGTGCGATTTCCCTGGGACTCTTGCTGTTCCAGGGACCAGCAACTTTTATTCTCCTTTCTCGTTTATTGAAAGGTCCTTGGCGTCGTCCTCCCCTTAAACCCAAAAACCCTACACCTGAACTTTTGGGAGCTGTCAGTGTGGTGGTTCCCACTCTTAATGAAGTAGAGCGCATTGATCCTTGCCTTGCAGGTTTGAGTCAGCAAAGCTACGAAGTTCGGGAAATCATTGTTGTAGATAGTAATTCTCAAGATGGAACACCTGAACGGGTCAAAGTGGCAGCCAAAAAAGACCCTCGCTTTCGCCTAATTACCGATGACCCCCTACCCCCTGGCTGGGTTGGTCGTCCTTGGGCATTACACACGGGTTTTTTGCAAAGTTCTCCTAAGAGTAAGTGGGTTTTAGGAATTGATGCGGATACCCAGCCTCAACCAGGTTTAGTAGCGAGTTTAGTGGCCGCGTCGGAAGAAGAAGGCTATGATTTGGTTTCCCTATCACCACAGTTTATCCTCCAATATCCAGGAGAGTGGTGGTTGCAACCAGCACTTTTGATGACGTTACTTTATCGGTTTGACTCAGCAGGGGTTAGAGAACAGTCGCCAGAACGAGTGATGGCAAATGGACAGTGTTTCTTGTGCCGTCGCTCTGTGTTGGAACATTTGGGGGGATACGCCAGTGCAGCCAGCTCATTTTGCGATGATGTCACCCTGGCTCGGAAGGCGGCTGCTTGTGGGTTCAAGGTGGGTTTCCTTGACGGTGCGAAGGTGATTAGGGTGCAAATGTATGAGGGAGCAGCCGAAACCTGGCGGGAATGGGGGCGATCGCTCGACCTCAAGGATGCTTCTTCACCCAGTCAACTTTGGGGAGATTTGTGGCTGCTGCTGAGTACTCAAGGACTGCCCCTACCTGTATCCCTGATGTTAATTAGTTGCTTAGCACTAGGAGATTCTTCCCTGACTTTGAGTGCAGCAGTAGGGTTAAACCTATTTTTGCTCGTCATTCGGATTGCCATGCTGGGGGCGATCGCTCCTTCTTATCATCGCTCAGAGAAATCTTCTTCCGCTTCCTGGCTATTCTGGCTGTCTCCTCTAGCAGATCCTTTAGCAGTGCTGCGGCTTTTTTTATCTTCCTTCCAAAGGCCAACTCAGTGGCGGGGTCGGATTTATCAGGATTAGATGGCTAAACCAATAGATGAAAGTAGCGACTTTCAGACTTCTACTGAAATGCTATAGTGATCGGAATTGATTTGTAAAAAAGAACAGACCAGGAGTGAACAATAATAACCGTAATGAACAATAATAACCGTAGGGTGGGCATTGCCGAACCAAAAATTGGAACTTTCATTTTAGATTTTTGGTTCTCTGTATTTTCGTCACTTCAGGGGAGCAATCTTCTCTATTTCCTCGTCCTCCTTCTTTTTTACCTGATAGAGATCCCAGCGCAATTGCAGGTTCAGCCAGAAATCCGGTGAGTTGCCGAAAAACTTCGCCAGACGGAGTGCCGTGCTGGGGGTGATTCCTCTTCGGGCATTTACCAGCTCGTTGACTCGCTGGTAAGGAACGTGAATTCTTGAGGCCAGCTCTCGCTGTGTCAGGTTCATCGGTTCCAGAAAATCCTTCTGGAGAACTTCTCCTGGATGGCTGGGGGCGCGATGGGTTGGTATTCGGATCATCTTTCACCTCAGTGGTAGTCCACTATCTCTACTTGAGAAGATCCACTCTCTGTCCAAACGAAACAGATGCGGTACCGATCATTGATTCGGATGCTGTGCTGTGCCTTCCTATCTCCTCGGAGTGCTTCCAGTTTATTCCCCGGTGGGATTCGGAGATCGTCAAGGGAGACTGCAGAGTCAAGCTGGTCGAGCTTGCGTCGGGCCAATGCCCAGAGCGATGTGGGACAGGTGCGCCGAGCTGCCCTCGTATCCACACCATTAAAGATATTCTCTGTCCCATTGGCTCCAAATGAAACGATCATGTCTTCAGTGTATCACGGCTACCATGCTACATCAAGCAGACCCACCTTCCGCACCCCCAACTAGTCTAAACTCCAGTTCCCTACTTCCCTCAAAAAAGGGGTAGTTAACCCGGATTTGGTATCAGTTATTTAATGGAGGCAGCACTGGTTTCACGAATCAAAGGACTCTCTAACTTAGCCTCAGCTCTGAGACTCCAAGTACGGCAATTCCAGATGAAAGCTGCCAAAGCAACCACAACATTCGACAGGCAGGCTGCACCAAAGACCCCATGGACGCCGAAAAACCGACCGCCCAGATAAGCCAGGGGTACGTAGAGAAGCAACATCCGGCTCAGGGTCATTACTGCAGATGGCAGGGGTTTCCCTAAGGCATTAAAGGTTGAACTGAAGATGAGAACAACCCCCAAAGCTCCATAACTAATCGGCACAATTGTCAAATAGGTAACTGCGATCGCCACTACAGCCGGATTGCTGTCAAACCAGGAGGCAATCCCAGGCGCAGCAGCACCGAGAAGGATAGCAACCAGTCCACCCCAACCCAGACAAAACAAGAAACTCAAACGCAGTGCCTTATTAACTCGACCATACTGTTGAGCTCCCCAGTTCTGACCTACAAACGGACCGATACTGGCTGAGAGAGCCATCAGCACAATTAAGGCAAAGGCTTCTACCCGCGAGGCAATGCCAAAAGCAGCAACTGCCTCAGAACCATAGCGTGCCATCAGACTCGTGATGAATCCTATAGAAACCGGGACAATCAGATTGGTAACTGCTGCCGGCAGACCGACAGAGAGGATACTTCTCCAGCATCTGAAAACCTCTTTCACTGTTGGTAGGGTGAAAAGAAGCATGCGTTCCCGATAGTGGAGAAAGGCTAAAGAGGTAACCAGGGTTGTGGCTCGCGAAATTACCGTGGCTAAAGCCGCTCCCTTGAGGCCCATGGCGGGAAAGAAGCCCCAGCCGAAAATGAGTAAAGGGTCCAGCCCAATATTAACAGCGGCGGCGACGGTCATAATCAGGCTGGGAACCTCAGTGTTTCCCAAAGCTCGGATGGCACTGTTGCCTACCATGGGCACTACCAGACAAATCATTCCCAGGTACCAGATGCCCATATAATCCCGAACCAGGGGGAGGATATCAGGGTCGGCCCCCAAGGCAGTGAATAATGGGTTGATAGTTGCCAAGCCAAAGAGGACAAAGATGCCAACAATCAGAAGGGACAGCACGAGACTGTCAGTGGTCAGTCGCTGCACCCGATAGCGGTTGCCTTCACCTATGGCCCGGGCAATGATTGAAGAAGCCCCGGTGCCCAACCCCATAGCCACACTGCCCAGGATCGTGACCACTGGAAAGGTGAAACTCATGGCTGCGAGTTGGTTGGTTCCTAGTTGAGCTACAAAGTAAGTGTCCGCGAGGCTGAAGGCAATGACCGCAAAAACTCCCCATACCATTGGCAGAGTTAGCCTGAACAGCTGGGACTCAACACTGCCTTCTGTTAGTTTTGCTCTCATAGTTACTCTTGAAAAGATGACTGGTACGCGATCGCCCTTCTCCGTACTTAATGTAACTTAATGTAAAGTTTTATTGCGACAGCTTGACCTCCGCGCTCAGGTAGTAATTACCGCACAAGCTGGTTCTGTAAAGGTAATCGGATCCTTTTTATTTCCCTTGAAAGCGCCTAACGGCGAGGGAACAGGGAACAGGGAACAGGGAACAGGGAACAGGGAACAGGAAATTATTCAGGCTCCCACCCTGTTATGGAAGAAAGAAACAGAGAGTGTTTCTTGAGAGCGCCCGACATCCATATTAGAAACAAAATTTATGTTTTTATCGAAGTCACGTCGATCAATTTATATATTAAAGCCAATAAAAGATCAAATATAAAATTGAAGACAATACACTATTCGCTAACAATAAAAATCTCCCCCACCACAAGTAAAAATGAACAGATAAATAAAATGACCAATTCAAAACAAGTAAGAATTCTGCTAAAGCTACCCATTTACCATAATAACGAGTATCCCAATAGGAAAGAGGACTAATAAAACGATAATTACTTAGAGAAACAAAATGTCGTGTGCGTCATTATGATGGACTAGTAAGTCAAATAAACAATGAACAATCATGCTGATAAACATTATTTTCCAAAAAGGTTTTTGCAAAAAATGTGCTATTCCAACACCAATTGCGATAATTGTTCTCTTCCTAAGATTACAGAATTGATGATTACATGACTAGGTGTATTCATAATTATTGAAAAATAATGTACAACAGGGTTTTCAACTTTCAATGAAAATATCACTACTTCTTGTAAAATACTGCTGTTGCTTTTGCGCTATCCTTTTACCCTTAACTAACATCTTCACTCCATTACTAGGAGCAAGAGCCATCCCACGACGCTGAGGTTTTTCTGGTTGTTTGTCAGCTAAAGTTAGTTGATAACGAGATAAAATTGTACCTAACACTAGCTTTATTTCCAACATGGCCAAAGCTTGCCCAATACAGCGACGCACTCCTCCACCAAAAGGCATAAATTCAAAAGAAGAAAATTGCTTTTCTAAAAATATTTCTGGTTGAAATTGTTTTGAAGTTGGATATAAATCTTCTCGCCGATGCAGGAGATAAATACAACCCCAAAGTAATGTATCTGGTACTACTTTTTGTCCAAGTAACTCAACAGGTTCTTTGACTAACGTTAATTCTCAAGAAGTTATAAAAGCGGCTGCCTGAGATGGACATTCGCCGCGCTGATCGGGAATAACACAGAGGAAAGAAACACAAGTACTTCTCCCCCTCCTCCACTCCTCACAGGGGTAGGTTTTTTACAAACTAGTTAAGGCGAGACAAGGTGGACAAGGAGGAGGAATAGAACAAGGGAGGAAGACCGTACAACAATAGTGAGGTTACAAGTATTACAATAATCCTTGAAAACACCATTTTTTGTTTCGTTTGTATTATCTTCCTTGTCTACCTGTCTTCTAATCTCCCTTGTCTCACCCTCACCGAGAACCTTTGTAAAAAACCTACCCTTGTCAGCCCCCACTCTCCCCCTCTCCCCCTCGTGTTTCTTAAAAGTGAGCTGATGTATCCGATTACTGCTTTCTCTTCCCAACACCTCCTCTAACCGGATTTGGCATGAGTTCCTACTTTAAACATACCGACAGAGGCTTGCAATTGCTGTGCGATCGCTACCGTTTGTTGCAGAGAACTAGAAACCTGGCGAGACTCTTCCGACGTGTGTTCTGATACTTGGGCAATCTCGTTCATTAATTTCGTAACCGATTCAGATGTCTGAGCCTGAGATACCGTGGCACTGGAAATGGACTGGAGCAACTGGTCAATCTGGCGAGACACCTCCACGATCTGCCCGAGACTTTGCTTGGCCTCTTCCACTAGACTTGTTCCTTCCACCACCTGCGCAGTCCCGACTTCCATCGCTTGGACCACTTCACTGGTTCCCAGTTGAATGGAGGCCACAATCTGTTGAATTTCTTTTGTCGCTGCCGCTGACTGTTCTGCCAGTTCACTCACTTCCTCCGCCACCACCGCAAAGCCTCGACCTTCTTTCCCTGCTCGTGCTGCTTCAATAGAGGCGTTCACTGCTAACAAGTTGGTTTTCAAGGCAATTTGGTTAATCAGTGAAACCACCTGGGAAATCTTTTGGGAAGATTCCCCTAGCCGCTTCACCTTCTTGGCTGTTGAAGCCACCGTTTCTCGCAACTGCAAGATACTTTCTACGGTGCGCTCCATAGCTGCCCCTCCCGTCTGGGCTCTAGCAGAAGCAGCACGGGCCACTTCTGCGGCAGCTCGAGCGTTATCGGCTACTTCTTGAATTGAGAGGGCCATTTCCTCGACTGAATTAAGGGTCTGGCTAATCTGCGTTGCTTGTTTGATTGCCTCATCCGCTAGTAGGCGAATCGCACCTTCGTTTTCTCCCACTGAACTGTTGACCTGAGAAGCAGCTTGTTTCACCTGGGTGACAATCTCTCGCAGAGATTCAATAATAGAATTGAAAAAGTCAGCCACAATGCCGATTTCACCGGCGGTAATTTCGGCTCGCACCGTCAGGTCCCCACTGGATGCTCCTTCCACATCATTTAGGAATTCGGACAACTCACGCTGAAGCGCTTCCTTTTGTTCCCGTTGTCGTTCGGCTTCGACTTGCTTTTCCTCTAGAAGACCGAACCCGCTTAAAGCCAGTCCCAGTTGATTAGCAATTTGCACCAGGTAATCTATCTCAGAGTGCTGCCAGTCATGAATCCGATCGCAGTGGTGAGCAATCAGCAAGCCATATAACTTTTCACCTTGTAGAATTGGCGTGACCAGATTGGACTTGATTTGCAATCTTTCCATTAACTGCAGGTGCTCAGGGTGGAAGTCAGCTTCGGAGACGTTACGGATTGCCACTACCCGACCATTTTTGTAAGCTTGGAGCAGTTCGGATCCAATGCAAGAGTCTTCGATTTTGTCCCCCAGGGCACTTGGCCATTCAGTCACCACTGATTCTGCGACGATGTAACCGCTACCGTCAGGGTTAAATCTATAAATAACTATCCGATCAGCTTTCAGGGTTGAGCAAACTTCTTCCAGGAGCTGGTTGAAAGGAGATTCTAGCTCTTCAGATTGACGAGCGCGAGCAATGTCTGCTAATAGCTGTGTCCGCCTAGTTTCTGCTACTTGCTTACTTAGCAAACCTTTGACCTGTACCACCAGGTTATTAAAACTTTGAGCTAGGGTTTGAGTTTCAATAGTACCGCGAGGTTCAGCAAAGACATTCATATTACCTGAAGCTACCTGCTCGGCTGTGCTAGACAAATTCCTCATCGGGGCAGACAATTGGTTAGCCAAACGCAGAACTATCAATACTGCTACGACTCCTAGGACGGCCGCACTGAGAACGAAAACCCCCACAAACTCCCTGCCAGCAGCTGCGATTTCCGTACTGTCCATCGAAGCGACTGCCACCCAATTTGTCCTTGGGAGTGTTGCGACGGTGTAATGTCTTCCTCCGTAGATGAATGATGCAGCGAGAACCTCCTCTCCAGTCTCGTAAGTCAAGGGGATGATAGTCAATTTCTGGGGTAAAGTCGGCAATTTGCTGACCTCTTGCTCAGGATTAATCGACTCTACTTGGGATGCCCTGACCAAAGCTGCGGCAATTTGGAGAACTACTTCGCCTCCGACAACCTGTTGGGTATCGAAGAGCCCTTCAGCTGTGATAGTATAGATTATGCCCTCGGCGCTGATGTCCAGAAGCTGCACCTGTTGGGAACCACTGATTCCTGCATGTTTCAAGTCCCTTTCCACCAGCCCGAATCTACTAGAGGGCAACAGCGCTTTAATCACGCCCAGAAATTCTCCTGAGTCTGGATCCGCAATTGCCAGGCTCAGTTCAACACCAAAGGTCTTAGCTGATTCATCGAAGTCAATATCGGAGAACCATCGAGTTTCGCTTTTACCCTTTTGCCACCATCTTTCATCTCTCTGGACAAAGTCGGAAGTGGGATTACTATAAGCAATATTGAAACCGTTTTGTTCAGTAAAAAATAACTCGGCAAGCCCGCCAATTTTTGCGCTTCTGCGCAAATAATCATTGAGGAGTTGATTTGGCTTGAGGAGCTTCGTTGTCTCAAACTGACGTTCCACCTGCGCAATCGGCATTTGGTTGAGTTTGACAGCTTCTGCCTCTTTGCTACCAGTGCGGGCAGCATTAATCACTAAGGGATTAGCAGCTACCATTTCTGGAATTTTCAAGGCATCTTCGAGTAATTTGCTTGTTAACTCACCAGTTAGCAGGGCTTGGTCACTCAGCTGTGCTTTAATTTGCTTCTGGACGCGTTTTTGAATAATATAGTAGCCTGATAAGCTAGCTATTACTAACGGCACCAACACTGTCGGCACTATCGTCAAAAACAACTGGCGGCGGAGAGAAAGACCAGATCGCTTTGGTTTATGCTCTTTTCCTGCTAGTTCAAGTGGTTTGATTGCTTGATAACTTTTGGCAGATGCACTGTGAACGTTGGCAGTATTTTTTGAATTAGTCTTAGGATTAATCTGAGCCATTTTACTCTATCCGTCGTAGATTATCATAGATGACTTATATTGAATCCGGGTCTAAAACCCCCTTGATCAATTTTCTATATTTTTCTTCCCCTGCTCCCTGTTCCCTACTTTTGCCTTTTGCATGCAAGCCTTTTGCCTTTGAGCGCTCTGCGGAGCAGCGACGTAGTCTAGCGAGTCCTGCTTCCAGAAAAAAAGGGGCAGTTAACCCGGATTTGGTATTAGACAAGGCATTGGGATGCAAGAAGCGGGGACTAACGTTCTTTCCACTTTGGTATAGGATAGACTTTTTCCGCCACCGCCGCTTCTTTAGGAGCTATCACCTTAATTTGATCGTCTAAAATCTGAATGCTTCCCATCTGTTTGACTGTATTGTTGCCAGTTTCGTCGAATTGAATCGGACCGTAGAACGTCACCAGATTTAGTTCCCTCATCGCTTGGCGAACTGTGTCGGTTTCCAATGACCCGGCTTTTTCAATGGCCAATTGCAATGCCAAAGCTGCCATAGTAGCTCCCGCAGCCTGATAGGTGGGTGGTTCTCCCCATTTGGCTTGGTACCGCTGGGCGTACTCTTGGGCTGTACCAAAATACTCGCCTTGATAGTTCATGGTACTTTCCCATTGCGTCGGACCAAAGATGTAGTTGGCATCTGCTCCCAATTCGGCAGCAAATTCGGGGTTAGAAGGACCGACAGTAATAAGCATTGCTTTGGGATTGAAATCCAGTTCTTTGGCCGAACGCACGAAGAGAAGGGCATCTTTAAAGTGACCTCCACCAACAAAGACATCGGGATTGAGAGCTTTGAATTTGCTCATTATGGCACTGACATCGTCTACATCTTTGGGATAAGTTTCAACTGCTAGTACCTTCATGCCATATTTGTCAGCCCATTTCTGAGCTCCCTCAGCTACATTCCGGGGAAAAGTGGTGTCCTCGTAAGCGATCACCACTGTTTTTGCTCCAGCTTCACTTAACGCTTTCAGGGTCGATTCCGAATAGCTGCTAGCAGGGGTCTGAACACTGAAGATGTTTTTGAAGCCACGGGTGAAGAGGGCATCAGAGGAAGCCCCGCCTGCTACTATGAGCTTGTCATGCTTTTCAGCGACCGCACTGGCAATCTTAGTTAGGCTGGAACTATAAGGCGCAAGCACGAATTTCACCTGATCTTTCTTGATCAACTTCTCTACTAGGCCGCCGACAGTGCCAGGGTTGCCCTCATCGTCATAGGAAATGATTTCCACCGAATAACGCTTATCGCCGACTTTGATGCCGCCATACTCATTGTTTACCCAATCTTGCCAAAGTTTGTAGCCCTGACTAGTGTCTTTCCCTTCCCGGGCGAATTTACCCGTTGTCCTCACCGGCGTACCCATGAGAATTACGTCCCTCTTCTGTTCAGTCTCCTGTATGGATGTCGGTTGCATACAGCCTGTTAACATCCAAACTAGACCCAGCAATAATGGAATAGATAACAAACTTTTTTTCATAAAACCTCCTAGCTCCTGGTTGACTTAAAAATCTCAGGGGTTACATTTATATAGTTCCCTGAAATCATACTAAAGTAACAGTTTCAGGTTAAAACTCGAAATTTTCCGATCAAGCTTACGCTTACAAGATGTTTCAGGAATTTTGTCAGTCAATCTGAGTCCACCTCTGTGGCATCCTACTATGATAGCTTCCCATGAGCTCTCGGTATCAATCCATAAATTCTTTGAGCCACTAAATCCTTATATAGCAGTCCTAAATGAGTCGTGACAAATCAAAACATATATAAAACGACCAGAACCCTTACCTCCGAATGTTGTCCGTGAGGGGATATTTGAACAGAGCCTCAAGTATGTAAGTTCTATATTATATAGTTCCCAAAAATCTAAGAAATAAGATCAAACTCACCACAGTATTGCTATTTCTTTTCTCTTGCGCATATGTAAATAAATATTAATTAATACAAATTTTATTTGCAATAACTTGACCAATGTCTGTCTTCGTTATATATTAAGGAGCGGTTACGGTTTCCCCCATCCCTTTCAGCAGATCTCGGAAATTGACTCTTAGATGTAAAAAACTTTACATTTTGGGGATTGGTTGGAGACGATATAACCTCTCGAAAAGTATCCCGCTTTAAGTTGGTAGCCGGAATAAAAAATGATTGATGAAGGTTATATCAAGTATCAATGCAATTGGATTTATTCCAAGCCAGTTTCTAAGGATTCTATTCAAGAACTTAATCGATGGAGAGATAAGTTCTATAAAATAGGTCTAATCGGTAAATATGATAATGGAATTGGTTTTGGCAATATAAGCATTCGCTGTGCTGAACCAGGGCAATTTATTATCTCAGGCACTAAAACTGGCGGTCTCTCATCTTTGAGTGAGCAACACTATACAAAAGTCATAGATTTTGATTTTGACCGAAATTGTTTAACTTGCTCTGGACCAATTCAAGCATCTTCTGAAGCTTTAACTCATGCAGCTGTGTATGAAGCAAACCCGGAAGTTAATGCAGTTATTCATGTCCATCACCTCGAACTTTGGCAGAGATTGATGAATAAAGTCCCCACGACGGCCAGAGATTGTGCCTATGGGACACCTGAGATGGCAAGAGAAATTATCAGATTATGCCAAGAGGATAATTTAAGAGAGACAAAGATTCTGGTGATGAGTGGACATGAAGAAGGAATTATTTCCTTTGGTAGTAGCTTGGAAGAAGCGGGAAATATGCTAGAGAATATCTATAAAGAAAATATTCTTATGTAGATAAACTTAACTGTGAACCCTGGTTCGTTTTATGTACTTCGATTCGATGCTGGAAAGCTTCCTTAAATTGGGGCATGTGGGTGACGGCGAGGATACACCGAAAATCAGAAGAGATAGCATTAATAGCAGCAATCAAGCGCTCGCATCCTTCTGCATCTTGAGTACCAAACCCCTCATCTACAATTAGCATCTGCAAAGAAGTCCCTGCCCTTTGTGCCAATAATCGCGCTAAAGCTAAACGAATGGCAAAATTAATCCGAAATGCCTCCCCCCCAGAATAAGTCTCATAAGGGCGAGTTCCCCTAGCATCAGCAATCAAGATTTCCAGGGTATCAATTAATTTAGTTTGCTTCTTAGAGCGGCTTGCACTCCGTCTTTGGGTTAAAAATTGGACGTGCAACTGATTACCCGTCAGTCGCGCCAGAATTTGATTCGTTTGCGCCTCTAACTGAGGCAAAACATTCTCAATCATCAGCGCTTGGATGCCATTTTTCCCAAAAGCCTGCGCCAATTCCTGATAAACCCGATATTGCCTGCGTACATCTTTTAGCCCCTTGCAGTTATCTTCATACTGAGCTTGCAGCTTTTTCAATTGAGTAAATGACTGCTGTAAGCGCCCCTGCTGAGCCAGTAGTTCATCTAGTTGTCGTCGCTGCTGCTGAAGCTGCTGCTCTAAAACTCGAATCTCGCCTCTACTGTCTGCGATTTGTTCCATCTGTACAACCAGGCTATCTAACTGCTCCTTCATCGCTGCTTGATCGTCAAGTCGCACTTGCAGCATTTGTTCTAGCTGCTGCAGGCGGGCTTGCAGTTGGGGATATTGCTGCTGGGCTTGTTTTAGTTGCTGATAGCGTAGTTGCCAGGATTGGGCTTGACGCAGGGAAGTGATGAGGTTGTTGTGTAGCGATCGCTCATAACCCAATTGATCAATATACTGCTCTACCCGCTCAATCTGTTGCTGAATTTCCGAACCTTGACGCAACTGCTCAATCTCGCCTTGTAAGCTAGCAATGCGCTCCAAAAGCTGCGGTTTCTGAGCATTAATGGCAGTCTGACGGCGGGTAGCATCTTCAATTTTAGCCTGTTTAATTTCTGCCCAACGCCAGCGCTCCGCTTCTCCCCTTACTAAGGCGTGGGTTTGTTCGTCATAGTTGAGACGTTGCAACTCCTCCTCCAGCTGTTTTAATTCTGACTGTAAATCCTCCCCATAGTTACCAATCACCAGCGATCGCTCTAATTCTTCCGTCTGCACCTTGATTTGTTGCAGTTGACTGTGTACCTCACCCGTCGCTTCTAACTGTGCTTCTAGCTGTCCTAACTGCTGTTGTAAGGAATCATAAGGAGCTAATTCCTGGGATAATTGGGCATATTCTGCCTGTAAAACCTGAATTTGTCCCTCGCAAACCGTCATCTGTTCCCGAATCATCCAGAATTGCTCCTGAATTTCTTGATGTTGCGTTTGAGTTTTATGAATGACTCGGTGGCGGTGATGTTCATCTAATTCCTGTTCGCATAAAGGACAAGCTGCATCTGGGGTTTGCAACATTTGCAGTTTCTGTCTCAATTCCTCCAATTGCTTCTCACAAGCGCGCTGATTTTCCTGAAGCCTTTCTTGAAAGCGAGACCTTTCTGAGCCTTTTTCCTGCACTCGCTCTTGATAAACCCGCTTTTTCTCCAACTCTCCAATTTTCGCATCTACCGCCAGTACTGTTTGTCGTATCCGGGGTACTTGAGCCATTTGAGCTGAAAGCTGTTCTGCTGAAGAGCGCATTTGTTCTAATTTTGCCGTCATTCGAGCTTGAACTCGCTCTATTTCTGTTTGCAGGGTGTGGCGTTGTTGCAGTAGGGGAGAGACTTGGTGTTGTAATTGATCTAGCTCACTCAAGCGTTGGCGGTGGTGATAGAGTTGTTCTAATCCCCCTTTTACTTCTGCGGAACGGCTGAGAACTTGCTGAATTTCTTGTTCTTGCTGCTCTAAGGCTTCTAAGCGGGTTTGAGTCTGGCGAATTTGCAGATTTAGTTCGTTTGTTTGTTTAATTAGCTCTTGTTCTAGTTGCTGTCTTTGCTGTTGGGCATCCTGGTAAGCTTGGAATTTGGCAGAAAGGGTTTCTTCTTCCTGTTGCAAGCGCAGCAATTGGTTATATCCGGCGGTGATTTCTGGTTCTTGGTTGAGTAATTTTTGTAAATCAGCTAGCTGAGCTTTGAGGGCGTTTTCTTCTTTAATGAGGCGATCGCAGTCTTGGGTCAGATTTTGGTATTGTGTCTGTTGCCAGGTGAGCTGCTGTTGCCAAGTTTGTCGCTGATGCTCTAATGCTTGTAATGCCTGCAGTTTTTCCCTATCCTTTTCTTGGGCAATTGTGAGCTGTTCGAGTTCAGTTTCTAGGCTAGCTCGTTGAAGGGCGATCGCCTCCCGTTGCTCTAGCTGTTGCTCTAAAGGTTGTAAACTCAGCTCCAACTGCTCTGCTTGTCCCTTAAACTGTTTTGATAAATCCTTAGCTTGGTTTGCTAACTCTTCGTATCGATCCAGTTTGAGCAAATCTGCTAAAATTTGTTTGCGCTCATTAGGACGACGGAGCATAAACTCATCTGCTCGTCCCTGACGCAAGTACGCCGAATTAATAAACGTATCGTAATCTAGTTTCAAATATGAGATAATCTCCTGCTGAGTTGCTCGCAACCCCCGTCCTGTCAAAGAGCGAAAGCCTCCTGCACTCTCTACCTGAAATTCCAGGGAACTACTACGTCCCCGTTGACGGCTGCGAATGACGCGGTAAGTCTGATTATTGCTAATGAATTGAAAATCCACCCGGATATTTTTCGCCCCGGCATGAATCACATCGTCTTCAGTCGCCGCGCGACTTTGTCCCCAAATTGCCCAGGTAATAGCTTCCAGCAAGGAAGATTTACCTGCACCATTGGCACCACAGATACAGGCGGTATGGAGTCCGCGAAAGTCCAGGGTTGCTTCGCGATAGCTGAGGAAGTTTTTCAGGGTTAGTTGCAGGGGAATCATTCAGCGTCGAATGCTACAGGTTCATTGACATACTCGAACCGCTAACCCTACGGGTATAGCGGGGGATTCAGCAACAGACAATTGCTTATCCGTTCCTCGATCCTGTAAACGTAGGGTGGGCAGGAGCAAAGACTTTACTATTTAGCTTAAGTATTCCTACCGAACCTGCCCACCTTACAAGATTTTAGACAATACCGATGCCATCGGACATAGTATCAGATATCCTCCGGGAGTTTATACATTAGTCACGCATTCAAAAGTCAAAAGTAAGCACTCCCATTAAAGTCCCGAAAAACTTGGTTTGGTGGGCATTTCCCATGGAATCTTCAAACAATTTTGGAGGGGAGAAAGAATGCCCACCATACCCATTAAGCTAGGGGAAAACTTGGTTTGGTGGGCATTGGCTCATTGCCCGAGTTAAGTTCTACCAACTTCTGGAGATGCCATGCCCACCCTACGTTAATTGTTCCTGATCTGATTTGCCCAGTGCGATCGCTCCGGTGTTGGGTGGGCATTTCCTATGGAATCTTCAAACAATTTTGGATAGGAGGAGGAATGCCCACATACCCATTAAGGTAGGGGAAAACTTGGTTTGGTGGGCATTGGCTCATTGCCCGAGTTAGGTTCCACCAACTTCTGGAGATGCCATGCCCACCCTACGTTAATTGTTCCTGATCTGATCGCAGTCCAACAAATATCTCTGGTAAGGTTGGGTTGAGATAACGCACCTCATCCGGGTTTTATATTTATTTTTGCCCACCTACTTAGTATCGATATTCAGGACGATGGTTAAGGCGGTGTAGATTTCTTGCATAGCTGTATCAGAAAGGGTTCCCAGTTGTCGAATCAGCCTTTGTTGGGAGACTGAGCACACTTGAAATGTATCTGGGACTGAAAGCTTAGTTAAACCATTATCAGCAGTGGGTTTCAGTCGCACTATCCAATCTCTACCTAGATATCGATCCTGCCATTGAGTAATCGGGATAATATAAGCCTATGGCATAGCGAAAGCTTACCGCACTTTTTATGGTAAGCGATCGCTACCAACATGACTGCGCTTCCTCTTTGACAAAATCTACTCTACATTTACAGATAAATAATCAAAGCAGTCTTAAAATTTAATGAGCGGGAGACGGCGAGTGATCCGGTTCGTGTCCCCTACATTTTCATCGGCAACATCCAAGGTTAGATTTAGCCTCTCAATTTGTGGCTGATTAAACAGACCTTCTTGCTTAACTTGATAATTGGTTTCGGTTGCCTGGGGATACTGTCCGCCAACTGCCCATGGCCAGTCTGACAAAGTTCTTGCCTGAACTCCTTCTAGATCCTGGGCTGTACCTGTTGGAGTTATTAGTGTTTCACCGGCTGATGCAGGCATCGACCCGGTTATCGCCCCAATGGCAAGTAAACCAACAGTTGCTCCAACAGTGGTTTTTATGTTTTTGGAATTAATCATGATTGCGACCTCCTCAAGAAGTGCAACTTAAGTTGTTGTGTTTCTCTCTACACTCATCAAGTAATCTCTACACCCATGAATGTAAGCTTTTGCCCCAGGTTCTTAATTCCTCCAGGTCGGGGATTTCAGCCTCACCCAATCGGGTTAACTGGAAAATAGAATGCTTCTCCTGTGCTGGGCGATCGCCCATGGGAGGTCTCATAACGGAACTTTTGGATTGAAAAATTAACGAAACCATTAACCTGAAGTACTTTCAGCTGATTTTGGGGAACACTTCCCAAGGCAAATCTAGCCATCTTATGACGATGGCTTTTTAACTGAAGTTACCCCGTACAGTGTCAGCACATTCAATCAACGAGGTGCTTTTTGCTCTTTCGCTTGTCGGTGTTGACGAAGGCTTTCCTTGAGCTCTGGGTGCAACAGGCAACAGCAAGGGATTGAAGCTCTTTACACTTCTTAACATAGTGTTGTTTATTTATGTCCGACTACTTACCGAGCGATCGCTAAACTCCAAAAGCTCGGACTGTTCGATTTCCAGGACAAAGGCTAGAGATTCTCCATGTAAAGATAGTGAAGAAGTGAAAAACACTCAGCTAATTGGTGACTAAGAACAAGCAACCCAACTGGTTCCGAAGTTTGTTAATCCTGGGGATAATTTGGCTTGCAGGAGCCTTGTGCGATCGCCTCTGGTTTGCCCTCGATCACTCTGTTCCCCCTTGGGATCACGCAGATTATCTCAACGGGGCAATGAACTACTGGCAAGCTTTGCAAACACCCCAGTGGTTTGATGGCTCTTGGTGGAGGAGCCTGTGGCTGCTCTCTTCCAAAATACCTCCACTAACTTACATTTTAACGGTTCCATTTCTCAATCTCTTCGGCACTAGCCCCGACGCAGCGACACTCGTCATGCTGCTTTACAGTGCAATTCTCCTGGTTTCAGTCTATGGCTTGGGCGTGGAACTATTTAGCGTTTCAGTGGGTTTGTGGGCAGCTGGGCTATGTCAGTTATTGCCTGGGCTGTATTTCTATCGTCTAGAGTTCTTACTCGACTATCCCCTGACGGCTGTTGTCACCCTGAGTTTCTGGTGTCTCACTGTATGGAAATTAAAAAGCAATGGGAAAAAGGAAAAAAAGAAGAAAAAAGAAAATTCTCCCCCTGCTTCCTCTGCTTCCTCTGCTCCCCCTGCTCCCCCTGCTCCCCCTGCTTCCCCTCTCCTCACTTGGTTGTGGGCAGCAGCATTTGGTCTTTCCTTAGGGTTGGCATTGATGGTGAAGCAGACTGCCCTATTTTTTCTGTCGATCCCAGTGCTATGGGTACTTGGAGGCACACTGCTACGCCGGAATTGGGGACGCCTCGCCCAGTTGCTTGGGGGGTTGTGCTTATCAGTTTTAGTATTTGGTCCCTGGTATCGCACTAATTGGCTGCTGATTTTCACCTCTGGGAAACGGGCGACAATCGATTCGGCGATCGCAGAAGGCGATCCTGCTCTCAACACGCTGGATGCCTGGAATTACTATGGGAAAGTTCTGCCTTATCTACTATCCTGGCCTTTATTGTTAGTGCCAATTGTCGGATTGCTGATTTATTGGGGGCGCAAAAGAAATTGGAGATGGACATGGCTCGTTGTTTTTTTGTTGGGTGGCTATTTTCTTTCTTCTCTGAACATCAATAAAGACGCTCGCTATATCTTGCCCTTGCTGCCTGTACTATCTCTGGTTTTGGCTGCTGGCTTGCTGTGCTGGACTGGTCGCTGGAGAAACCACATCCGCTGTGGTACAGTGGGTGTCTGCTTAGTGCTGATGTTGTTGAATCTGTTTCCATTGGGAGGAGCTTCTTTTACGCAAATCCTCAGTCCCTACGTGCAACACTATGCTTATTTGGGACAGCGATGGCCTCACGAGAAGGTAATTGAGAAAATTATTGAGACTTCCCCTTATCTACGCTCTACCCTTGGCGTCTTGCCCTCAACAGCAGAAATTAACCAACACAATTTTTCCTACTACGGTGGGCGAGCTAACTCTCAGGTTTCTGGGCGTCAGGTGGGGGTGCGAGAGAAGGAAGTAGAACAGGATGCGCGATCGCTCGATTGGTTCCTTACTAAAACTGGCGATCAAGGTTCAGTCCCAGAAGCTCAAGGGGCGATTGTCAAGCTAGTGGAGCAAGGCTCAGATTTTCAGCTGCAAAACAGTTGGCAGCTTCCCGATCGCAGTACCCTGAAGCTTTACCACCGCATCAAACCCTCAGTAGAGGTACAGCCCCTCTCCCAACCCCGAAGCCAAGTGCAGTTAGAGCATGTCACTTTCCCCGACAAATCCCCACCAGGTGTGCCTGTGCCAGTGACCTATGAGTGGTCTGGCTCTTGGGAACAACTGCAATCCGGTTTAGTGCTATTAACCTGGCACCATGAGAAGTCTGAAGTGAAGTCTGAAGTTAGAAGTCACAAGTCTGAAAAAGATTTGTCGATGGGTTCCGAAAATTCTACAACTGGGGGACAAACCGATAAGTCCTTTCAGAATTTATCTTGGTTGCACGACCACGGCATCGGCATGGGTGCATTGCATCCTGGCCGTCTCAATTCTAACCAGTTCACCGCTGCTTTTCAAGTAATTGAACGGATGGCGATGCTTCCTGGCACTGATGTAGGAGCGGGGAATTACACCCTGGAAGCAACCTACCTAAACCGAAAAACGGGGGAAATCTATCCCATCCCCGTGCCACCTGTCACTTTAAAAATTGACCCCGCTGCTGCTGGCACTCCGGCACCAGAATTGGATTTAGTCACTCAATTGCGAACTGTCGCTCCTGGCTTATCTGACGGTAAGAATGGCCTAGAGCCGATTTTTGCACAGACTGCTCGAATCAACCAATACGATCCGATTCAGGACTATCTGGTGCAAGCTGAACAGGCTTTGTCATATAGGTTAGAGCAAGGCAGAAATAAAAATCTGAACTGGGCTTATGCGATCGCTTTATCGAGAGTCTTGCAGCAAGATGTGTCCGGTGCGATCGCTGCCCTCAAACAAGTCATTCAGCTCGACTCCCAAAACCCCTACCCCTATGCCTACCTTGCCTTCGTCTATCTCTACGACTGGCGTCCCCAAGCTGCACAAGAGGCTCTCAAACCTGCCCTTACTCTCAACCCTGAAGTTCCAGAACTCCAAGCCCTCAGCGGCATTGCCGCCCTGATGCAGGGAAACATCTTCAAAGCATGGCATGAGCTCTCACGGGTTACCTTGATTTGAACCATGCCATAATCGTAGGGTGGGCATTGCTGACCAAAAACTTGTAACTCACACACAAAAAGAATTGCAATGCCCACCTACAATTTAGTTACCTTGATTTGAACCATGCCGGAAATCCCATCTGCATCAGGAGACGATCGCGTAATCCAAGGGAAAGGCGAAATGACAGGCGATCGCCAAGTCTCATCAGAGGTGCAGTGCCCCAACAAAACCGGCTTACCCGATCGCCTCAAAAAGGATAAAAGTTGCTTGAGGTCTTCTTGTGTCAAATTACTGGCTAGGCTATCAGAAATCTTCTTGAGGAGCATTCACTTAACCTTAATATCTGAGAGCTAGGTCTAACGGATCAGGTGTTCTTGTCGTTTCGAGCCCAAGGAGATGCTCCGAGATCTTACCGCTTCCGGATCGCCCGATAGAGCTGTTCGAGACCGACGGAAAGGATGTTGCCGATCACGGCCATGTTCCAGACGTTCGCCGTCCATTGCGGCGAGAGCGGAAGTCGTCCGAACCAGATCATGACCGATACAATCAGGAACGCCGCCGTGGTGTCGATGGCCAACAGGACCCCTTCCCAGAAGATCTTTCCCGACGCGCGGTCAAGCCAACGGCCTACGTTGGCCAGAAAACACACGCTCACGATCTTCGACAACGGCACGGCGAGGATGTTCAGCCCCATGTCCACGGCTCCCCAAATCATGGCCGCGACGCCGAGGGCGGGATAGTCATGGTGGAACTCCCACCAACCGAATCCCATCTTGTAGACAGCGAACGGAATGCCCGTCAGCGCCGCGCTCCACAGCCGTCTGCCGAATGTCTCGTTCATTTCTCCTTGCACAAAGAACCCGTGCTTGCCACGCCCGACAACGGGAGGACATGTCATCTTCCACAAGAAACGACATCTAATAGCTGCGTGACATCCTCACCCCCGTCTGTTAAATGTGCTTATATTTGATGGCATTTCCAATGAACGATTACAATACCATTTTCATAGAGGATGTCACTAAACGCCAAATTTTGCTATGCTAGCTAAAAGAATCTTACCTTGCCTGGATGTCAATGCTGGGCGCGTTGTCAAAGGAGTCAACTTTGTCAACCTTCAGGACGCTGGCGATCCAGTGGAACTGGCACAAGTCTATAATGAAGCGGGGGCTGATGAGTTGGTATTTCTCGACATCACTGCTACCCATGAAGACCGAGGTATCATTATTGATGTAGTCTACCGCACCGCCGAGCAAGTGTTTATCCCTCTGACTGTGGGCGGCGGGATTCAATCATTAGAAAATATTAAAAATTTGTTAAGGGCGGGAGCCGATAAAGTCAGTATAAACTCCGCTGCTGTACGCAACCCAGATTTTATTAACCAAGCCAGCGATCGCTTCGGAAAACAGTGCATCGTCGTAGCGGTAGATGCCAGGCGGCGCAAAGATTCCAGCAATCCAGGCTGGGATGTTTACGTGCGAGGTGGAAGGGAAAATACGGGGATAGATGCCATTAAATGGGTAAAAGAAGTTGAGCAACGGGGTGCTGGGGAATTGCTGGTTACCAGTATGGATGCGGATGGAACCCAGGCAGGGTATGACTTAGAGCTGACACGCACTATTGCCCAACAGGTAGAAATTCCCGTGGTTGCTTCTGGTGGTGCTGGCAACTGCGAGCACATTTATGATGCCCTCACTCAAGGGCAAGCAGAAGCGGCGCTTTTGGCTTCCCTCCTGCATTACGGGCAATTAACCGTCTCGGAAGTTAAAACCTACCTCGCCCAGCGTCAAGTGCCAGTGCGCCGACTGTGAAGGGATGAATTCTGAGAGCCTCAATTTCGCCAAGGGGGCATCTAGTGAACCAAGAATATCTATTAGAATAGAAGAATAAAATTTACATTTCTTTAAAAATGTTGATAGTTATTCTCATGTTTGATGTTGCCTTAGTGGCTTGGTCTTTGCATCTGATGCAGGAAGCTGTAGATCAAAAAGAGTTCTCCTTGATGCTCGCTGGCACATTAGTCGCCCTCTCAGCAGCGGCGATGTTAGTAGTTTACTTTCTCATGAATCACTGCCTCAGTTATCTCACCCACACTGCCTATTTACCTAGTTGAGGGTGGGTTTTGTATAAAGGCTATATGTCTTCCTCGAAGGTTATCAGCTAAACTTGCCCCTACAATCGGTCCCTACTCCTAAAGAAATTTATTTGCTGAGCACTTGACTAAATGCAAGATATTAAGGCATTATAGAATACGGGCAATACGGGGCTATAGCTCAGCTGGTAGAGCACCTCAATGGCATTGAGGGGGCCAGCGGTTCGAGTCCGCTTAGCTCCATACCAGAAAAACCCGCTCATATAGCGGGTTTTTCTGCCTCCAGGGGGACTCTCAGCCCTAATTAGCTTAGCCCCTTGGCTATATTCTTTCAGACTTCCCTGCTTTCTGAATAGCTTAGAATAGGCCATTTCCGAAAAGCGATGTTGGCCACCATGACAATAGTAGGCTTGTCTTCTTTCCTCCGATGATTTCATTTTATAAGGCTTCATGGGCAACAGAGAGCTTTGACAAGCATACCTCAAAACGCTTGATTTCAGGTTACCTGCACCAGTTTGCGGGGACTACCCTTGACCCAATACTGCTCGGATAAGCTCTAAACTGAAGTCGGAAGTAGGTTGGGTTGAGGGCACGAAACCCAACGTATAAGGTCGGTTTGTTGGGTTGCGCTATCGCTTAACCCAACCTACAATTATGTCTTAACCGAGCAGTATTGACCCTTGACCGAACTGCTACGATATAAGGAAAGGAGTTATAGGCATTGTAATCGATAGTCATGAGTCTATTCCTCTCAGATGAGATCATACAAGCCAGTGGTTTATCAGAAAGCGAACTCTTGTTGGAAATTGTGATTATGCTCTTCCAACAAGACAAAATTAGCTTAGGAAAAGCTAGTGAATTACTGGGAATACATCGGATGCAATTTCAGAAGTTGCTAGCTGATCGAGGGATTTGCATTCATTACGACGTAGCTGAATTTGAGGAAGACCTTAAAATGTTGCAAGAAGTAGGTTGGCGATGACGATTGTGAGTAATACCTCGCCAATCTCAAACTTAGCGAAAGTTGGACAAATTAACCTTTTACAACAACTGTATGAAACAGTTCTGATTCCGACTGCGGTTTATCAGGAACTTCTGGATGAGAGGGGTGGAGAGACTGTTATTAAAGCAGTTCAATCAGCAACTTGGCTAGAAGTACAACGGGTTCAAAACCAAGAATTAGTGAATGTATTGCGAAATTTTCTGAATTTGGGAGAGGCTGAGGCAATCGCTCTTGCGCTTGAGGTAAATGCAACACGACTACTGATCGATGAG
This sequence comes from Xenococcaceae cyanobacterium, assembly GCA_051439465.1. Classification (GTDB taxonomy): domain Bacteria; phylum Cyanobacteriota; class Cyanobacteriia; order Cyanobacteriales; family JBFRWF01; genus JBFRWF01. The sequence continues at coordinate 7,019 of JBFRWF010000292.1, read as the reverse complement.
CGTTTGGGAAGACAGGCGGCGGCAGAGCGGGGATTGAGAATTACTGGAATATTTGGTGTTCTGCTGATAGCGAAGCAACAAGGATTAATTGCCGCAGCCAAACCCGTGATGGATGATTTGATCGCCCAAGCAAATTTTCGGGTAAGCAGTCAACTGTACGCAGATGTTTTAAGGGCAGCCAGTGAATAGATTAATTTGTCTTGATCTGAACTAATACCAACTGCTAGTTCAAACATTGTGTATTTTTACGATCCCATGAGGACGGTTCTTCCACAATACCTTAATTAAGCCACAAGTTCTCTGCCTGATAGATAATTTCTCCCTTAAACTTTACAAAACTTAACATTTCTTCCAAAATTCGACCGCCTACGGCGGAAAGGGGGCAAAGGGCAAAAGGGGAAAAGAGCAAAGGGAAATCAAGTCCTGCCCGCACCGCAGACCACGCGAAAACCGACATCGTTGTCGAAGTCGCCGCGCCTCGCGAAAGAGTAGTTGCGGCACGCGGAACGGCAGTTATCAGGGATGATGCCCCAGGAACCGCCCCGCAGTGGAGAACGATTATCATTCTCACCACCTGTCCAAGCAGTTCCATCGGTAGGTGCGTCCTGATAATTGTCATGCCAAGTGTCTGCACACCATTCCAGCACATTCCCGTGCATATCGAACAGGCCAAAGGCATTAGGGGGGAAACTACCTACAGGGGTAGTTTCTTGGCGCTCCTTTCCTGGTGTTTCATCAGCATAAGTTCTGCTGGCATCGTAATTGGCTAACTCACCAGTAATAGTTTCCCCAAAATGAAAGGGGGTAGTAGTACCAGCTCGACAGGCATATTCCCACTCGGCTTCACTGGGGAGTCGATATTCCCGTCCTGTTTCTCTGGATAGCCGCTCACAAAACTCGACGGCATCGTACCAGGAGACTTGTTCTACAGGACGATCATAACCTTTGAAGTTAGATGCATATGATTTCAGGTCACGATTGATTTTAGGTAGGGCTGCGATCGCTCTCCATTGCTCCTGAGTCACTTGAAATTTGCCCATGAAGAAGGGCTGGACGGTTACTTCATGCTGTGGACTCTCATCGTCATACCTCCCTTTCTCCTTCTCTGGAGACCCCATAAGGAAAGTTCCACCGGGGATGTAGACCATATCTAGGGTGACACCATTGCCCAGATCTTCAGTGAAGTATTGGGCTTGTTTGGTTTCTTGTTGAATGATTTCGCCGCGACGGTTGACAGTGACTACCTCGAATTCAAAAGTTGATAATCTCTTAGAAGTTTGAGTTTTAGCGATTTGTGGAGATAATTCTGCTAATGTAGCAAGTAGTTGCTGGTTGTAAGAAGGATAGAAACGTCTTGCTGAATCCGCAAGCTCTGGCAACTTTCCATGAGTTTCTGCCCATTCAATCAGATTAGAGATAACTTCCTTAATATTCTTCCCACTAGCAGCAATGGCATCTAGATTTTCACTCAAAGATACATCTAACATTAGCCTTCTCAGATCGGCTAAATTGGAAATGCTTCTCATAAAGGCTTCGCTGAGTTGAGTCTTTAAACGACCAAAGACCGTCCATTGCCTCTTCAACTCCCTAGCCAAACGTCCATAATCTCCACCCAAACGTTCCAAAATCTCAGCCTCGATCAGGGCAAAGGTTTGTGGATCGAACCCTTCAACCTTCGCCTGTTCGGGCGTTCTCAGCAGTGCGGTAAATTCCCTCAAGTTTTTCCCTAGCTGTCTGGCGACGTACTTGGAAACTTCGTCTAAAACAGTCACAGAATCGGTTTTCGGCGCAGCATCCAGGAATATATCCCGGATTTCGCCATCGATGAAGTCATACTCAACTTCATCGGGATTGGTTTCCGGTTCAATGGGGGATAGAGGTTTGAGTAAGCCGCCGAGAAAAACTTCCGCCACGTGGACTTGTCGGGACTGGGGGAGCATGGTTTCTTGAATTAACCGAACGACAGGCAATGTAATGACCGGAGCGGCAGACAATAAACTCCCTAGCTTTCGCGCTGTGGGCGAGACAGTCAGGCGGAAGCGTTCCACCCGTTCTTTGGCATCCAAATCCCTTAAAAGGGTTTCCGCGTCCGATTCTTCAGAAGGCTGAAACTTTGAGGGAAAAACAAACCCAGCCACCCCGACCTCACTTTTCCCGGATACCATCGCACTCCAAATGGCAGCAATTTCCGGTTCAAGGGTCAATACCGGAACTTTAATCCCCGTGTCAAAATCAATGTCATCCCAGAGCAATAGTTCCTGGATCGCCAAGCTTTGGTTGGCAGCACCTGGGTTTAAACTGCCTAGCTGGACGGCTGCTCCTAAATTCAGTCCCGTCCTCTGCCACAGCCACTCCGGCAGTATCTGGACAATGGCCATTGGTCCCTGCTGTGCCCAAATTTTGAGGGGGGACAGCATCTGGCCATTGTGCCAATAATCGGCTACACAATCACTGACAACCAGCACTAAGCGACGACCAGTGGGGTCAACCAGTTCGCGGGGATGGCAGGTGCGGGGGGTGGCTTTTTTGCCAATCCCTGGTCTGAGGTGGTAACTCTTCTCATCTTCATTGGGTTTCAGTCCCCAAGTGCGAACATCTCGAAACGCGCCATAGTGTTCTAGGAGTCTTTTTAACTCCTCAACCGTCTGTCGCCAGAAAATCATCGATTGACTTTCATCGACAACCAATGCCAGGTCTAACCAGGGTTCTAAGGCAGGTTTGAGGACAGGAATGCGGAGCCGTTGTTCGGCGATGCGTTCCGCTGTCGCCTGTTCGTCAAGTACCTCCTCTCTACCGGAAGGAACCCGCTGCATCAGAGGACGTAAGGCCCGTGCTAGGTTTAGGGGTTCGCGCAATGAGGGAGTATCGGGAACTTTTAATGAAAGCGTTCCTTGACGGCGAGAGGGTTGGTGGCCAGTTTTAGCGACAATTTCAGCTTTAGGACTGGTTTGAGAAGAGATAGGGGAAGATATAGAAACTGTCGTAGGTGAAGTGGAAGATGGTTGTGGGGTTTTTGGTTTAGATTGTGAGGCTGACGGGGTAGCGCAAGTGATTACCTTCCCCAACTCTCGACGCTGATGGGCAAGCCAGAGAATGTCGGCAATTTCTGCGCCAGTGAGTTCTAATTCACCTCCCAACACTTGAATGAGTCGGTCAAATTGTGGTGAGGATTCACGATCCATGGTTCATTATTCCCCCGCACTGGTGAGACTCTGAAACAGTAATTCTTTTAAGGCTTTTTCGTCAGGTGGCTGGGAAGTTGCCTGATTGGTATTGGTAAGTAAGTAAATTGTATTCAGTAATTGATCGGTGGCCCGATTCTCGTCCACAAGAAATTCGTCGATCAGTTGAGTAATAGTGCTTTTGGCTTTTTCAAACGCTTCGTCGCCAAAATGCGCTTTGACGATGTTTTTCAAGGCTTCTGCTTGAGGATCGGGCATTCTAACCCGCAAACACCGCCGCAGAAAAGCTGGAGGAAAGTCTCGCTCCCCGTTACTAGTCATGACAACGATGGGAAAAGCACAACAACGCACCCGTCCCCCATAAATAGGAGCCTCAATGTCCAGCTCCTCGGTGCGGACTAACACTCGCTTGGCATTGCTATCTGGGTTAGACTCAGAAGCTTTAGCTTGTCGGACTAATTCGGAAATTTCAAATGAGCCTTCTTCAAATAGATGTAATAAATCATTGGGTAAATTAATGTCGCTTTTGTCTATCTCGTCAATTAAAAGTACCCTTGGCAAGTGAGAAGGAAGGAACGCTGTCCCCACTGGACCTAGTTGAATGTATTGACCAATATCCTTTTGTTTTTTTAGCTCTGCATCTTGCAGTCGAGCAATGGCATCATAACGATAGAGTCCTTCCCGTAGGGTAGACCTTGCTGTAATTGGCCAGGAGAGGACAGGTCCCAATTTTATTTCATGGGCGATGGCGTAAGCGAGAGAGGTTTTTCCCGATCCGGGTCTTCCCGTGACTAGCAAGGGTCTTCGCAAATAGATTGCGGCATTCACAGCATTCAACACGTTTTTCGAGGCTTCTGTTACTGCTTTTGTCCCGTCATTTTTGTGTTCGGTGTGAATGCGAAAGCTCTTGCCCTTTTCTTGACCTCGCTCGTTATCTTCTGAATCAGCCAGTTCTTGAATTTTCTGCCAACGTTTCTTAATTTCCAGTTGCTCTTGCGTTGTCATCTTTTCAAACTTCCTAAACCGCCGCCAAGGAGGCGGAGGAAGAAGCTTTTCAATGTCAATATCATCGTGAGATTCTCCATCCCCGAAAAAAAAGTGCCAATCTTCCATCGTTCACTTTCCCTAGTTTTTAAGTACCGATTCTGGTCAGCCGAGCATTCTTCTGAATTCGATGAAATGGTATTCTATGTGGATTATCACACAAAAGTCCTAAGTGATATCCAGGATAGTTTTTGGCTTCTTCTCCTTTGATATGAGCTTGTCTCCGCAGTTTCCAAACAGATGTATACAACTGACTTAAATTATTTAAGCATTCCCAAGTTAAAAGTTTATCAAGCTCGTCGGCTAAATTAAAATTTGGTAACTGGCTGCACCTTGTCCAGAGAGCTAAAGGCACTCCTCCCGCTAAAATAGCTATAAATAATTTCTCTCTTTCTCCTTCTGATTTAGGCAGAGCACAGCTAATTTTGACTCCCAGTTTTTCTTCATACTCTAAGTTCATTGCTAATTCATCCCAATTACAAGACTCTAAGCAGTTGATATGCTCAAATTGTTCAGGTAACTTTTCTTGAGCGCAGTCCCTGTTTATAATTTGCATAAATTTATTCCATCTTTGTCTTAATAAGCTTTGAAGATTTGGCTTGTAAATCCGTTCATAAGAACGTAAAACTAATCGATATAGCTTGCCAATGGCCCTGGGTTTGTCAAAATCATCAGGAATTTGTTCTAGGTCTATTTCTTCTCCTAAATAGTGCCTAGTTAAAAATAATTCAACGGTCAGTTCGTAAGTTTTGCCATATAGATATTCTTTTAAGCCCTTGCAAATGATTTGATTGATTTTTTCAGGAATTTTATCAAAGGGACATCCACTGTTATCATCTTCCTGATTTAGCTCTATGGGGTATCTCTCAAAACGATTATTTTCCTGATAATCTGGTATTAATTCAGCCTTTAGGCGAAACTTTTTATTATTTCCTTTTAGGAGCGGCTCAACTGTAATGAGCAAGAAAGATTGAAGCTCGTGGCTAGATACATCTTGTCCATCATTGAATTGTAATTTATCGGGGAGGTTGATCTGATTATTTTGGGCGGTTGATTCAACCCATTCTTGCAAGAGAAATTTTAGACTATCATTCTCTAAAAATTTAGCGAGACGTAGGGCAAACTCTATAATGCTTGGAATTTTATTCCTTGTGTCCGGATAATCTTTCAGTAAAATCTGTACAATATCTTCTCGACTGTCAGGATTTCCGAGTTCTAAGTTATCTATTATAGCTTGTTTTGGCAACGTTTTTCGATAGATATATTTAATGCGATCGAAGTCAATCTTCTTGAGAATCAGGATAAGCTCATCTTGTTGAATTAAAATTGGCTCGTCTTGGATTCCGTTGGCTTGAACAATATTATCAAGCTCCGCTTCAAATTGTTTTAGTTTTGGATTATTAGAATTTGCAGCCTTCGCTGCTCTTAGCAGTTCTTGGATTTCACCTTGAGCTTCAATATATTTAATTAAATTAAAGACAACTTGTTGATAGTTATCCCCCTTGGCAATCTCATCAAGGTCTATATCTAATTCTTCGCTCAACATTATTTCCAACTCTCCTTTACCAGGAAAAGCACTAATGAGAGCTTCACGAAGTTGTTTGCGTTGCTTTCCAGCTAAGTTTGATTCTCTCATCTCTCAGGCATCAATTGAAATGTACCCAGATTTTTCAGATTAATTAACTCATAAGCAAAAGATAAAATTGGTTTAATTTGTGATTGCTTGAATTAGAGCCATGAGCAGCTTCTAAAAAGTCTTTAACTTTACCTTGTGCTTCAATATATTTAATTAAATTAAAGACAATTTGTTGATAGTTGTCCCCCCTAGCAATCGCATCAAGGTCTATATCTAATTCTTCGCTCAACATTATTTGCAACTCTCCTTTACTAGGAAAAGCACTAATGAGAGCTTCACGAAATTGTTTTCGTTGCGCTCCTGTGAGCTGTAAAGGATCAGAAATGGTGGGAGCAACTTCCTGAGCAGTTGTCTCTTGCCTTGCAGTAACTTCGGCTCCTTGCTGATAAGATTCCAAAATATCAAACAGTCGTTTTGCTACTGATACAAATATCCGATCCTGTTCAGGTTTTGGTAAACTATCTAAAGGGTGACTGGGAGGATTAGCCGTCTGAAAAATACTTAAAGATATCTCTTTTGGACCAGTTTGTGGATGAGGATATTTAAAGGTTGTTTCTTCAAAAAGACTCAAATCTAAAATAATTGGTAAAATAACGAAATTGGGCTCCCTATCGTGTTTAGTTAGAATCGCAGGAACTTCAACATCACGGATATAATCAGAGATAAGAAAAGACTGACTGACTAATAGAATGGCTGCTCCTGCTCGTTTTAGATTATCCTTAATCTCCTTATCCCAGACATTCCCAATCTCAATTTTACGATCTGACCAAGATTCAGCTTTCCCTAAGATATCAAAGGTTTTGAGATACTGAGAAAGGCGGTCAAACCATTCCTGATCTTGGTGAGAGTAGCAGATAAAAATTGACGGCATTTTTGACATACTTACGAGCTCCTAAATCTGAACAAAGTCAATGTGAATGAACCACAGCCTCTAACCCTTGGTGACGAACTATCCTTTACCCACAACGACTGAAACGGTTTCCTAAAGAGGCTTCTAGCCTCCGAAATTTAGGTCTATTTTCAGCGATCGCCCTCTCTTTTTAGCGATCGCCCCGAATTTATTCGACCAAACTCCTAATCTTTGGGTAAATTTACTCTACATCACTCTCTCCCCATCTCCCCCTCTCCCCCTCTCCCCCTCTCCCCCTCTCCACAAG
>JBFRWF010000291.1:0-12932 GCA_051439465.1 Xenococcaceae cyanobacterium | reverse complement strand
AGAGTTGCTGATGAGAGATTTCGCCTAAATAGCCAAAATTATCAAAAAGTTATCTTGACAGTTTGCGGCTTAGTAAGACTCAGGATAGGTGCCTTAATTCTAAGTTAATTTAAACAGTATTTCTTAGGAAGATTATATATTTATTTTGCATTTTTTTGCTAATTTAGTGTCAACAAATATGCCAAAGCCTTATTATTTCGTTTAAAGCGATCGCATTTGTGAATTATTGCAAGCATCTCAAACCTAGTGATGGAATTGCTTCGCAATTCCTGGAGATGTCTAATGGTTCTTACTTTATAGCCTCCTGCGGTGGTGTCACAGTATCTACTCTGAGTAAATACATAGAAAATCAGGATCGATCAAGCAGTTAATTGTCAAAATCATCGGGGTTGACCCGATGATTTTGACGCGCATTCATCTCACGCTGACTCTGAGAGTACAGACGTGAGGCTTCTGCGCTTTTTAGCTAACAGTACACCGTGAATCCTGATTCGATAGTATTCTCACCATCCACAACCCCATGATACATATCCAGGGCGATAAAGTTGTAGGGAAAGGGCATGGCAAAGGCACTAACTTGATTCAAACTGTCAAGCTGTTCTCCATTGAGGACAAAGTCTAATGCACCCAGGTTGTCTTCCAAATGAGATAGCTTGCGTGCGCCGATGATGGGAATGGGTTTGCTCGGTTGTTGGAGCGTCCAGTTGAGTGCAACCTGGCTAGGCGATCGCCCGATTTCTGCGGCAATTTGTTTAACCACATCAGCGATCTGCAAGCTGCGTTCATTCAGTTGACCAATCGCTTGAGTCAAACCTTTGCGGTCTGAGCCATCTTTTTCGCCACTAGTATCCTGTAAGTCCTCACGGGTATATTTACCCGACAAAATACCACCCGCTAACGGCGACCAAGCCAGGGGCGTAATGCCGTGATGCCAGGCCATGGGAAGCATGTCGGCTTCGGAGGTGCGTTCCACCAGATTGTAATGGACTTGGATGGCAGAGACAGGCGTCCAACCCCGCAGTTTGGCGATCACCTGTCCTTCCGCCACAATCCACGATGGCGTATCCGATAGCCCAATGTGCAAAATCTTGCCCTGACGCACCAAATCGTCCAGTGCCCGCATCACCTCTTCAATGGGGTTGCGATAGTCCCAAGCGTGCAGCCAGTACAGATCGATGTAATCGGTTTCCAGTCGCCTGAGGCTGTCTTCCACTGCACGAACCAGGCTACGGCGATGGTTACCCCCGGCATTGGGATTGGTGGGATCGGTATTGAGGGAATATTTGGTCCCTAGGACGAAGCGATCGCGCCGCCCCTGCAACAGTTCCCCTAAAAAACGCTCACTCGAACCGTTGGTATAAACGTTAGCGGTATCGATGAAATTGCCCCCGCGATCGGCATAAACATCCAAAATCCGGCGACTTTCTTCAAGATCTGCACCCCATCCCCACTCTGTTCCGAAGGTCATCGTCCCTAAACAGAGGGGGGACACGCGCAACCCAGAATGCCCCAGTAACCGATAGTGATTGAGTTGACTTAAGGGTTGATTCATCTCGGATCTACTCCTGTAGTTCAAAGGCTGAACGACTTGAGTTAGATCCTAGCGAGGATAAGATTATAATTCAAATCGATATTATTAATATAGTTTATTTATTTTATGGATTTACGAGCCTTCGATCTCAATCTGCTGGTGGTACTGCATACCCTGCTGTTAGAGCGGAGCGTCTCGAAGACGGCAGAGCGGTTACATCTGAGCCAGCCTGCAACGAGTGCTGCTCTCAATCGGTTAAGGACAGCGTTAAATGATCCGATTTTGGTCCGGGATGGTTTACGAATGGTTCCGACACCACGAGCGGAGCAATTGGCGGAACCTGTTCAGGCAATTCTCGCTGAGATTGAACAAACCTTAGCGGCTCCAAAGCCCTTTGATCCCAGTACTATAGGTCGAAGGTTTCGAATCGCAACAAACGACTATGGGGCATTTATCTTGGTGCCACAACTGATGAACCGCTTGCAGGCGATCGCCCCTGGTATTGACATCGAAATTTGGGAAATCGCCCAGGATGTGGAAGCCTCTCTGCGGCAGGGAGAAGTTGATTTAGTGGTAGCGGATGCTTGGGCGTTGAGACATTGCAAGTGTACTGAAACCCTATTCCCAGAAACGTTTACTTGTCTGGTGCGTCAGAATCATCCCCGAATTCAAACCCAACTAACTCTGGAGCATTACCTCAAAGAAAACCATGCTCTAGTTTCAGCTCGGGGGCGAGTGACGGGCAACGTCGATATCGCCCTGGCACAGCAGGAACTCCAGCGTCATGTGCGTGTGACTTTGCCCCATATTTTGGCGATTCCTGCGGTGATTGCGTCCACAGACTTGATTGTGACCTTAGCCACACGAATAGCCAATCGCCTCGCTACAGACTACGCCCTCAAAACTTTTCCACCCCCGATCGCCCTGGATGGTTTTGACATTGGGATGGCATGGCAAAACTGCATGGCAAATGACCCAGCCATTCAATGGCTACGCGGTGAATTAATGAGCATTGGGCAGAGAATCATGATTCAAATGTCAACCTGATCGCCACACTTTTACAGATTGTATTGCTGTTTCATGGCTTTTAGTTTGTCTTTCAGCCGCGATCGCACACTTTCTGGGGAGACAATCACGCAGTCTTCCCAGTAGCGGGATATTTCCCGAATCAACCAGAAGCTATTGGAAACTCTCCTAGTCACTTGGCGAATACCATCTACTACTCGATCTTCAATGTCATCAGCTTTGGGTTCATAGGCTTTCACCAGCCAACCTCTAAAATGTAATTGCAATATAACATGATCTAGGTTTTCACGCCAAAATGTATTTACAGGTAGAAGATTGATAATTCGCTCCAGTCGGAAGCAGCGATTGTGGACTAACTCTGGTACTTCCTGGCTACCTGCTATTTCCTCGCACCAGGCTTCCAGGTAAAAGCGTTTCTCGAAGAATTTGATATCAGCATAGCGAATCGTGAAGGTTTCTTTTTCACCTTGGGAATTGCGATATAGAAGGAGAAAGGGCTGTTTCTTCTCAATTTGCCGATCTAGTACTTTGCGCCAAGTTTCCGTAGGTTGGCTGATTTGCTCAAGGAGGGACTGACGCAAAGGTTCTTCTGGACTACCCCGTTCTAGCAACAGTTCTATAAGAGTTTGGGCTTCCTCTATCTGTCCAGAATCAATCAGTGCTTTGATGGCTTGGCGGAGAGCTTGTACTTGCACTGAATTGAGAGCGAAGGGTTGTCCGACTTCTAGTTTATGCTGGGCGATCGCAGTTATTAATCCTGAAAGACTAGGGCTTTTACCCCAGAAGATGTTGAAGTGACGGGCGATCGCTTCTAGCTGCTCCTTGGTTTCCGGGAAAATTGACAGTGTAATTGTATCTTTTTTCCTTGACATTCTTGATTTTATATTTACAGTCTCAGAATATGTGTTATCTTAGGTTTATCGTAAATATAGATTACTTAACAATCAAGGCAGCCTAGCCGTGACAGCCAGTACGGCTACATGGGCAATGTAGATAGATATGCTGAAAAGTACGCTACTGGAGGTAAACCGCTATGACTAGAGACAATCTACTGTCCCGAATATCCATCGACCCGAATATATGTTTTGGTAAACCTTGCATTCGCGGACATCGCATTTGGGTTTCCCTAATTCTTGACTACTTAGCTGGTGGAATGACGATTGAGGAAATTCTTGAGGCTTATCCAGGTATAGAAAGAGAGGATGTTCTTGCTTGTATTGCCTATGGTGCTGAAATGACAAGGGATTGTTATGTCGAGATTCCTCTGAGTAAAAAGAAGGAAGCAACAACGTGAAGCTGAAGCTTGATGAGAATGTCGATATTCGTGTTGTCACCCAGTTACGTTTAGCAGGACATGATGTGGCAACAGTGCAAGGGCAAGGCTTGAGTTCAACCCCCGATGTGGAAATGATTGATGTTTGTCGCCGTGAGGATAGATGCTTAGTAACTGCCGATCGGGGATTTGGGAATCGCATTCGGTTTAATCCCTCTGACTATGCAGGGATTGTAGTGATTCGTTTGTCATCTCACCCGACTTTTGAAGATTGGCGTGAAGCAATAGAAACGTTAATCCTTGGGTTGGATAAAGCAGAAGTTGAGGGGAAGTTGTGGATTATTCAAAGGGGAAGAATTCAGGAATATCACCCCATTGAGCAAGAGGAGACAGATTGATGATTGGGAAACAACTCTCTCTATTTGATGAGAATTTTGAGGACTTGTTTCAAGATGTCTTAGATTTGGATTCTACAGGTTATCTTGACAGCGTTCAAATCAGCATTCTCTTAAGCGCCCTAGTCGCTAATGCCATCTCTACTAAGAGATTAGAACTGGTTGCAAAGTTGGCAAATCAGCCAGATGCAGTAGCGATCGCGCAAACCTTCTGTAACCCCAAACTAGTCAGGGAACTAAGGCTGAAGCGTAGCAGAGAAGATAGCCAGATATCAGAACTCACCTTCCAAGACAACCGAGTTATCTATCAAGATCAGGAGATTGGCAGAACTCAAATTTTGTACAAATCACCCTTACCAGGAGAATTACAAGCACGGTTGGCATTTGAAAGCGCTATTGATCGATTTTTGGAATATTTGCAGAAACGACATCAAATCGTAGTGCTAAATGAAAGTGACTATCATGTGCAGGTTTTCATTCCCAGTACTAAAGAGCAAACCGACTTCAGCCACCATTGGCGAGAATTCATAGAGGAAGTTGCTTTCTCAACTTATGGCGATACCAAGTACCAGTTACCAGGTTTAGCACAGACATTCATCGTCATGCTCAACACGGTTACTCTGGCTGGACGTGGCTTCAGTACTTTGGACGTTCCTATTTTGACTCAAGATCAGTTGAATGTCTTGGTGGCTTGGTATTTAGCAGTTGTTCAAGCTGTTGAGAAGCGTCAAACTAACCGTCAGCGTCAAATTGACGATTTAAAGCAAGAACTTGCCAAGTCTGATTTAAGTGCCAAGGAACGCACATCCAAGGAAAAAGACTTACAGAAGAAAGAGGAAATGCAGCTAAAGGAGGCTGAGAAGTACAGCGAGTATTTTCAAAAAGCCTTCAGTAAGGTTCTAGAAAAACAGCAATCAATCTGGCAAGACTTAGAGGCGATTCAGAGTGAACTAGAAGATTCAGGATTAACGAAAGCTCAGAGAAAAAAGGTACAGAAGCAGCAAGACAAGCTAGTTACTCAAATTATATTAAGTCAAGAGTCTGTTCAGCAGAAGTTAACCTTGCTTGAGCAATCCAAGGGCGATCCATTTCTGTTTATTGAATTAGACCGAGAACAAACTCCAGACAAGTTTAAGGAGATTGCTAAAATTTCCAAAATCTTTACAAAAACTGCCACTGACCAAATTAACTCAACCCGTGGGGATATTTTTACTCAATGTATTTTGGAAATGTATCGCCTTCTGGAAAACAAACCAAGGGATCCATTGCCAGTACCACTGCTGAGGGAACAGCCAAGGATGATGGAAGGGCGATCGCCTGGAGATAATGGGAAGGATTTTTGCTACTCCTGTGGGGTTGCACTCAATCCCAAAACTGCTAAGTGGAAAGTAGCTCGATTTATGTTTGAGCGACCCTCTCAACGCTGTCAATCATCATCTAGTGAAGATAGACCTTATATTTGTGCTTCTTGTTCTGCATTAGCATTTGCTTCTCCTCTGAAAGTCACCGATGAAAGTGTCATTCTTAAACTTGAACCTGCTAATCAGAATGATGTTTCTAAGCTGAAAGTCAAAGACTACATCAGAATGCTAACTAACAAAGAGATGCACCTAAGTTCAGGTCGATATATAGTCCTGACTTCAGACCGAACTAGAGGAGGTGACTTAGCATCCCAGAAATTGGGTCAAGTTCAATATACATTGGCTAAGGCAGCTTCAATTTTTCCCAAAGAGGTTTTAACAGATTTTAAATTTTCCCTAATCATTCAGGGGAGTCAGCCAAAAGACTTGCAAACTAGACACTTGATTTTTATTAAAGGTCTGATGGAAAGCTATGGACAATCTCTTATTACTTCTGGTAAAGATGTCAACCTGACATTGGGTGATGCTGTACGCTATGTCGAACAAGACTTACTTTTCTTGGCAGGCTATACCCTGGTAAAAATATCAAGCATCTCTAATCCAATAAATCTAGAGCAAATTAGAGAACTTTACTGGCAAATAATTCAACAAGATACTGAGGAAGTTTGTATGAGTTCAGATCGGCTGGGAAAACGAGCAAAGCTGTATAGGGATGTAGCAGCGCTAACGGGATTAACTTATGCTTTCGCTCAGTCAATGGAAAGCACAACAAAAAAAGTCATGAAACCAGAAGATGCTGAAAGAGAAGTCAGCAAACTGATTGAGCAAGTAGATGATGCCGTTGCTTTCTGCTACTACGCAACTTTGGGAGATGAAAAGAAAACCAGTGTTCAAGCACGGCTTTATCGCAATCCTGACAATTACTTTGTCTATGAACAGACGAAAGAGCTGCTGAAAACACTAGGAGTTTCAGAACGAGAAGAGACAGATAAAGCTGGAAAAACTTGGCTAACTCTCTACGCTGATGATGTGAGTAGAGCTTATGGACACTTTGCTGATCCTAATAATGAAGAGGGTTATGCACAGGAAAAAGACTGGAAAAACTTGACTTACAATCTCAAGCTTTCCCTCTATACCCGTTTTCCTGAATTGGTACGCAAATTGAAATCTACAAGTAAGAAGTAATTATGGCTACTGGACTACCTAAAACAGACGAGAAAAATCCCCGTTGGCACTTTGATATTTACGCCATCTTTGAAGGCTCACAAGAGCTTTATCTGGGACATGAAGTGCAGGTCAATGTCAACTTAGTCGAAATGGTGAAGCTGACTACTAAAGATGGGCGATCGCTAGAAAAATGTTACATTTCCCCAACCAAACGACGAGGTGTTGAACGGCGTTGCTTACTATGGGCACCCCTGAAAAGTGGAGAACTGCTGGGGGATAAACAAAAGTGTGGCATTCCCAAAACCTGTGCTCAACCTGAGTGTCCAATCTGCGCGACCTATGGCGCACTTGATCCAGGAAAACGCACCCTGATTGGTCGCGTTACTCACGGCGGCGGCGTTGCTATTCAGGAAATTTATCCAGTGGAGAAACAACGGGCAATGCACCCAGCACTTTTGGTGAATCAAAAGGATGAAACACCAACACCATTCAAGCGCGAGTACAACCAGCCTGGTATTCTTTACCCAGTCTCTAACCATGCACTGAGTGTGACTGATCAAGAGTTTGCCTCTGTTGCCTATGCTTTTCTTGATTCTTTACCTCGCATTGGTTCTGGCAACCCGAAAGGCATCTCTATTGCTGAATCTGAACAACAAACCCCACTGCTAGTGGTAGATCGCTATCTAGTACCGAGGGGAAAGCGCCCTATCATCTCTCCATCTGTGACCGCTCCAGAAATTGCTATTGCAGACTTTATGCGCTTCGCCCAGTATCCAGAGAATAACACCGATCGCATCCAGACAACTTACTTTGAGCGTTGGATTGGTAATAAAGCTTTGGAGAAGTTGCAAGAATACGCGACAAACTTTGTTGAAACCGTCTTACAGGCATGACCTATGTATTGTCTCAAATTTACTATCACACCTACGGCAGCAATGACATTTCGCATTCTGCCTGGGTCAATCCTTAATATTGCCACCTATCCCTTTGTTCCGCCGACAACTCTATCAGGATTTCTCCGAAGGCTAGTAATGATGAGTAAAAGGATGGCAATTCCTGAAACTTGCATCAATAAAGATGACCCTCCCTTTTATGCTTTACCCCGTCGTTACGTAGCGCTGGGTGCATATCCGGCAAAAAATACCTGGAGTGGTGTCCATAGAACTTACCGCAAGGGAATGCGCGGGTTTAACCATGATTCCTTTTCCAAGCTGTATGTAGAGAAGGACAAGGCAAACTTTCAACTCCATACCTGGGAATATTTGATTGCAGAAGAATTGGTTGGCTATGTCGCTAGCGAATCATTGCCAGCAGTGGAACACTTCCGAACCCTAGAAACCTACGGTTGCAAGCTAGGTAAAGAAGGCTTTGCTGTGGTGACAGAAGTTTCTGAGCCTATGGAGCTAAAACGGGAAACTATTGCAGCTCATCCATCAACTATTGTCCCAATGGAAGCTCTATTGCAGAGTGGTCAGTTTGTGGGAGGTTGTGACATTTATAACCTTTATCTCTACGAATGGTCAGCTAATTCCGAAACCTCTTCTGAAGAAGAAGGCTTTTTAGACCAAAATCGCACTCCTGTAGAGGGCTTTGTTCCTTTTGTTACTGTTTACTATCCCACAGAAACCAATTCTTCACCAACCCTTGATTACTACACCGATAGGGACATTTATATTCCTGTATCCCTTGTAAATCTTTTGAGAGGGGAAGTTCATGTCTAAGTCAGAGCGTCAGTATCCCTATAACTTTGGTCGGGTCTTTTTTCCTAGCAAGTCTAACCCCATTCCTGCTATTCCTAAAGAGGTTCGTTTTCAACCTCTTGGTAATCATGTGGGTAATGTCATCAAGTTAGTTGAATATTGGAATCAAGATAACTTTCGTTGTGGGTCTTCATTTGAGCGAGTTAAGGAGGCCGCAAAAATTCACGACAAGGGAAAACCACAGAAGTTTGAACTCCGAGTTGAAACTACAAGGAAAGGCAAATTCAAGAAATACATTTACTCATTCAGAGGACATCGCTATTTAGCTGAAAGTAAAGATGCTTGGGTCGAAGCTCTTGCCAAGGGTCATCACGATTTTTCTGTAGGGGACATCAGTAGGGATACCTATGAATTGAAGAAGAATTCGGAGTATAAACAAATCCTGACTCAAGATCCTCTAGCCTATGGGAAGGAACTTTACATTCTAGAAATGTGCGATCAGATAGAAGCAGAGTTAGCTTGCCGTGCAATTGGGGATGACAATCAGGCAGAGTCGCGAACTTTCATGGACTACACCATTGCCAAAGATGATTCAGAGGCAAATACATATCGAATTGAGCCTTGGATTTTCTCAGTAGAAGAGATTGAATTGACTTTCCAATCTTGGTCACTGTGGCTTTCTGATGATGACAAAGCTGAGTTGCAAAAGTGCTTGAATGCCAATCAAGATGGTGAGTTAGGGAAAAAAATGGATAGAATAGCAAAAAAGTGGTGGCAAGATGAGCAGGGACAACCAGAAAAAAATCCTCCCTTGAAAGCAATACTCAAACCTTATTCGTCAAGAGATATATTTAAAAATGGAGATTGTCAATTTTGGTATCAACAGCTAGCTAACTTTAAACCCAATCCTATGCAAGGGGAATTATGGGATAATATTGCTAAAACTGATAATCCAGCAATCTTACTCAAAGCTCCTACTGGATCGGGAAAATTTGAGGCAGTCTTATTTCCCGCTTTAGCAAAGCAATATCGTTTGATTCTGCCATTACCTGCTCGTAGCTTGCTAGAAGACCAAAAACAGCGAGCAGAAAAATACCTCAAGCAATTTTCCCAACTGAACCTAGGACGTGAAGTCTCTCTAGTATTGGATACTGGCTCTCAGATGCGTCGCTGGGTGTATCGTGACGGAGAGGAGATAAAACTAGGCATTAATCCAAGGCGACATCTCTACAAAGGTGATGTGATCTTAACAACGCTAGATAAGTTTCTTTATCGTTATTTTGCCTATGGAGATCAGCAAAAGTCCTTTGTGTTTCCCCTAAGAATTAATCAACAGAAAACTCTGATCTGCTTTGATGAAGCTCACAGCTATGATGATATCTCTTTCACCAATTTTCACAGTCTAGTACAGTCACTCTATGAAGCAGAGCGATCGCTCGTTCTGATGACAGCAACTATGCCTCCAGAACATATTGAGCGTTTTGACTATCTAGACCACATTGACTACGTTGATGATTTTGAAAGAGCGAGCAAGTTATCTCAACTTCAGCCATCACGAGGATTTGAATGCTTGAAAGATATTCGGCGCGACAAAGACAATCTTAATGAGTTTCACGGCAAATTCTCTGAAATTATCCTTCAAGAGTGGAATAAAAGAGATAAGACTCGAATTATTGCAGTTGTAGAAACAGTCAAAGATGCTGCTGCAATCTATCAAAAGCTAAAGGCTGAAATTGGGTTAACTGATGCTGATGGCGAAAAGTTTCTCTTTCTTTATCACGGTCGGATTGCAGATCAGCTTAGACCTGACCTATACAAGCAAATCCAAAACCGCGATACTGATAATAAGACCTATATCCTCATTACTACAAGTGCCATCGAGGTTGGCTGCGATCTTAATTGTGAGGTACTGATTTCTCAGATTTGTCCTCCTGAGAATTTGATTCAGAGAATAGGACGCTGTAATCGTAAAGGAGATGTATCAGATGCCAAAGGAATTCTTATCGGTAACGAAATTCCTGAATACATCAATACCCTGGATGAACCAGGATGGAAAAAGTATCAAAAAGCTCTGCTTGGCTTGAATAGCTTTGAGCCTCAAATAATCTCCGATTGTATTTCTCGCTCCCAACAGATAGATGATTATCGAGTGGTTGAATTATTCTCGATGCTTCATGAATATGTTTACCAGGCTGACTTAACTTGTCAACCAACTCATAAGCGCGGTCTAATTCCTACGAGGAGTTGGACCCCCTCAGTCAATTTAGTTCACCTTGGGGAAGGACACAGCATTTCAGTCCCCATTGATAGATTTTGCAACGGGAATCAGTATGCTGATGTCTATGTCTATGAAAAATGGTATGACCAGGAAAATACTCGCTGGCATCACGAAAAATTACTGGGGTGGGGTTCAGCTTATGGGAAGGAAATTACTGTGAGGATTTCCCCCGATGGTGTTGATGTAGATTTGCAAAAGTATGAATATGATGAGGATTTGGGATTTGTGGAAATTCCGAAAGTATTTGCGAAAAAATGGACTGATGGTGCAGATGTAAAACTTTTGTATGTAGAAGAAAATAACAAAGCTGTTGTGACTTACACTAAATCTTTTGATGAGAAGATGAGTATGATTCCTAACCCCTAATCCAAAATCTACTATCTAAAATCCAAAATCCAATGCCCCATAGTTTAGTCCTCAACCTCCTCCCCCAATCTCCTATCCCCACAGGATACCTAAGTGGCAGACATCTACACGCCTTGTTTTTAAACCTGGTTAGTTATGTCGATCGGGAATTAGGCGATCGCCTCCACCACCAAGCCAGCAACAAAGCCTTCACCCTCAGTCCCTTACAAACTTCTTCCGTGCAAAGGGGAATTCACACCCTGCAATGGCAACAACAACGCCCCATCCCCGCTGGTACTCCCTGCTGGTGGCGCATTTCCCTCCTGGATGATGCCCTATTTGGCAACCTGACTAAACTCTGGCTAAATCTCAACCCGGCGCATCCCTGGCATCTTGGTCCTGCGGACTTGCAAATTACCAGCATTCTGGGAACACCTCAATCTACTCAACCTTGGGCAAATACTTGCAGTTACCAGCAATTGTACCAACAAGCATCAGAGAGCGATCGCCTCCTCACCTTCAGCTTTGCTACCCCCACAGCTTTCCGACAAGGGAAATATGACTCAGCCTTGCCTGGAAGAGAGACTGTTTTTAATAGCCTCCTGAATCGCTGGAATCAATACAGCAGCATCGAATTTCCCAAAACCCTATTCGAGGCAATTTTTCCCAGCTTTTTTAATATCTGGACTGAATTTTATACTGATGATCGGAGCAAATTTATCGGCTGTGTGGGTGAAATTAGCTTTCGGATTTTGGGGGATGTAGAACCATTACAGATTAAGCAGATTAACACTTTAGCCGATTTTGCTCTTTACTCTGGTGTGGGGCGGAAAACTACAATGGGGCTGGGCATGGTGCGGCGATTAAAAAGATGAATGTTAAGTAAATCTAAAATCATGAATTACTTTGATTATATTCCCATTGCTGCTCTCAATCAATTTGCCTATTGTCCCCATCGTTGTTGGCGGATGTTTTGTGCGGGAGAATTCACTGACAACAACTATACGATTGAAGGAACCAGTTTACACGAACGCATCCACAGTCTCGGTGAGGGACATCGAGAAAAAACTTGGCAAGTTAGGGCGATTTGGCTGAAATCGGAGCGTTACAAACTAATTGGTAAATCTGACTTGATTGAATCTGAATCTGGGAGGTTGTATCCCATTGAGTATAAGCGGGGACGGAAAGGTGAATGGGATAACGATGAGTTGCAAGTGTGCGCCCAAGCCTTATGTCTTGAGGATATGTCAGGACAAACCATCGCCGAAGGTTATATTTATTATGCCCACTCTCATCAGCGTCAACCTGTGGCAATTTCTGCTGAATTACGACAACAGGCGATCGCCACTATTCAAGCAGTCCAAACTTTACTCACAACCGGACAAATGCCGCAAGCAGTTTATAGCAAACACTGTAGAGGATGCAGTCTTTACTCTCAATGTCTTCCCCAAGCTGTCTCAAAGGTAAGGCGTTATCAAGAAGCTAACTAAGGGAAAAGGAAGGTTAAATATGGGAACGGTTTACGTGACGGAAAATGATGCTTTTATTGGCAAAATCGACGAACGTCTCAGCGTTAAAGCCAAGAAACAAAAACTTTTGGATGTGCCACTGATTAAAGTTGAGGGCGTGGTCGTCCTCGGTCGTGCTACTATATCACCAGCGGCAGTGACGGAACTTTTATCACGTCACATTCCTTTGACTTTCCTGACGGATACGGGGCGATATTTAGGGCGTTTAGAACCGGAAGTTACCAAAAATATCTTTGTGCGGAAAGCTCAGTGGCAAGCAGCAGGAGAATCAGAACGGGCGATTCATCTGGTGCAAGGTTTTGTCCGAGGGAAGCTGAAAAATTACCG
>JBFRWF010000290.1:0-13662 GCA_051439465.1 Xenococcaceae cyanobacterium | reverse complement strand
AGAGTGGGAGAGTGGGTGAGAGGGAGAAAGCTGATTTTTTCGTGGCAAATTTATCTCCCCGTCTCCGGAGTCCCCCCCTCTCCGTTGTCAGTTTCACGGTTAAATGTTAAAAACCTACCCTTGTGAGGATCTCGCTCCCCTGAATGCTAGTGCGATCGCCGATCTTGTAGTATAATTAACTGGAGTTTAGACTAACAGCTACAGGCGATCGCTACCTCGACAGGCGATCGCTACGACCGCTTAACGTATGTCTGAATGCGAAGGGACTCCGCACCCGGCTCATAGCGTTAGTCAAAGCATAAGCTAACCAAACCCCTCAATAATGGTGCTTTACTGCGTAAAATTCCTAATATCCCGTCATTTTGACTACACAAGTGCCTAACGTACTCAATGGATTAGCACAATTCAAAATTCAAAATTTAACTTGCTCAAATCCAGCAAAATTAGCGACCTCAACAGGCGATTTCACGGCAAACCTGTGACGATCCACCTTAATTCGTTCAATCTCATGAAGTGTTTTTGCTGTTAGGTAGCTCTCTCCACAATGGGGGCAGCTAACGAGTGGAATATTCTCGATGACCAATAGTTCTGCACCTTTACCATAAGCCCTGGAAATCCTGCGGATTTGAGTGCCCTCTTGACCACAAACATCACAAATCATATTTCTATATCATATCTATTCAGCGTACACCGTAATGATAACAATCTTTCCAGTTGGACTCAGTTTGACAACGACCTCGATCTCCTCTCCCGTAACCCCCTCTCCTCTCACTCGATACTTGGCTTCATCCGTCTCTCTATCCTTCTGACGTTCTAAGATTCGTCCCGTTAAAATCCCATTTTCAACGTCGTAGATGGTAAACCCGTCATCGTTCATTTCCTCTTCCGCATGGATCGTCATCACGTACTGCTGCATCCGAACCTTTTCTTGAAGGCTCCTCAGCATTTTCTCAAACATCCTTTACCACTTTGATCGAGCATCCCTACAACGTTTTTAGAGAAAAGGCTCCAAGTCCCACTTGTGCTGGTCTAATTGCAATCCTCTTTGGGGACTGTTAAAGTGTTATCCGTGTTCCCTTCTCCCAGGGTGAATTAAATTAGATACCAGACTTGCCTAATCAATGATTGCATTGAGCAAAACTTCAGCCAGGATTGTATTATCTATCTGTTCCATCATGACCGTATCACAGATATCAAACTTTGCTCCCATATCCTGTAAATCATCATCTAAAGTTTGAAGAAATTTGCTTGTCTTCGCGTCTGGATTAACTTGAATAAATGAAAGAGCAAGTTCCTCATCTCGACTCAGTTGATGTGATGCTTCAATAATAGTTTGCTTGACCGCATCTGCATCTACAGGGTCACTTCCTGCGAGCACAATAAAGGTTTCTCCATTCGGCTTAGCTAAACCCCTTAAACGCCTATTAAAATAGTTATCTATCGCATTTTGGAGCACCCCAGCCAATTTGGGCGTACCAGATGGCGATCTCTCGTGAAGTATATGGGTAAGTTGGGTTACTGTGACATTATCGAATCTTTCAAAATCATCAGAGTAAAGATAAAGTGTGAGACCATCGAAATCAAACTGGGAGCATTGGCTAGCAATGGCTAATGTTGCTTCGGAGGTGATTAACCAAAGACTTTTTTCTTTCTGGGAGGTTAGAGTTAGGGTAGACATGATCTCGCTTTTGTCGATGATTATCGTGTAATCACGCTCTAGTAAGAGTCCACCACCTTCAGTCAAGATATCCATCACACACCTCTGTAGTACGGAGTTTAAACAGACTGACACATTCTAGCCTTTCACAATTATCCCTTGATCTCAACTTACAGTTGGGCATGGGTAGGCTGTTAGCCTTTGAATAGATGATTAGTCTAGATTTGTTTGATTGCCGAACATACTTCAGCACCATTGTCAAGCACAAGACAAAGGTGAGGCAATGGTGGTGGGATCGCCAAATATCGGCTATATTACTGGTATTGTAATTCTTAAACAATTGTTAAGCAGAGTTAGCTTCTAGGACATATCCCCTGAGATATCAGTTTTAACGATTTACTGCCGCTAACAGGAGCCAAGCCATAGCATGATTCCCAACCAATCTTTCTACTCTGACGATCATCCCACTGAAGATCCTAGCCTCTATGCACAGCAACCGGACAAACCAGAAGAAGCCTGTGGTGTTTTTGGGATCTATGCACCGGAGGAAAATGTCGCCAAGTCGACTTATTTTGGTCTTTATGCTCTACAACATCGAGGTCAAGAATCAGCGGGGATAGCCACCTTTGAGGGACAAAAGGTGCATTTTCACAAAGATATGGGCTTAGTCTCTCAAGTCTTCAAGGAAGAAATTTTGAACCAGTTGCCAGGAAATTTAGCCGTTGGTCATACTCGCTACTCCACAACTGGCTCTAGCTTGGTAGTGAATGCTCAACCCGCAGTAATTGAAACTCGCCTAGGACCTCTCGCCTTGGCTCACAATGGCAACCTAGTGAATACTTCGGAACTGCGCCAGGAGTTAGAAAAGCGTAACTGTAATTTTAACACTACGACGGATTCTGAGATGATTGCCCTGGCGATCGCTCAGGAAGTGAACAGCGGCAAAGACTGGCTAGAAGCAGCAATCAGTGCCTTTCAATTGTACTCAGGAGCCTATAGTCTCACCATTGGCACTCCTGTTGGTTTAATGGGTGTGCGTGATCCCAACGGCATTCGTCCTCTAGTAATTGGTACTTTAGAAGGTAATCCGAACCGTTATGTGTTGGCATCGGAAACCTGTGGCTTAGATATTATTGGTGCTCAATACCTGCGAGATGTAGAACCAGGAGAATTGGTTTGGATCACAGAAGCAGGTATGGCTTCCTTCCACTGGGCAAGAAAACCAGAGAGGAAGCTGTGCGTCTTCGAGATGATTTACTTTGCCAGACCTGATAGCATTATGCAAGATGAGACTCTCTATAGCTACCGATTACGGTTAGGACATCAACTGGCAAAAGAGTCCTACGTCGAAGCTGATATCGTGATAGGTGTTCCTGATTCCGGAGTGCCAGCAGCGATTGGTTTTTCCCAGCAATCTGGTATTCCTTATGGAGAAGGACTGATTAAGAACCGCTATGTTGGTCGTACCTTCATTCAACCGACTCAGCACATGCGAGAATCTGGCATTCGCATGAAGCTTAACCCCCTCAAAGATGTCTTAGCTGAGAAACGAATCATAATAGTAGATGACTCCATTGTCCGAGGTACTACTAGCTGCAAAATAGTTAAAGCGCTGCGGGATGCGGGGGCGACTGAAGTGCATATGCGTATTTCTTCTCCGCCAGTCACTCACCCCTGCTTCTATGGCATTGATACTGATAGTCAGGAGCAGCTAATTGCAGCCACTAAGTCAGTGGAAGAGATAGCTACTCAAATTGGCGTTGACTCTCTGGCGTATCTTAGCTGGGAAGGAATGCTGCAAGCAACGGGTGAAGATCCTAATAGTTTTTGCTCTGCCTGTTTTACCGGGGATTATCCAGTTCCGATTCCAGACAAAGTCAAGCGTTCTAAGTTGATGCTCGAACAGATGAAGGTTTAAAGATAACTTGTCATTAATTCTGGGTCAAGACTCGGCCAAAACAGTAGTTAAGCCTTGTAGGGTGGGCATGGCCAAAAACAATATCGAAACATTTTTTAGCCTTAAATGGAATGCCCACCAAAGGAGGTCTTTCTATTCCATAATGGGTTATGTTTGTCTTATGCCAGACTAATCATTTAAAAATGCCCACCCTACTACCCAGGTGGGCATTTTCTCTTGCTGATGTTTGTCTTGTGCCAGGCTAACCATTAAAAAATGCCCACCCTACTACCCAGAGGAAGGGCAAATTAGAGATAATGTTATTCGTTCCCTGTTCTCTGTTCCCTACTTCTCTCAAAAAGGGGGTAGTTAACCCGGATTTGGTACAATTCCACAGCGGTCGGACATACTCAAATGACTATCCAATCAAGTAGTAAAACTGTTTTCAGTAGCAATCCTTATATAATCCTTAATAATCAGGGGAAAATTCTGGATCCCCTAGAACTGGTAGCTTCTCATCATATCCTGGGACGAGATCCTCAGCAAGCAGATTTAATAGTTCCCAAACATTGGAGAGAAGTCAGTCGTTGTCAAGCCTACTTTCGCCAAGTGGGTAATGACTATTATATCCATGACGGTGATGGTAATAAACCCAGCAGCAACAGGTTATTTATCAATAACACTCTCATTACCCCAAAAGAAGGCTATCGCCTGCAAAATGGAGACGAGATTAAGATTGGTCAAAATACTAAAGAACTGGTTATCATCACCTATTACAACCCCAACACTACTCTAAATCTACCCCCACCAACACAGCGGTCTATTTCTCTCAAAAATAGGTCGGTAATGCTGGGACGCGATCCTAGTGCTAATCTGCAATTAGAAGCACCAACAGTTTCCCGCCGCCACGCTACTATTGATACTGATGCTAAGGGACGCTATATTCTTCAAGACCACAGTACTAATGGCGTTTTTGTCAATGGGCAAAAAGTAAATGGTACGGGGATTCTTTCCCCTGGTGCAAACATTCGCATTGGTCCCTATACCTTGGTTTTGCAAGGGGATGATTTAGTCTTAGCAGATCGAGGAAATAACATTCGCCTTGATGCCGAGAAAATTCTGCGGTTAGTCAAAGATAAAAATAACCAAGAACTGCGATTATTAAATAATATTTCCTTGCCGATTGAACCAGGACAGTTTGTCGCTTTAGTCGGCGGTAGTGGTGCAGGTAAATCTACTTTAATGCGTACTCTGTTGGGAATTGAACCGACTACTGAAGGGACTGTTTATTTGAATGGAGAAAACCTGCGGAATAATTTTAATATCTACCGCACCCAAATTGGCTATGTACCGCAAAATGATATTGTTCACAAAGACTTGAGAGTGGGAGAAGTTCTTGCCTACGCCGCTAAATTGCGACTTCCTCCCGATATAGATGTGGAAAAGGTCGTACAAAAGACCCTGGAACAAATTGAAATGTCTGATCGCCGGGATACGTTGGTGAAGAAACTGAGTGGGGGACAGTTGAAACGGGTCAGTATTGGGGTGGAATTGTTGGCGGATCCGAAGCTGTTTTTTCTGGATGAACCTACTTCTGGACTTGACCCCGGATTGGATAAAAAGATGATGCAGTTGTTGCGTAAGTTGGCGGATGAGGGACGGACAGTGATTCTGGTTACTCATGCGACCAACAATATTACTTTGTGCGATCGCATTGCCTTTCTCGGTAAAGGGGGAAACCTCTGCTACTTTGGCCCCCCGAAAGAGGCGATAGAATTTTTTCAGATCAAAAACGGCGACTTTGCCGATATTTACATCAACTTAGAAACCAAAGAAGCCGTAACTCAGGAAGCCGATAACTTTCGCAAATCCAATTATCAAAAAAACTACATTGATAATCGCCTCAGTATAGGGATTCAGGAATCCGGTGCGTCTCCAAAAAAAGTAAGGCGATCCCCCCTGCAACAATTATCTATCTTAACTCAACGCTACTTTAAGCTTATCCTAAGAGACCCGATTAATCTCGGTTTAGCGATCTTCACCGCACCAATTGGTGTCAGTTTAATTACCATAGCAGTTCGGGACGGAGACCCTTTAGTTCTCGGTCCTGAAGATGACCCTAGCCTTGCAGCTTCTGCACTGCGGGTTTTATTTGTCTTTACTTGCGCTGCTATTTGGGTCGGACTTGCTAGTTCTCTACAAGAAATAGTCAAAGAATCTCATGTTTATACTCGAGAGCGGCTGGTAAATTTGGGATTATTTGCTTATTTGAGCTCCAAAATGTTAATTATGGGAGGATTGGCATTGATCCAAACTATATTAATGTCAATCGTAATATTGATTGGCTTTAAATCACCAGAGTCTGATTTGATTCCTTGGTTTTTAGGGATAGGAATTACTAGCTTCCTCACCCTGTTTACTTGCATGAGTTTGGGATTAATGGTGTCAGCCAGTGTCAAGAATAGTACCCAGGGTAATAGTGCTTTTCCCACATTATTGTTGCCCCTAATTATCTTTTCTGGGGTGTTATTCAAAATGGAAGGAATCGGCAAGTATGTTTCTTGGCTCATGTTGAGTCGTTGGTCTGTGGGTGCTTATGGCATTTTGGTGAATGTTAATGTGATGATGCCGGAGCCACCTGAAGGGTCACCATACGAGTCAACTTGGGAAAATCTAGCTTTAAATTGGGGAATTTTGTTATTGCATGCGGTTGTTTATTTGGGGGTGACATTTTGTTTGCAGAAGCGGAAAGATATAATATAGAAATCCTATTTAGATTGTGAATCAAATCTATTAACAGAGGTTGAGTAAAGCAAAGAAAACTATTGTTCAAGGAAAAACCATGACTGAACTGCAAACAGCACCACTAGGTTCCTGGAAATCACCGATTACCTCAGACCTAATTGTTTCTGGAATAATTAGACTGGGAGGAGTTATCTTAGATGGGGAGGATATATATTGGCTAGAAGGACGACCTACTGAAGGAGGACGGAATGTCCTAGTACGAAGCACCCCGGATGGAAAGATAGCGGATGTTGTACCTGCGCCTTTTAATGTACGTACCCGTGTCCATGAATATGGCGGTGGTGCCTTTCTGGTAGTCGATCGCACAGTTTATTTTTCTAATTTCTCTGACCAACGTATATATAGACAAACACCGGCTTCTGAACCGCAACCGCTGACAAAAAAGTCTGACCGACGCTATGCGGATGCTATCCTCGATCGCCAAAGAAATCGTCTAATATGTGTCTGCGAAGACCATACCAAGGCTGATCGAGAACCGGAGAATACTTTGGTCAGCGTTGATTTAGACTCTGGAGAAGTTCAGGTATTAGTTTCAGGAAGTGATTTTTACTCTTCTTTGCGCCTCAACCCCGATGGTTCGCAACTGGCATGGTTGAGCTGGAATCATCCGAATATGCCTTGGGATAGCACTGAGTTGTGGGTAGCAACAATTAGTGCTGATGGTTCTATCGGTGAGGCTGAATGTATTGCTGGGGGAGCTGATGAGTCTATCTGTCAGCCAGAGTGGTCCCCGGATGGAATGCTGTATTTCTCTAGCGATCGCACGGGTTGGTGGAATCTCTATCGACGGAGTAGGGATGGAGTTATCGAACTGCTGTATGAGATGGAAGCTGAATTTGGCTATCCTCATTGGGTGTTTGGTATCTCTACCTATGCTTTTGCCTCTTCCTCCCGCCTGATTTGTACTTATACCCAGAATGGTAGCTGGCATCTGGCTAGTCTGGACACCAACACCAAACAGCTACAGCCGATTAATATTCCTTACACTAGCATTTCCTCTCTCCAGGTAAAGGCTAGTCAGGTTGTCTTTATTGGCGGTTCGCCGACTGAACCCACTGCGGTGGTTAAACTAGACCTTGAGGTGGGGGAGACTAATGTGCTAAAAAGGTCAAGTGAATTAGAAATTGACCCGGGATATCTTTCCGTTCCCGAAGCGATCGCCTTCCCAACAGAAAACGGTTTGAGTGCATATGCTTGGTTTTATCCACCTAAAAATAAGGACTGCACAGCACCAGAAGGTGAATTACCTCCCCTGCTAGTGAAAAGCCACGGGGGACCAACCGCCGCCGCCTCAGCTACCTTTAACTTGAGAATTCAATATTGGACAAGTCGCGGCTTTGCCTTTCTGGATGTTAATTATGGCGGCAGTACTGGTTATGGTCGAGAATATCGTCAACGGCTGGATAAAAAGTGGGGAATTGTGGATGTTGACGACTGCGTTAATGGAGCGAAGTATCTAGCCGCACAGGGAAAAGTGGATGGTGAACGATTGGCGATCGCTGGCAGTAGTGCGGGGGGTTACACGACTCTAGCTGCTCTGACGTTCCGGGATACCTTCAAAGCAGGGGCAAGTTACTATGGGGTAAGCGATCTAGAAGCCTTAACTACAGATACCCATAAGTTTGAGTCTCGCTATCTGGACAGGTTGATTGGAGCTTATCCAGAAGAGAAAGCGGTTTATGAAGAGCGATCGCCCATTCACTTTATCGATCGCCTCTGCTGTCCAGTGATTTTCTTCCAGGGACTTGAAGACAAAGTTGTTCCCCCCAATCAGGCAGAAATGATGGTTGAGGCGCTCAAAGCCAAGGGATTGCCAGTGGCTTATGTTCCTTTTGAGGGAGAACAACACGGTTTCCGTCGCGCTGAAAATATCAAAAGAGCACTGGATGCCGAGTTTTACTTCTATTCCCGTGTCTTTGGCTTTGAACCTGCCGATGCGATCGAGCCATTGATATACTCCCCTCCCAATCCTACAGATACTGTTTGTTAGATCCCTTGCCTAACTCTGATGGATATTTGTCAGGATTCCAAAAGCCCGATTGATATTAGAGACTTAGCCTTGATTACCATCCTCCGGTGCGACGGGCTTCCTCGGACTGAGGTGACTCATCTGGAACTGAAAGTCAAAAAAAATCCTCTAGCAAATTGCTAGAGGAGAACTATCTCCTGGAGGTGTTTAAGCTCCCTTGATTTCAATTATCCCTTTCCCCTTAAGGATAATGCCTCAGCTAAATAGCTGAAAAAATGCGATAATAGTCATCCTGGTAGACTTGCACGCGATCGCGTTCTTGGTTTTTCGCCAAGTAGAGCGCCTGGTTAGCTATCTCAATATTTATTGTGGAGAAAGTTTAAATTATCAGTGTAAGAGCCTCGCACTCATGAATTGCTTCTCTAATCAGTTCTGCGGCAACATTGTCTTTATTATTCTGTAGCAAAAGTTCCGCTTGATGAAGATCAGACGTCAGCTCTCTCATAGCTCTACCTATTTGCTTTCTTTGGGCTTTTAAATTCTCTGCTAATGAAGCTATAGTATCAATGTGATTTTCTAGCTTTTTGAAAAGAGAGAGAGTATTTCTTACTTGGCGAGAAGCTATTTTGGGAGGTGGATTATTAAATCTCTCGATATAGCTAGTTTGTCCGGGAACTTTTTCTCCGTATTCTCTTGGATTTAAATCAAGGGCTAACCAAATCCATTTTTGATTACCTTTGCTTACAACAACTGACCACTCTTCATCCCATTGTATGGTTAATTTACCCTTGCTTTTATTGTTGATACTCATTTTTATTATTCTCTCTACATATTTGACTAAGTTAAGGAGCAACAGAAAAATGTTGACATTGGCTTCCACCGAGAGCTTTTCAGACTTCCTCTATGATTTCTTCTATTTAGCATTATCGGGCTTTTCTGAGAGAAATAACATCCGCTAAAACTCATGTTTTTGTCGCTTATCTACGCTATTTTGCTGAATATTGAAAAAATCACCCGAGAATATAAGTAAACTTGTGTTGCTCTAAAGGAGGGGAGATAGCAGGCTATTTATAAAATAAATATA
This sequence comes from Xenococcaceae cyanobacterium, assembly GCA_051439465.1. Classification (GTDB taxonomy): domain Bacteria; phylum Cyanobacteriota; class Cyanobacteriia; order Cyanobacteriales; family JBFRWF01; genus JBFRWF01. The sequence continues at coordinate 4,250 of JBFRWF010000290.1, read as the reverse complement.
AAGGAGTCGATGGGATAATTGCGGATGTATTTACACTGAATTTATTGAAATTATAAGCGAGAAAATCTGAATAATCTCCGATGACTCTTAAAGGGGTCAAGGGAGAAAATAGTTATAGGGGGGAGTAGGTTCCTTTTCCTGCCCTTTCGCCGACTACAGCCTCTTGCTAGGAAATGCGAAAGTCTCTTCCAATCAAACCACTAGGTAAAGTTTTGCAACAGGCTGACCTTGTTTCACCTGCACAGATAGAGATAGCTCTACAAGACCAGCTCCGTTCATTAGCTCAGGAGCAGAGTCCGTAAGGAGAAACTCTATAATGAGTCAAAAAGTATAATTTTACAGTGATGAGTAATTCCCAGCAATTTCGTCATATATTAGTCATCGAAGCTCCAAAATATAAACGTACAGTTGATCTTCAAGCTACTACCTATTCAGTTGGTCGTCATAGGAGCAACTCAATTGTTATTCTGGATCAATGCGTCTCTCGTTACCATGCTACTTTGTTATGTATTAAATCTCCGGAAAGTAATGATTATTCCTTTTCTATAATTGACGGCAATTTAAATGGAACTAGAAGTAAAAATGGAATATTTATTAATGGCGAAAAACAATTATCAAAAAAAATACAACACGGCGACCTCATCTATTTTGGTAAGATAAAAGCAAAATATCATATCACGGATAACGAAGTACTTGATGAGAGTATGACCGGGAATTTTGAAGAAGACCTTTGGGCAGATTTCTGAGTTGCGCTCTGGTTGTTGGGGTGGATCTGACTTTTCACGGAAAGTCTCAAAACCCAGTTGAAGCAAGAGAGGGGGAAGAGGGGGACTTTCAAGGGTAGGTTTTTAAGATTTAACCGTGAAACTGACGGGGAGACGGGGAGACTCCGGAGACGGGGAGATAAATTTGCCACGAAAAAATCAGCTTTCTCCCTCTCACCCACTCTCCCAATCTCCCTCTCTACAAGCTGAATGTAAAAAACCTACACTTATAAGGAAGAGGGGGAAGAAGGTCTAGGTAAGAATTATTCTAATAACTAGAGGGGAAATACGGTTTTTTTTTTAAAGTTAAAGTAAATCCTGTGTAGCTTTTTTAAAGTTAAAGTAAAGCCTAAGGTTTGAGCTCTCCTTTCCCCACAACTCCTGAAACTGTTTCCTTTAGAGGCTTCTAACCTCCGAAGTTTAGGTCTATTTTCGGCGATCGCTAACTTCGCAATTTAAGTGAATAATTTTCAGTAATTTTGACGATGCCTCTCTAGAAGCAGTGTAGTAAATTTATGGTAATGAATCGAGTTTTGTAAACTCAAGTTGATAGTACAATCTGTAGTGTATAAGAAACGTAGACGGCGATCGCCTCGCGCTTTACTTATTCGAAATTGCATTCAGAGCTCTCCGGGAAGTGACGGTAGCCATTTCCTCTGCGCATACCGCTGAATGTAAATTCCCCTTAACGCCGTTTTTTTGTTCCTTTACTACTGGATGCCCTATTAGAGAAGTCCCTTCTACGGGATTACTTAAAGCAAGATCCCATCTAGAGCGAAATAGAAGTGAGCGCGGTCTACACAGTAATTATAAAAATGTGTAATTTTTACCGGGTCAAAAGATGAATAATTCGCAGCAATTTCGCCATATATTGCTAATCGAAGATACACAAGGTAGGCGAACAATTTTCCTTGAAGATAGTACCTATTCAATCGGTCGTGCTTCGAATAACTCGATTGTTATTTCCGACCGTCAAGTTTCTCGCAATCATGCTGTTTTGTTACAAACAAAGGATTACAAAAATGCTCGGAATGCCTATTGGATAATTGATGGTGATTTCAAAGGAAATAGAAGTTCTAATGGCATAACAATTAATGGGAGAACTTGCTCATCGCGCCAACTAAAAGATGGAGATTTAATCGAATTTGGAACTCAAACCAAGGCGAAATATTATATCAAATCTAATTCCTCAGATCTAGACTTATGTCAAAAACAATCAATAACCAATGAGAGATATCGAAAAACGCTGTTCTCAAATAAAGATTTTAAGCAGCAATTAAGTCAAGAAGATATAGTTACATTGGCTTCTTTACCTGAATTCAGTCCAAATCCGATAATTGTAATTGATTGGGAGGGGAGTATCACCTATCTAAATAAAGCAGCCACCCTAAATTTTAAAGACCTTCATCAAGCTAAGCTAGAACATCCTCTCCTAGCAGGTTTACTCACAAAATATAAGAACATACAGGAAAAATTCTTTGTCCGTGAAGTTCAAATTGGTCAGGAAGTATTTAAACAATATGTCCACTACCTTTCTGAAAGTAAGCTGATCAGAATTTACGTTTCCGATTGTAGTAAGTCCCCCCAGATAAAAGCAGAGCTGCGGGAAAGCGAAGAACGCTATCGCGCTGTATTTAGGCAAACCTCGTCAGGGATTTTCCTAGTTGATGCTGCTAGCAAACGCCTTCTAGAGGCTAATGCTGCTTATTGCAATTTGCTGGGTTACACTGAGTCCGAAATTCTGGGACTGACACTTGACGATATTGTCGCCGGGGACAGTGAGAAGTTTGAAAGCGATCTGCAGCGGCTCAAGACAGAAAAAGTTAACTTCGTGGGGGAATCGCTACACCGCAATAAAGATGCTTCCTTGATAAATGTTGAGGTAAGTGTTAGTCTCATCTGTTACGGGGGAAAAGAGATTTTCTGTTTTTTTGTTCGCGACATCACCGAGCGCAAGCGGTTAGCGAGTCTGAGCAAGATTAGTGCGAAAACCTGTCACATCCAGATGAAGCCTCTGATTTCTCGTTGAGGTTTTCCCGTCAGATGAGAAAATTAAGGCGATCGCATAACTGTGGGGGAACAGCGCCGCCCAATTGCTACAAAACTCATCCTTTGCCTTTTACATAATGGCAAATGACTCAAAGGTTCCCTGCGCAATCAGTTGGTCGGCGTTCACATCATTTAGAACTGCTAAAACTCCCCAAACTTGATTACAGTATCATCATGGCTTTGGGTAATATCTAGCTGTTCCAGGGCTAATCCATCAGTTAGACCGATGGCATCTTGCTCAATGTCATAGTCAGCGATGATGTCCTTGCCTTGTCCCTGGTTCAAGACGAACAAGTCGTGACCGACACCGCCCCAGATATAATCCTTGCCAGTGCCGCCGTTGAGAATGTCATCTCCCTTGCCGCCGACAATCTGGTCATCGCCTTCGCCACCTAATATTTCATCATTGTCTTCGCTGTGATCGCCATGGATCTCGTCATCACCAAAAACAGTCCCATTGCTGAGCTGGACTTTGACATCATCAATAAAACCACCCAACCTGTCACTGATGCCAGCAGCCCTGAACTCCAGAGCCGTGCTATCGCCATTGTTCGCCTCAACCTCATAAGTGTAGGTCGTCCAATCATTACTGCTGCCACCCTCATCAGTAATGGTGTCCAGTAACTCACTGTTCCAATAGACCTCAATGATGTTACTGGCAGCAGATATACCGGATCGTGGACTATAAGCGAAGGACAGTTGGTAGGTTTCGCCAGCAGTCGTGTTGATGTCCTGGCTCATACCACTGTTGGTGTCAGGACCCTTGTGGCTGTCGAGTTCAACCCAGGCATGACCATCGGCAGCTGCGCCAAATTTGTTGCTCAGCTCTTGGATTTCAATGCCAGGGCCAACAATTGTAGTCCAACCGGGGATTGACTGGAAGACAGACCACTTACCAGGCTTAACAGAGTTGTCCTCGAAACTGCCGTTGACGACCAGGTTAGAATCGAGATTTGCTGTGCCAGGGATGTAGTTATCTCCAAAGATGAGGTCTTTGCCAGCACCCCCATTGATAATATCATTACCTGCACCCCCGCCGATGACATCATCACCATCGCCCCCGTACAGCTCGTCTTGACCGCGACCGCCGTGTATCTCGTCATCCCCCGCGCCGCCAAACAGGGAATCATCCCCACGCCAACCGTAGATCAGGTCTTTACCCTCGCCACCTTCAACAGTATCGTTACCCTCGCCGCCTTTGAGGGTATCGTCTCCGGCTTCCCCGTACAGCAAGTCATTGCCCTCGCTGCCCCGAATCAAGTCATTCCCCTCGCCGCCGTACAGCTCATCTTGACCGCGACCGCCGTGCATCTGGTCATCCCCCGCGCCGCCAAACAGGGAATCATCTCCACGCCAACCGTAGATCAGGTCTTTACCCTCGCCACCTTCAACAGTATCGTTACCCTCGCCGCCTTTGAGGGTATCGTCTCCGGCTTC
>JBFRWF010000289.1:0-12483 GCA_051439465.1 Xenococcaceae cyanobacterium | reverse complement strand
TTTCTGTCCAAATGCTTCGCCCTGTAACACAGAGAGAGTATTTAATGGACCGGCGCTCTAGGGAGGCGTGGGATGAACGCCAGCCAGACGCTATTTTTAAAAGCGTCGCATCCAATGGATGTGGTGTCCTTCGCCAAAGTTAAAGAACTCATCTAAGCTGTGCCTCGATATGTTCTTTCCCAGGTTGTGAACTCTTAACACTTCTCCTCTCCACAGCAGAGATGTTTAATCAAGAGCCGCAGTGTCACGGAGCTAGAACACGGATTGCCAACCCTACACCCCGGAATGCCTATATATTCTGGGATAACGTAGTGCCTCTGGCAATCTTTGACTAAGCGCTCGTCCTTATTGATTAAAAAAAATAACGTCGAGCGCTTAGCTAAAGTAACGAGACACTAAGGCTAATGACAGAGGCTTCTCGAAGAAGCCCACACTGTACCCGAATCTCAGATTCGGGTCAGTGTATGGAGCTGTCACTTGGAAAGGCTTAGAGGCAGACAGTTTTGAACCTCAAAGTGTTTGTCCCATCTGTTTAGGAAGCCGACTGCTGACAGGGTCCTGCCCGCAAGCTGGCTGGAATATCAAATCTAGCGCTTGCTGAGGATCCGATCTGTCTTCTGGCATACAAAATTTTAGTGATTATCATTAACCCAAAAGACTTTAATCAAATAATAAACTTATTATTAATCTTCTTTAAGTATAGATCATTAACCAATAGACTTGATTTAGCATTTATAATTAACTACGCTATCCGTAGGACACCACTGACGAGTCCAACTGGAGAGACAAGTTGCCAAGAAACAACGCCACCAATGTAAAGCCAGGGTTTGGGAACTCAGAGCAGCTCCCAAAACTAGATGAGATGGATCGACAGGTCTTGGGCTTCTTACAAGAGAACGGTCGAATAACCAACGCCGAATTGGCCCGTCGGCTCAATCTCTCAGCGCCTGGACTGCAAAAAAGACTGAGAAAGCTGGAAAAAAATGGAGTTATCGATCACTACGTAACTCTAGTCAATCGCAAGGCTCTAGGTTTGGACTTGCTTTGTTTCGCGCAGGTTACCCTAGCACACCATCAGCCCGAGTGTGTCAGGAATTTCTGTAACGGGGTGAAGGGATTGCCAGAAGTTCTCGAATGCCATCATCTTACAGGGGAATTTGACTATCTATTAAAAGTTGTGGTCGCCAACCACCAGGATCTGGAAAAGTTTCTGGTGGAGAAAATCACCCAAATCCCAGGCGTGGACAGGATTCGGACTAGTATTGTTCTCAATGAAGTCAAAGCTTCGACCTCACTGCCATTGGATTGAAGTGCTTTGGTGGGCAAGGTATTGTGGGAAATTTGGCAGCCTAGTTTGCTTGTTGATCCTTGCCCACCCTACGAGGTTAAGAGAAGGTAGAGAAGGTAGGGTGGGCAGTGTTAAATCTGGACTAGGATAATGTTATTTGCACAGGGACACTGCCCACCAGATAAGGCTTAAATCGGGTAAGGACAAGATAAAATGGAAGACTCCTTGGTGGATTGAGTTTGAGGAATTGAAATCCAATGCTAGCCTCGGTCAAAGCACTTTTCTCATCGATTGTGGACTACGCCGGACTTTTCCCGCCAGCAAAGCTTGGCATGAAGGAGGCGATCGCAAATTATGCTCAATATCAGATGACTTGCTACAATTGGATGCTGGGGCGCTTTGTGTTGCCAACGTCCCGGTTGAACGAGTTTGAAGAACTCCTGCCAAAGTTTTCCCTAGAAGATAGCAAAACGAGGCAGTGGTCCCTCAGCGCGATCGTCTCTGGAGATTGGAAATTGGAGATTGAGAAGGTTCAATCCTTCAACAGCAAAGACCAGATAGCCATCACAGCCTTAGAATTTCCGATGCTGTTGTCTACAGAAATTGAGAGAGTGATTCCTCGTCTCCCTGCCGGAGTTGACGCATTTTTTGAAATTCCCTTCAGCGAAGACCTAGAGGCATATTTGGCCGTGCTGCAGGGCACCAATGTATCGGCAAAAATTCGGACGGGAGGCATAACTGCTGACGCTTTTCCGAGCATGGCCCAACTCTGTCGGTTCATTTTGGCTTGTGCTGATGCTCGGCTTCCGTTTAAGGCAACTGCAGGTCTACACCACCCATTGCCAGCTAAACATCCCTTAACAAGCAAGTCAGACAGTCCTTCCACTGTGATGCACGGCTTCCTCAATGTCGCAATCTCAGCGGCACTCGTTTATTGGCAAAAAGTGACGGCAGAAGAAGCACTGGCAGTTCTTCAGGAGTCTTCCATCGACGCTTTCCAATTTAGAACAGACAGTATCTCCTGGAAAGATCGCCGACTGGACATCTCAGAATTGGAGCAAACTCGACAACGTTTCTTCCGCTCCTTCGGTTCCTGCTCATTTCAAGAACCAGTAAACGACCTCAAGGATTTGAAGCTATTATGAACCGTTCCATTGATACAACCCACAATCCGAGTTTGCGCAGTTGGGTGGAATCGGCTAATCAGGAAGACACTGATTTCCCCATTCAAAACCTTCCGTTTGGTGTATTCCGAACTCAGGGTAGCGCTGAAAACCCACGCATCGGGGTTGCTATTGGAGACCAGATCTTAGATTTAGCCTTATGTTGCGAAGCAGGACTCTTCCAGGAACTTCCAGAGCAACTGCAATTAGCCTGTAAAGCCTCCAACTTGAATCCGTTGATGGCCATGGGGAGTTGGGCTTCGTTGGCGTTGCGCAATCGCTTGAGTAAGCTGTTGCGATACGATGGGCAAAAGCCCCCTCCAGAGACAGAGATTCTCGTGCCAATGGCTGAGGCCGAGCTCCTACTGCCCGCAGACATTGGCGATTACACGGACTTCTACTCCTCAATTTTTCACGCCACCAATGTTGGGAAGCTGTTCCGCCCCAACAATCCCCTGCTCCCCAACTACAAGTACATCCCCATCGCCTACCACGGACGCGCCTCCTCCATTGTGCCTAGTGGCACCCCTGTCAAGCGTCCGAGGGGTCAGCGGAAAAAACCTGAAGATTCAACTCCCAGTTTCGGGCCTTCTCAGCTTCTGGACTACGAGGTGGAGGTTGGGTTTCTGGTTGGTGCCGGAAATGAGCTGGGGCAGCCGATCGCGATCGACAAAGCCGAAGACCACATATTCGGGCTCTGTTTGGTGAACGACTGGTCAGCACGGGATATCCAAGCCTGGGAATACCAGCCCCTTGGTCCCTTCCTTGCCAAGAGCTTCGCGACCACGATCTCTCCTTGGGTGGTGACCCTGGAAGCTCTGAGACCTTTCCGCTGTCCGGCTTTTCCCCGTGCCCAGGAAGATCCCCTCCCCCTACCCTATCTCTCCTCTCCCCTTGATACCAGACTGGGTGGGATCGACCTCACTGTTGAAGTGCTGCTCCGTTCGACACAGATGCGTGAGGAGGGGATGGAGGCGTTTCCCTTGAGCCGTGCTTCGTTCACGCAGATGTACTGGACATTGGCTCAGATGCTCACCCATCACTCGAGCAATGGCTGCAACCTCCGCCCCGGCGATCTGCTTGCCAGTGGAACAGTTTCCGGTGCTGAGGAAGGATCCCAAGGGTCTCTGCTTGAGATTACCCGGCGTGGCTGCGAGCCTATCGAACTGCCAACCGGTGAGGTGCGCTCCTTCCTAGCTGACGGAGACGAAGTCATCCTGCGCGGATACTGTGAGAAAGAAGGCTATGCCAGAGTGGGTTTCGGAGAATGTCGGGGCAAGGTTCTGCTTCTAAAAAGTTGATCGGAAGTCGATCATTACTGGAGTTCAGACTGCTATTGATGATATTGTAGCGATCGCTATTGTGGCAGTAATTAACGGTGCTGGTGCTAGAGGTGTTGGATATTTTGTCAACTAAATTTAGATGGGTTTACCCTGGGTGAGCGATGCCCATCCAGACTCAGATTAGGGATTGCCAACCAAACCGAACAGTTTGGCTAACCCGCCAAGGATAGCCACAATCAACCCGACTAAGATTCCCTTGCTTAAAAACTTTTGGTTTTTCAGTCGTTCATCTACCCCCTTGACTTTTTCTTCTAGGGCTTTGATGTCTCCCTTGATTTCTGCTTGTCCTACTTTTAACTCGACTAAATCTTTCTGCCTGATCTCTGCAATATCTCCGGTGAGATTGTCTAGCTTTTGGTCAATCTTGGCTAGGACTTCCTTTAAGTCCTGTTCAATTGTTATACTCATAACTGAAGTTCCCCATGGTTCACTGCTCAACAAGCTCTCGAATGAATTGACTGTACTGAGCTTTCATTGGCAAGTTAAAATCCCTGTAAATACACCGCCGTGTCGCCAGGACAGTTTCGCCAGTGAGCGGATTGTGTCCAAGTTTCTGGTATGGCTTCCAATACAGTCCCACTCCTCGTTTTTGCCAGTTAGGAAGATCATTAAAATTGATGCCGTGCTCAAATAACAGCTCATTTTTATCCGCCACAGATAAACCCTCCATCATTGCTGTTGCCTGCTTGATACTATTGCCATCTCTACGCAAACACCAATAGCAATGAGTATTGATTGCATTTCTCTGGGCATCCTCACTTCGCCAACGAAAATAGTTAACGACTTCTTCTCCATTCGGAAGTTGGGATAGGCGACAATCAAAGCAGGCAATATCCCCTAACAGCAAGGAAAACTTAGCACTTGCTTCCCCTGCTAAAACCGAGTTGAGCTTTCTTAATTTACGACCGAAAGCTTTTTCTTCCAGAGCAAAAAGTAGGGAGATTTCATCGCTCTGGGTATAACCATAAGTTACCTTCAAGCCGCAATTCATCAAATGCTCTACCGTAGATACCATATAGTCTCGCAGTCTTTCATCATAAGGAGCCTCGAATTGATTTCTCTTCTTAGTCAGACGGGTAAAGCAGCGTCCATCTAATCTAGCAACTATATAGAGTCCAGGCAACACGCAATGATCGTGAGCTGTTTCATACACCCGCATTTTGGCATCAAGTTCATCAAATTTCACGACTCCATTCCTCAATAATGAAGATAACTGCTTCCATTGGGCTTCAAAATATAGTAGTTCTCAGTTGAGTGTAATACACCTGTGAATGCAAGTTTCTCAAATGTTTCTCCTAAACTTAAAGATATAGCCGGCTCAGTTGATTGACTGACAAAAGTCTTAAAAGGCTGATCCCATCGAAATAGATAGAAAAGGAGCTGTTGCTATGCAGCGCATATTGTTGGGAAATACGGGTATCGAAGTCTCGAAGCTGTGTATCGGGACAGGGACAAAGGCATGGGGTGGCACTAGTCGCCAGACACGCCGCTTAGGGTTGCACGGGCTAGCCGACTTGCTCGTTTACGCTTACGAGAAGGGAATTACCTTTATTGACACCGCCGACAAATACGGCAGCCATCGGCACGTGCGCGAGGCACTCAAGCGCATTCCCCGAAAGGAGATTGTGGTTACAACCAAAACCTTCGCGCGGAACGAGAACCAGATAAAATCTGACCTCAACCGCTTCCGCAAGGAATTGGACACAGACTACCTAGATATCGTGCTGCTTCACTGCATGATGGCGAAGAACTGGAATGTCAGGCTGCGTTCCGTGATGGACGTACTGTCAGATGCCAAGGAACAGGGGATTGTCCGTGCGGTTGGCTGCTCCAATCACAACTACGGTGCGCTCTGCACTGCGGCGCAGGAGCCCTGGGTTGATGTCGTCCTCGTCCGTATTAACCCGAAGGGCTTGCACATGGAAGGCAAGCCTTCTCAAATTATCCCTGTCATTGAACAGATGAAAGACAGCGGCAAGGGCACTTACGGCATGAAGGTGATGGGAGAAGGCAAACTCGGACGCGATCCAAAATTCGCGATTCGCTATCAGCTTGAAACGCCTGTGGATGCCTTCGTCATTGGCATGGAGAGCAAGGCAGAAGTGGACGAGAACGTGCGGCTTCTTGAGGAGTTCTCAATGATAGGTCAGTACTAAATGGCCAGCTAGAAGCGGCGGTAAGGGAGCTGCAAACAAATAATATCCCAGCCTTGTAGCCTTGTAGAGTGGGCAAAATGGATTATAGTTATGGTTAATAAAGTTATGAGATTGACTTTGCCCACCAAACTCATCTTCTGTAGTTAAGAATGGAACACCGATGACGCCGATGACGCGGCTTTTCACAGATCGTCAGCTCTTGTAGGGTGGGCAAAATGGATTATAGTTATGGCTAATAAACCTATGGGATTGACTTTGCCCACCAAACTCATCTTCTGTAGTTAAGAATGGAACACCGATGACGCGGATGACGCGGATTTTCACAGATAGTCGGCTTTTGTAGGGTGGGCAAAATGGATTATAATTATGGCTAATAAAGCTATGGGATTGACTTTGCCCACCTTCCTTATTAACTGTAGTTAAGAATGGAACACCGATGACGCGGATGACGCGGATTTTCACAGATAGTCGGCTCTTGTAGGGTGGGCAAAATGGATTATACTTATGGCTAATAAAGCTATGGGATTGACTTTGCCCACCAAACTCATCTACTCATCTAATCGGTACTTTATTTAAACGCAAGTCCCTAAAGCCGATCCAGACGTGTCAGGCCGTATTTTTTCGCCAGTCCCAAAGCCTCGCGGTATTCCTCCCTCGCAATCGGGCGATCCAGCGGCGGGTATCTGTCGGCGCGGTAGCAGGGATAATACTGATCCATCAGGTTGAGGTAGGTGTTGGGCGAGATCTCCCGAGCGAGGAAAGCCAGCACCTTGTCCGTCCCTGCCAGATTTTCCGGTAGCACGAGATGGCGTACCAGCAAACCGCGCTGGGCAATGCCGTTTTCATCCAATACCAGGTCGCCTACTTGGCGGTGCATTTCCTTGACTGCCGCCTGGTTGACTTTGACGTAGTTGGGCACCTTGGAGTACTTGAGGGCAAAGGCGGAGTCGCCATACTTCATGTCCGGCATGTATATATCGATGATGCCGTCCAGCAGAGCCAAGGCCTCAGGACTATCGTAGCCTCCTGTATTGTAGACCAAGGGCAGGCGCAGTCCCCCCTTGGCGGCAATGTTCACGGCTGCTACGATCTGCGCTACCACATGGCTGGGGGAGACAAAGTTGATGTTGTGGCAGCTCCGGGATTGGAGTGCGAGCATCATCTTGGCGATCGCTTCCGGTTCTACCTCTTCCCCCACGCCCTTGTGGCTGATATCCCAGTTTTGGCAGTAGACGCAGCGCAGGTTGCACCAACTGAAGAATATGGTCCCCGAACCTTTCGAGCCCCGCAGAGGATTTTCCTCCCCGTGGTGGGGACCGAAACTATGAACCACTGCGCGATCGCCAGTGCGGCACACTGCACCCTTGGTCGTCTGGTGGCGATTGACATGACAATAGCGGGCGCACAGATCGCAATCTTCCAGGTGCTGATAAGCTATATCTTCCCGTTTAGCCAGCTCGCCAGACTTCAGCAGGGTGAGGTAAGCTGGGGTGAAGTCCTGATGCGTGTCAGCTTTGCGCGTTTGCAGCATTGCTCATTTCCAGGTTGCACAGCCTGGGATCTCTATATGTCCAATGTAGCAAAAAACAAATCGATAGAGGCTAATGGTTATGCAAAGAAAAGTTATATGCGATCGCTCTGTTGAAACCAACTTTGCGATCTACTGATTCTTTTTCTTTACCTCTTTGACTGCAACTTGGTATCAAGCTCAATTTTGATTACCCTTGATAAAGTAAGCGATCGCAAAATATGACCAACAGACAGGAGGAGTTCTGATGAAGCGCAAGAATCCAAAATTTTTCGCATTGGTGTTGCGAAGCAGTGTCGTCCTTTCCATTCTCCTACTGTCTGCTGGTATTACCAGTGCCCAACCCCCTCAATCTGACGCTCCAGAATTGACCCTTGCTCAGGCTCTTTCGACGCGGGAGCGGGAGGAGCTGGAGCGATTGCAGGAAGAAAGGCGAGTTCAAGAGCAGGTTCAAGCTGAGGCGAATCGCGCCTTTAGTCGGGTGACGACTCTGTTCAATGTTTTGCTTGCTACCCTGGCGCTGCTCCTGACTGCAGAGCTCGTCGCCTTGTGGCTGCTGCGACGAGCTGTGATTCGAGTGGTGGCAGATGTGGTGACAGCACACCTGTCGGAACTGGGAGACTTGGAGAGTCAGATTACCAATGCCACTCAAGAAGTCAAAAACACCCTTCAAAAAGCCGAAGACCTCGCCGACGAGCTAGGCAATGAGGCAGAAAATTTTCAACAGGAGATAGGAATTAAGAGAGAAAATTTATCTGCGCTGCTTTCCGAACTATCTCAATCTAAGAAACAGGTATTAACAGAATTAGAAACCCAAATAAAAGACTCTAAACAAGAACTAGAAAATTTAGAGTCTGAATATGCTGTTCATCTGGATGAACTCCAGTTAGATGCTCAAAAGCAAAGGGATTTAATCCTTCAAAACTTGGAAAATTTAGGGTCAGAGTTTTCTCCTCGGCTCTCTGAAATTCAGGCGGATATACAAAAGCAGAAGGATGCAGTGCTACAGCATGTGAAAAAGTCCGAGACTGAATTTGCCGCTCAACTGTCTGAACTCCAGTCAGAAGCTCAACAGCAACGAGATTTAATCGTGCAAAATCTGCAAAAACTAGAGTCTGAGTTTGCCCCTCAGGTTTCTGAGCTACAGGCAGATATTCAGGGGCAAAGGGATGCAGTGTTTCAGAATCTAGAAAAATTAGAGACAGAATTGGCTGCTCAACTGGATAAACTCCAGTTAGATGCTCAAAAGCAAAGGGATTCAATCCTTCAAAACTTGGAAAAATTAGGGTCAGAGTTTTCTCCTCGGCTTTCTGCAATTCAGGCGGATGTGCAAGGACAGAAGGATGCAGTGCTTCAGAATCTGAAAAAATCAGAGACCGAGTTTGCTACTCAACTGTCTGAACTCCAGTTAGATGCTCAAGGACAACGAGATTTAATCCTTCAAAACCTGAAAAAACTAGAGTCTGAGTTTTCTCCTCAGCTCTCTGAGCTGCAGGCAGATATTCAAGGGCAAAGGGATGCAGTGCTTCAGAATCTAGAAAAATCAGAGACCCAGTTTGCTGCTCAACTATCTGAAGTCCAGCTAGATGCTCAAAAGCAAAGGGATTTAATCCTTCAAAATCTGAAAAAACTAGAGTCTGAGTTTTCCCCTCAGTTATCTGGACTGCAGGCTGATGCTCGACAAAAAGCTGAACGGCAAAAAGATTTAACCCTTCAAAATCTAGAGAGATTAGAAATTGAAATTACTGCTGAGCTCTCCCAATCCCACTCGGAGATCCAAGGGCAAAAGGATCAGATCCAGAAGAATCTGGAAAAATTAGAGACCGAGTTTGCTGCTCAGGTTTCCCAATCGCAGTCCAGTATTCAAACCCAAAGGGCGCAGAGTTTTCAGAATCTAGAAAAATTAGAGACTGAGATTACTGCCCAATTCTCTAAATTACAGTCGGATGTTCAAGGGCGAAATGATCTCACCATAGAGAATCTGGACAAATTAGAGACTGAGATCACCGCTCGACTCTCTCAATTACAGTCTGAAATTCAAAAGCGAAAGGATCTAACTCTTCAGACTCTGGAAAAATTAGAGGACACCCTGGCTGCTCAGTTCAAGGAAGTGCACTCCGATGCTCAAACTCAAAAGGATCAGATCCTGCGGCAACTGGCTGAGATTTCACCAACATCAATTGCAGAGGCTGCCATCTCTGAAGTGCTACAAAAAATCCAAACCCTGACGGAACAACTGGAACGCTTAAAATCTAACCATCCTCAGTTGTTCTTGACTCCGGATGATTACATCAAACAGGGAGATGCGCTGTTTGCCCAAGGGCGCTATGAAGAGGCGATCGCCAGCTACGACGAAGCCCTTGACCTTCAGCCGGATAACCCTGAGGTTTGGTATCAGCGGGGCATTGCGTTAGGGGAATTACCGCAGTATGAGGAGGCGATCGCCTCCTTTGACAAAGCCCTTGACCTCAAGCCTGATGATTCTGGCACTTGGTATCAGCGAGGTCTCGCCCTAAAGGAATTACAGCGGTATGAAGGAGCGATCGCTGCTTTTAACAAGGTTATTCAAATCCAGCCGGACGACTGCAAAGCCTGGCTTAACCGGGGCATGACTCTGAGAAGATTGAGGCAATACGAGGAGGCGATCGCTTCCTATGACAAAGCGCTGGAGATCAAGCCGGATTACCGTGAAGCCTGGGTTGACCGAGGGGTGGCCCTGGGAATGTGGAAACGGCATGAGGAGGCTTTCGAGTCTTTTGATCAGGCTGTTCGAGTTCAACCTGATGACGCTGTAGCTTGGTTGAATCGAGGCATGGCATTGCAGATGTTAGAACGATATGAAGAGGCTGTCGCTTCCTTTGACAAAGCGATTCAATTCGATTCCGACTCCCATAAAGCCTGGAACTATAGAGGTTACAACCTGTTCAAGCTGGAGCGCGATGAAGAGGCCCTTGATAGCTTTGAGCGGGCTCTGGACATTCAAGGGGACTATGCCGAGGCTTATTACAACAAGGCTATCTGTTATGCAGTGCAGGAGCAAGTGAAGTTAGCAGTTAAAAACCTGGAGCAGGCGATCGAGCTGAATCCGAAGTATCGGGAAGAAGCAAGAACTGACCCAGATTTTGATGCGATCGCAGAGGAAGATCGGTTCTGGCAGTTGATTGAGGACTAGAACATCGATTCAACAGTCATATTTCTATATTTTTATTCCCCTGCTCCCTGTTTCCCTTTCCCCGTTCCCTGTTCCCTGTTCCCTGTTCCCTGTTCCCTGTTCCCTGCTTCCAGAAAAAAGGGGGTAGTTAACCCGGATTTGGTATGATAAGCTTGAATCATTTGTCGGGCGATCGCCTGCCAGCTATAATGCTTCAAAGCATAATTTCGGGCATTTAATCCCCGTCTTTTCCTTTCATCAGCATCTTGAAGCGCTAACCGTAGCTTTTGGGTTAAATCTTCTACCTCACAATAACTCACCCAACCCGCCTCAGCCTCCTGCACTTTCTCCCAAATATACACCTGGTTAGAAATAACCACTGGCGTACCAGCAACCATCGCCTCCGCCACGGCAATACCAAAGTTTTCGTAATAGGAAGGCAAGACAAATAAATCCGCATCCTGAAGTAACCCCAGCTTCATGTCCCCAGTGACAAAACCTGTAATGGTGGTATGCTTTTCTAACTTAGAAGCCTGTACCTGTTCCCGAATCTTATTTTCATAATTCGGATCTTGGGGATTTGCACCCCCTAGGACAAAGTGAAAATCCAGCTCCTCCCCTAACAGTGTTTCTAGTGCTGGAATTAGCAAATCCAAGCCCTTCTTCGAATCAATTCGGGACATAAATAAAAGCAAAGGCCGATGGGGAGAAATCCCCAGTTGGTTACGCGCCTTTCCCCATTCCGGGAAATCCTGGGGCAATTGCACGCCAAGGGGAATCACCAGATCATTAGTTTGTGTCCCAAACCGCTTTGAAATCCGACATTCTTGCTCACTGGTAAAATGGACTCCTGCCGCCCCAGCCAAATTCGGTCTTTCTAAGAGTAACCCATAGATTTGTTTTAGTCGCCGTTTCTTGCGTAAATCAGCCGGATCAAGGGTACCTAAAGGACGCAGCAGATAGGGCAACCCTCGATATCGTGCTACAGTTGCCGCTGCCGTACTCACAGGGGAGAATAAAGCGTGGATATGAGCCAAATCATATTCTTGGGCATGGGTAGCCAGCCAGCACAATAAGCCAAGGGAGAACTTATATCTACGGAAAGGGGAACAGCGGAAATATAGCACTTGGTACCCATCCTGCTCTACAGGTTGTTCAATTGGCACATCTAGAGGCGGCTGACCTGCATCCCCATTAGAATTGGTAGTTAGTAAAGTTACCTCGACTCCCTCAGCAGCAAGTGCCGCAGATAGCCCTAACACCATTTGGCTGGGACCGCCATAAACTAGAGAAACTGAAGGAACAATTTGTAAAATTCTCATGAAACAATCACCTAAAATAGTCGGGAAGCATGGAAGCCCCGTCTCTGAGCGAGCGGGGAGGAAACGCGACGCGGCCTGTTTTAACAGGCGTGTCATTTGTAATGATGTGAATCATTAATGTACTCCTGTACTACCAACTTAAGGCGGGACACTAGGGAACTTCGGATCAGGGAACAGGGAACAGGGAACTTCGGATCAGGGAATAGGGAATAGGTAATGGGGAATAGGTAATGGGGAATATAAGAGTAGTCGTAACTGCTCAATAACCACTGGTGGCGGTCTGCGCGAAGCGCAGTGCCGGAGGCAGCGGGAAACAAAGCGCTCAGGGAAGAAAGGCGCTCGGGAACAAAGGCGATCGGGAAACAAAGCGCTCGGGGGAAGAAAGGCGATCGGGAACAAAGGCGATCGGGAACAAAGGCGATCGGGTTGCTTGCTTGACTCTTCATCTGCTTTAATAGCAGAATGACACAACCTGTGCTCCCTATTGAGATTCCAAAGGCAGAACGTACACCTTTGGTGAATTGGTTACTGA
>JBFRWF010000288.1:0-27139 GCA_051439465.1 Xenococcaceae cyanobacterium | reverse complement strand
ATACCACTTCTGCCCGATATTCTGGCAAAGACTCCCACAGGGACTCAGTTGTTACCAACACCGATACGGATGCATCTGATAACATATAAGCTAACCGCTCTGCTGGATAACTGGGGTCAAGCGGTACGTAAGCTCCTCCTGCTTTTAATATCCCCAACAGTCCCACTACCATTGCAACAGAACGCTCCACGCAAATACCCACCAGCACTTCCGGTTTTACTCCCAAACTTTGCAGGTAATGGGCTAATTGATTTGCTTGCTTATTCAACTGGCGATAGGTTAATTGTTCCCGCTCAAATACTACTGCTATTGCATCGGGAGTTCGTTCTACTTGCTCTTCAAATAACTGATGGATACATTTATCTTTGGGATATTCTCTTGCTGTATCGTTCCATTCTACTAATAATTGATGCAGTTCTGTTTCAGTTAGTAAAGGCAGTTGACCGACTTTCTGTTGGGGATTAGCTACAATTGCCGACAACAAAGTTTCTAAATGCCCTAACATCCGGGCGATCGCCGAGTCGGAAAAACGGCTGGTATCATAACTAATACTCAGCAACAACTCCTCACCCGGTACTGCTATTAGGTTCAAGGGATAGTTGGTTTGTTCGATCGCCTGTATATCGGTGAACTCGATCGGGAGCGGAGTTTTTTGTCTCAGGGAGTCATCCACTGGATAATTCTCAAACACCACAATGCTTTCAAATAAAGGCACTCCCCCCGGTACTTCACTCAGCTGATGAATTTCTACGAGGGGGGTATAGCAATACTCCTGTAGTTTGATTAGTTTTTCTCCGAGAAGTTCCAGCCAAGACCAAATGGAATCTTCCGCTACAACATTCACCCGCAATGGGAGGGTATTGATAAATAGCCCCACCATAGTTTCTATTCCCGGCAAACTGGCTTCACGACCTGAAACTGTTACCCCAAACAGGACATCTGACTCTCCACTGTAACGACTCAGCAGTACTGCCCACATCCCCTGTATTACTGTGGCTAAGGTGAGTTTATGTTGTCGGACAATAGCTTGCAATGCTGTTGTGGTTTTAGAGGATAAATGGAGTTTTTGCTCCTGATAACTACCTGGGGTCACAGAATAGTCCGATTGATCTACGATTAAGGGGGTAGGTGCGCAAAAGCCGGAAAAGGTTTGTCGCCAAAAAGCCTCTGCTTTATCTGAATCTTGTTGTTGCAACCAGGCAATATAGTTTTCATAGGGTACGGGGGTAGGGAGATGGCTACTTTCCCCCATGCACTCAGCGGAGTATAAGCTCAAGACTTCTTTGAAGATAATCGGCAAGCACCAACCATCCATGAGAATATGGTGATGAGAAATGAGAAATTTATAAGTCAAGTCGGACAGCCGAATTAGAGTGCAGTGCATCAAAGGGGCTTGGTTTAATTTAAACCCTTGTTGCCTTTGGGAAAGTAACAGATTTTCTAAATTCTGTTGTTGCTCGGCGGTGGATAGTCCTTGCCAGTCAAAATATTCCCAAGGTAATTCTACTTGTTGGCTTACTATCTGAAGGGGTTGTTTCAGTTTGTCTGTCACAAACAGAGTGCGAAATACCGAGTGGCGGAAAGTTAATTTTTGCCAAGCTTGTCGGAAAGCAGTTATTTGTAGTTCCCCGGAGATAGTTAGCAGGATTTGCTCTACATAAACTCCCGAGTCTGGGGCTACTAAACTGTGAAACAGCATCCCCTGCTGCATGGGAGAGAGGGGATAAATTGATTCTATCTTTTTCAGGTTTTCTGCTACTAGCAGTTGGTCGAGAGAGAGTTGGTCTAACTCCGCTAAGGGAAAATCTGAGGGGGTGTATCCGACTGCGTCTGGGGAATTACAATGGTCTATTAGTTGAGACAATGTTTTAATATAATTACCCGCCAGTATGGCGATGGTTTCATACTGATGGAAATTACTGCTATAAGTCCAGTTTACTTGCAATTGTCCTTCTACTACTACGGCGTTGATATCTAGTAGATGAGGGCGATTTCCTGACGGACTGCGTTCCTCTCCTTTTGATTCTGCGGCAAATTGCCACCAGGTAGAGTCAGATTGATAATGGTCAAATTGACCTAAATAGTTGAAGCATATCTGTGCTTGGGGCAATTCCTCTAATTGAGTCTTAATTTGAGGGTCATTGCTAAGATAACGCAAAATGGAGTAGCCGATTCCTCGTTGGGGAATAGCTCGCAATTGTTCTTTTACGGATTTGAGGGTTTCTCCAGGCTGGTCGGTACCATTATTTTGTAATAACACGGGGAAAATACTGGTAAACCATCCTACCGTCCTGGATAAATCTAGGTCGGCAAATAATTCTTCCCGTCCGTGTCCTTCTAGGTTAATTAGTATAGTCGATTCCCCCATCCACTGACTCAAAGTTTGTAACAAAGCTGTCAGGAGTATATCGTTTATTTGGGTGTTATAGGCTGAATTTACTTCTTGCAACAGCGCACGGGTTTGTTCTGAATTGAGGCTGTTTGAAATATTAGCTGTTGAGCGTACCGTGTTGTTGTTTAATTCTGCTGGATAGTCTCCTGGTACTCGCGTTACCTCTGACCAGGGTAAGGATTGCCAGTAATTTAATTCTTGCTGGATTAGTTCCGTTCGCCCATATTCTTGTAAGCGGATTACCCAATCTTGAACCCCCGTGGTTTTTGGTGGTAGTTCTCCTGTCTGTCCCCGTTCTAATTGCTGGTAAGTTGCCCGCAAATCTTCCAGTATAATCCGCCAAGATACTCCATCTACAGCTAGGTGATGGATGATAATTAATAAACGATTCTTGCTGTTATTCTTGAAGTCGAACAGCACTACTCTAATTATCGAGCCAGTTGAGAGGTTGAGGCTTTTCTGTTGGGTATTGGCGATTTTCGATAGAGTGGCAGACTGCTCTTCTTGAGGAATATCTGATAAGTCCACTACTTCGAATGGTACCATCTCGTCTAGTTCCTGGTTTATTTGCTGCCAGCCTGTTTCAGTAGCTACAAACCTCAAACGTAGTGCATCGTGATGCTCTATAATTTTACTTATACTTTGAGACAATAACGACTGTTGAAGATTATTTGGTACTTGCAGCAATACCGACTGATTGAAATGGTGAGGTTCCGACCAGTTTTGCTCGAAAAACCAGCGTTGAATGGGACTGAGGGGGACAATTCCCGTTACTACACCCTGTTGAGCTAATGTTACTTTCCCCGTCTCGGCGACAACAGCTAGTTGTGCAATGGTTTGATGTTGAAATATTTGTTTAGCTGTGATGTTTACTCCCGCTTGTCTAGCACGGGAAACTACTTGAATGCTCAGAATCGAGTCTCCACCTATTTCAAAGAAGTTGTCGTGGATGCTTATTTTCTCAACTCCGATAACATTTTGCCAGATAGTAGCTAACGTTTGTTCTAATTGAGTTTGCGGGGCTACATATTCCTTGGTACGGGTATTGTCTATCTCTGGTGCGGGTAAAGCTTTGCGGTCTATTTTGCCATTGGGATTTAGGGGTAGAGTTTTTAACAATACATAGGCTGATGGTACCATGTACTCTGGCAATTTCGAGAGTAGGTATTGTCGCAGTTCCGTGCTACTCAATGAATGGTCATTACTTACTATATAAGCTACCAGTCGTTTATTTCCTGGGGTGTCTTCCCGACAGATGACTGTGGTTTCTTTTATTTGTGGATGGTGGTGAAGAACTGATTCGATTTCCCCCAGTTCGATGCGGAAACCTCTCAGCTTCACCTGATTGTCTATGCGACCGATAAATTCAATATTACCATCGGGTAAATATCGTGCTAAGTCCCCCGTCTTATATACTTTCTCGTTTTTGTTAAAGGGGTTGGGGATGAATTTCTCTGCGGTTAATTCTGGTCGGTTGAGGTAACCGACAGCTAAACCTGCACCGCCGATGTGGAGTTCTCCGGGTACTCCAATGGGTACGGGTTGCAAGTTTCTGTCTAGCATGTATATTTTGGTGTTTGCTATGGGACGACCTATGGGTACTATTCTTCGGTCCTTCCTCTGCGAACAGTCCCAGGACGTCACATCTATTGCTGCTTCTGTTGGTCCATAAAGATTGTGTAACTCGCATTCTAACTTCTCAAAGAAGCGCGAGATTAGTTGAGCTGATAATGCCTCTCCACTACAAAATACTCTCTTGAGGCTACTGCAAGAAACCAAGTTAGTCTCTTGCAGAAACGCCCCCAGCATGGAAGGAACAAAATGGATTGTGGTAATTTGTTGTCGGGCAATTAAGTTAACCAGATAAGCACTATCTTTGTGTCCTTCCGGTTTAGCTACTACCAAAGTCGCACCAGCTACTAAAGACCAAAAGAATTCCCATACCGATACGTCGAAGCTGACAGGAGTTTTTTGCAAGACGCGCTCGCCCGATGTTAGTTGATAAGTATCCTGTCTCCACAGTAAATAATTATAAATCCCTTTATGGGTATTCATTACCCCCTTTGGCTTCCCCGTCGAGCCTGAAGTGTATATTAAATAAGCCAAATTCTGTGCTGTTACCCCACTCGCAGGATTTGAGATACTTTTTGTGGCGATCGCTTCTCCTATTCTATCCAAACATACTACCCGTGCCCGATGTTCTGGCAAACACGATGACGGGGACTCAGTTGTTATCAACACCGATACGGATGCATCTGATAACATATACGCCAACCGCTCTGCTGGATAACTGGGGTCTAGCGGTACGTAAGCTCCTCCTGCTTTTAATATCCCCAACAGTCCCACTATCATTTCAATGGAACGCTCCACGCAAATACCCACTAATTCTTCCGGTTTTACTCCCAAACTTTGCAGGTAATGGGCTAATTGATTTGCTTGCTCATTCAACTGAGAATAGGTTAATTGTTCCCGCTCAAATACTACTGCTATTGCATCGGGAGTTCGTTCTACTTGCTCTTCAAATAACTGATGGATACATTTATCTTTGGGATATTCTGTAGCTGTATCGTTCCATTCTACTAATAATTGATGCAGTTCTGCTTCAGTTAATAAAGGCAGTTCCCTCACCTTTTGTTCTGGATTTGCTACAATAGAATATAACAATGTCTGGAAATGACCCGCCATCCGGCTAATGGTTTCTCTATCGAACAAATCTGCAGCATATTCTATCGATCCCGACAGTCCCGCCGATGTCTCAAGCATCGAGAGGGTTAAGTCGAATTTAGCCGTTACTGTCTCTACACTTAAAGGTGTTAGCTTTACTCCCGGTAACTCTACAGACTCCATCGGGGCATTCTGCAAGACAAACATAACCTGGAATAGGGGCGAATAACTGAGATTTCGCTTTGGTTGCAGTGCTTCTACTACTTGCTCAAAGGGTACATCCTGATGAGCATACCCTTGCAGGGTCACTTCCCTTACTTGCTGGAGCAACCGGACAAAACTGAGATCCTCCTCAAAGCGCACTCGCAACACCAATACATTGGCAATAAAGCCGATTAGCGGTTCAATTTCTGTCCGGTTGCGGTTAGCGATGGGGGAACCGATAACAATATCCGATTGCGCGCTATAGCGGTACATTAGGGTGGAAAAGACCGCCAGTAGGGTCATGAACAGCGTTGTTCCGCAAGTTTGGCTGAGTTGCTGCAACTTTTTGGTCAACGATCGATCTAAGATAAAGTTGTGAGCGTCACCCCGATAGCTTTGCATCGAAGGTCGGGGGCGATCGGTTGGCAACTGTAGCAACGAAGGAGCACCAGCTAAGTGCTTTTTCCAGTAAGAGAGTTGGGATTCAAGTAACTCTCCTTTCAGCCTCTGGCGTTGCCAATGGGCATAGTCAGCATACTGGATGACCAGTTCTGGTAAGGGAGATGGCTTACCCTGACTAAAGCTTTGATACACAGCCGAGAGTTCTTGAATAAAAATACCGATTGACCAATAGTCGCAAATGATATGGTGCATCACGAGGTACAGCACCCATTCTTCAGGTGCTAAGCGAATCAAGGTGCCGCACATCAGAGGTCCTGATGCCAAATCAAAAAGCGTTTGGGCTTGCTGTCGGGCATAATGCTGCAATTGGATCTCCCGTTCCCTCTCGGTTAGATGCTGCCAATCGAGCTGCTTCAGTTCTGCCTTTGCCGTAGGGGCGATCGCTTGCATCGGCGTGTCATTTACCAAAGGGAAAGTCGTCCGCAGTACTTCGTGGCGGCGCAAAACCTCTGCAAAGGCACGTTGTATTGCGGTCACATCTAGCCGACCTGTAATTCGTATTCCCCCATGCTCGTTATAAGCTGTTGAACCTTCAAGTTGCTCGAGAAACCATAGTCGTTCTTGACCAAAAGAAAGAGGTAAGTTTTGGTTTCTAGGAATAATCTCAATTGGTGGAGGCGCAGACTTCACATTTCCATTGACTGTGTTCAGAAATGCGAGAATTTCTGCTTTATACTCAGCTATTTCTTTACGTATTGCAGGAGTCAAAACTCCTTTGGGCGCTCGATAACGTAACTTTTCTCCTTCTGCGATAACTTTAATATTCAGTTGGCGCAGGCGAGAAAGAAACTTCACCACTCTGTTTTTATTCATATTTCTTCCTCTTCTTGCTCGATTTCTGCAACTTCTAACTCTTGTCCCACCCAACTAACTGTTTCAATGTAGTCAGCTATGTTGCTAACAGTAGGTTCCTGAAAGAATTGGCGTAGAGGAAGCTTAATCTCAAAAGTTTCCTGAATTCTGGAGATGAGCCGAGTCGCTAGAAGCGAATCCCCCCCTATTTCAAAGAAATTTTCGTAAATTCCAACCCTATCTAAACTTAGAACACTTTCTACCATCTGAGCTAACTGTTTTTCAACCGGAGTATGGGGGGCAGTAAAGGCTCTTTCCTGTTGAGGTTTCCCCCGCTCGGGCTGTGGTAGGGCTTTGTAGTTAACTTTGCCGTTGGGGGTTAGTGGCAAAGCTTCTAGCTGGATGAAAGTTTTGGGAACCATGTATTCGGGTAATTTCTGACGCAGATATTCTTTTAGTTTATCGGAAATCAAGTTGGCGCTTTGTCTGGAATCAGAGGAGAACCATCGCTGGGTTTGAGAAAAGTCAATTTTTCCACCTACAAAACTATACAGCAGAATCTGGCTTGATTCCAGTTTAAACAAGTCTCGTAATGGGCTAAATTCTAGATTGCCGATGGGACACAATCCCATTGAATAATTCGGCGCGTTACTCATCAAAAGCTGACCGATGTGACCTGCTTCCAGGAGACAGAAATTCAGGGCAAGTTCTCCATACATTGGGGAAATTGCACTTAACTGCCCGATCAAAAACAGCGAAAAAGCTGACTGCTCGAAAATTGACCGATTGCCACCATAAATACTCGCGTCAATTTCTGCCGCGCTAGAGAGTAAGACGAGGCGATGCTCGGGAGAATAGAAGTAATATATCCCTGCTGCTAGCCCTTTCACGGCTTTGGGCTTGATGAATAAATAGGTCTGTACCGGATAAAGACTGCCTGCAGAAGGATAGCGATATTTGGGTAGGGGATAATTCTCTAGCTGCATCGGTAGCAGGCAGCTTAAAAACTGGCTAAACTCTTCTAGAGAAATAGATTTCGGCAGAAATTGCCGATAACTTTGACGTGCTAGGTAAGCTCGGGTAAGGGCTTCATCAAATTCGGGTTTGGGTAACTCGATAGTCGTTTGAGAAGATTCTAGCTGTCGCAGTCCGGGTTGGGAGAGCTTAAATTCAATGCGTTCTAGGGGATCGACAATGACTCCTTGTAATTGATGGGGATCGCAGGCTTCCCGAAGATCCGATCGCCCTGTTGTTGTCGGGTTGCGATCGGGGACAATATAGGCGATCGGGCGTTTTTTCTCCCGCGACTCTCCTACTGTAGTAACTACCGCCTCTTTAACTGCAGGATGCTGCTTTAATACCGCCTCAATTTCACCGAGTTCGACGCGGTATCCATTGATTTTTACCTGAAAATCTTCTCGCCCGAGAAATTCAATATTGCCGTCCGGCAAATACCGTCCCAAGTCCCCGGTTTTGTATAATCGCTCTCCCGTCAAAGGATGAGTAATAAAGCTTGCTTGCGTCTTTTGTTGATTTTTCCAGTATCCTCGAGCCAGTCCGATCCCGCCAATATAAAGTTCCCCCGGTACCCACAGCGGACAAGGCAGCATCAACTCATTGAGGACATAAAAGCGTTGGTTCTGCAAGGGTTTCCCATAGGGAATACTCCGCCACCCGGGGTTAACCTCCTCAATTGGATAATAAATTGACCAAATCGAGGCTTCAGTTGCTCCTCCGAGGCTGACAACCCGGACATCCGACCCCAGGGCTTTTACTCGTTCGGGTAAACTGAGAGGAATCCAATCCCCACTTAATAAAGCTAATTGCAATGATAATGTCACTTTATCTGGAAGGTCAGACCAATAATCTACCAACATTTGCATAAAAGCCGGAACTGCGTTCCACAAAGTCACTTGGTGAGCGCTCATCAACTCCAACCAGTGGGATGGGTCTTTTATTCTCTCTGGTGAGGGGATAACCAAAGCACCCCCTGCTGCTAGCAAACCGAAAATGTCATACACCGACAGGTCAAAGTTTAACGCCGATAGAGCAAGTAGGCGATCGCCTGCTCCTACTCCAAAGCGCTGGTTGATATCAAAAATAGTATTGACCGCTCCTTGATGGTCGATCGCCACCCCCTTAGGCACCCCTGTAGAACCGGAGGTATAAATCGTATAGGCTAAATCAGTAACGGACTGCACCGATTCGAGTTCGGGCAAATCCAGTTCTGCCAATTCTCCGACGTCAACTAACAAGCATTGAACTCCTGTTGGCAAAGGTAATTGTTCCTCAATCCCAGATTGAGTTAAAACCAGCTTGACTTCTCCTTCCTCCAGCAAGTATGTTTGCCGCTCTGGAGGCAGTTCTGGGTCAATGGGTAAATAAGCTGCACCGGACATCAAAATGCCCATAACTGCTACGATCTGTTCTATGCCCTTCTCCATAACGACTGCTACAAGTGTATTAGGTGTAGCTCCTAATTGCCGCAGCCGATGACCGAGTTGGTTGGCTCTGACGTACAATTCCCCATAAGTCAAAGTGCGATCGGGAGTAATAATGGCGGTCGCTTGGGGGTTGACTTTCACTTGTTCGAGAAATAAACCGTGTAAGGTCTTCCCTGAAACTGCCGTCCCAGTAGCATTCAGAGCAGATATTCGGGCGAGTTGGGCTGGCGGTAACAGTTGAGGGTAAGGTTCATCCCAAGCACTATCAGAAGTAGCTAAGTTGTTCAGCCACTTGCAATAGGACTCAAACATATCGTCAAGAAGACCGACGGGAAACAATTCTTCCACCGCATCCCAGTTGAAAACTAACGCCCCTTCTCGTTCGTAAACTTGCTTGTCCAGCCACACTTGCGGAGTTTGACTGATGCCATAGACCATTTCTCCCAACTGGTTGAGACTAAATTCCTCCTCAGCTAAGGAATTGAGTCCCAATGTACTGGTAAACACAACCCCCATTAGTTGGTAACTTCCTCGCTGACGGCGAAGTTCTCGCTGCACCTCAACTCCACTGAAGTATTGGCAATCTAAGTCCTGCCACAATTGCTGCTGCAAGCGTCGAGCGCGGTCGGTAAATGGCGCTGCTACTGAGTTATCAACCTCTAGGAGGTTCAGGGAGGTGAAATCTCCCACCAGGCGATTAACTTGAGGATGTAAAGGTAAACGATTGAAAAGAGTGAGATCCACCGTGAATTTGGGGCTCTTACTCCAAAGGGTCAAAACATCGACAAAAGTCGTTAACAATACAATAGAAGGCGTTAGATTAGCCCCCACGGCTTTGGCTTTCAATTGCTGCCAATGTTCCGGTAAAAGTCGAGCGCTGCGCCGCCCGAACATTGGCGCTGAAAGGGATGCCAAATTTTTGGTTAATGGTAGTTCCGGTGCTGGCGGGAGAGTATGGAGACGATTTAACCAATATTGCTGAGAGCGCCGATACTGGGGCGTATCTTTAAATGCTAATGCTGCTAAAACATAGTCTCGAAACGACAGTTCTAGTTTGGGAAGTACGCTATCGGGATTTCGGTACAGTTCCAGCCACTGTTGTCCGATAAGGGTTAGACTCCAAGCATCGGCAATCAGAGCATCTATGCTCAGGTGCAGGCGGATGCGTTTTGCATCTAAAATAGATGCGCGGATCTCGAACAGGGGCCATTGGTTAGCGGGCAACACCTGATGAGACATGCGATCGCGAATCGCCTCTAGCCGAGCGGCAACAGTTTGGGGTAACTCTTGGCGCAGATCCGACACTTCAAACTGATAGGGAGGAACTTGTTTTTGGATTTGTTGTTGACCGTTGGGCAGCACCACTGCCCGCAGCATATCGTGACGGTCAACTAATTGCTGCCAAGCTCGATTGAGGCGTTCCAGGTTTAAGTCAAAGCAATCGATCTCAAAGTAAGCATGACTGGCGATATTCCCCAAGTCAAAGGTGGCATCGCGACCGAGCCAGTAAGCTTGCTGAATGTCAGTCAGGGGGAAAGGTCGATCGCGTTGGTCTGCGTCCGGCACCAGGGGTGGGAGAGAACTATCCCCGTCTTGCCCGACAACCTGACGTAATTCCCTCAAGATCCGGTCTAGTTCGGCTACGGTAGGAGATTCAAACAGCGATCGCATGGGCACGTCTATTTCAAAAGCTTGCCGCAGCCTCGATACTATCTCAGCGGCGAGCAGGGAATGTCCCCCAAGCTCAAAAAAGTTGTCGTAGATGCCTGCGGGTACTCCTAAGACGGCTGTAAAGATGTTGGCGATTAACTCTTGAGTTTGGGTTTGGGGGGGAACAAACTCTCCAGAGGGCATCCCATCGGCTTCCGGATCGGGCAAGCGACTGCGGTTCGCCTTGCCGTTAGGGGTCAGCGGCATGGCGGCGATCGGCACGAAGGCGCTGGGTAGCATGTACTCGGGCAGTCGCTGCTTGAGGAAGCAGCGCAGTTCCCCGGCGGTGGGCGGCTCAACGAAGGGAACGATATAGGCGACTAAGCGTTTGTTGCCCAGTCGGTCTTCAATGGCGATCGCTACTGCTTGTCGCACCTTTTGGTGCGAGGCGAGTACGGCTTCAATTTCTCCGAGTTCGATGCGGAAGCCGCGAATTTTTACTTGATTATCAATGCGATCGAGATATTCTAGTTCCCCAGAGGGAAGATAGCGAGCTAAGTCCCCTGTTTTGTAGAGCCTTGCGTCTTTGCGAGTGCTAAACGGATGAGGAATGAACCGCGCTGCTGTCAGTTCGGGACAATTGAGATAGCCTCGGGCTAAACCTGCGCCGCCAACATATATCTCGCCAGGTACTCCGATAGGTAAGGGCTGTTCGTGTCGATCGAGAACGTACACTTGGAGGTCCGGAATCCTATAACCAATTAAACTGGCATGACTGTCGAGATCGGCGACGGTGAGTTGGCGGTAAGTGACATGAACGGTGGTTTCTGTAATCCCATACATATTAATTAGCTCGGGAGTGCCGTCGCCGTGTCTTTCAAACCAAGGTTTCAAGCTTTGGAGTTCCAGAGCTTCCCCACCAAAAATCACCAAGCGCAAGCTCAATTTATTGGTATTTCCCAACAGCTCATCTGCCGCCATCAGTTGGCGAAACGCAGAAGGGGTTTGATTGAGAACCGTAACTTTTTCCGAGACAAGCAACTGATAGAAATCTTCCGGCGAGCGACTGATGCGATCGGGTACCACTACAATACGCCCTCCGTAGAGCAATGCTCCCCAGAGTTCCCAAACTGAGAAGTCAAAAGCGTAGGAGTGGAATAGAGTCCAGACATCCCGATTGTGAAAATGAAACCAATCCTGCGTCCCGCAGAAAAGACGCAGGACATTCCCGTGGGCGATCGAAACGCCCTTGGGTTCGCCTGTAGAGCCAGAAGTATAGATGATATAAATCAAATTCTCCGGCTTGACTGCACTGACCGGATTCTCGATACTCTCCCGAGCAATTATCTGCCAATCGGTATCCAAAGTGACTAAAGAAGAAATATCTTTAGGCAGGATGGCTCTCAGCTTCTCCCGAGTCAATAGCACCGATACTCGTGCATCTGCCAGCATATAAGCCAACCGCGCAGTCGGATAAGCCGGATCGAGCGGCACATAAGCACCCCCGGCTTTGAGAATTGCCAAAATTCCGACAATCATCTCTAGCGATCGTTCGACACAAAGACCCACTAACACTTCAGGTCCTACCCCCAAAGATTGCAGATAGCGAGCTAACTGATTGGCTCGCTCATTTAACTGCCGGTAGGTCAATAGAGCGTTTTCATACACCACCGCTACGGCTTCAGGAGTACATTCTACCTGCTCCTCAAACAACTGATGGATACATCTAGACACGGGATAATTAGCTGTTTGGTTCCACTCCACTAGCAACTGATGGCGCTCGGCTTCTGTCAGCAACGGTAACTGACCGACAGGCTGTTGTGGATCGGTAACAATTCCTTCTAATAGCGTTTGCCAATGACCTGCCATCCGCGCGATGGTTTCTTCGTGGAATAGGTCGGTGTTATATTTGAGGTCCCCAAATAAAAATGAGTCGGTCTCGGCTATCTCTAGGGTCAGATCGAACTGACCTTCCTGCTGTGGCATCTCAAAAGGTTCCAGCACGAGTCCCCCCCACTGGACTGTAGTTCCTACCTGGCTGGAGTACAACTTCAGTACATCTGGAGTTTGTTGTAGTTTCTGCCACACAAAGCAAGCTTGGAAGATCGGGGAGCGACTGGGATCGCGATCGGGCTGCAGCCGCTCGACGATCGATGCAAAGGGATAATCTTGATGGGCGATCGCGCCTAAGACCGCGTGGCGAACTCGTGCCAGAAACTCCTTAAAGCTGGGATTTCCCGATAGATTTGCCCGCAATACAACTGGATTGACCAGGTAGCCAACTATTTGCGTAAATTCCGGGCGATGTCGGCTTGCCGTTGGCGAGCCGACTAAAATATCATCCTGTCCCGTATAGCGATGCAGTAGGACTTTGAACGCCGCTAACAGGAGGGTGTATAATGTGGTTCTCTCAGACTGAGCCAGTTCCTTAAGCTGCTGGGTAAGGGTTTCCCCAAGATACAGGGGATAGGAAGTGCCATTGTAGGTCTGTACCGACGGTCGGGGTTTATCTGCGGGCAAATCGATTACGGGGAGTTCTCCCGCGAGTTGTTGCTGCCAGTAGTTCCACAGACGCTCGCCTTCTGCACTTGCGATTATTTGCCTTTGCCAGCGCACGTAATCTTGATGGGAGTGTCGGGGAGGGGGAAGATCGGGCTCTCTACCCGTTTTGAATGCGGGATAAAGCACTTTCAACTCCGTAAGCAATATTCCGATGGACCAACCTTCCCCGACAATATGGTGAATGACGAGCAACAGGACATGCTCCCGAGCAGAGCGGGTAAACAGTCTCACCCGCATGACAGGTCCGCGTTCGAGATTGAATGGGGATTGATAGGCGGCAACAACCTGCCTTTTCAGTTCTTCCTCATTCCAGTCGGTTGCATCGATCTGCTGGAAGTCTAGTTCCCGTTCCGGATTAACCTGCTGAATTGGTTCCGTGCCTAGCTTGGGGAAAGTGCTGCGCAAAATCGGGTGACGGGACATCAGTACCTGAAAACCTTTCTGCAAAGCGGCTACGTCTACATCGGAACGAATGCAACAGTTAAAAGCTACATTGTACGCCGGACTGTCTGGTGCCAATTGCCACAAGAGCCATAGCGCCTGCTGACCGCAGGACAGGGGATAAACTTCTAAGAGATTAGGCTGCTCTTGCAGCAACTTCAGGATTTCTATTTTATCCTGTTTAAGTTGCTTTAATATTGAGGCAGTTGCTTCATTATTGGGGGCGCGATAGCGCAGCCGTCCATTCTCGCTCCATAATTTCCAACCTTTAATTGAAATCTCTTGTAAAAACTCAGCTAAAATCATAATTCCCCCTCGATCCAATTACTATCTTGCTCGCCTGTTTGGCAGACTTGCTCGGCGCTGGGAAATTCAATTTCTCGTTCCCGATCTCCTTGAGTAAGCTGGTTATTTAACTCAGTGGCTAAAGCAGCAATAGTGGTTCCCTGGATAAATTTTATGATGGGAATATCTATGCCTAAGTCCGTTTGAACGCCATTCTTTAATTCCATTGCAGTCAGAGAATCCATCCCTATCTCGGTTAGACCTTTTTCTGGAGTGGGTAGTTGGGAATTTTTAAATTTCAAAACCAGGGCAGTTTTCCTCTGAAGATAAGCTTCTAACAGGTGGTAGCGATCGCTTTTGTTAGCATCTTTTAATTGCCGTAACACCTGCCCCAGTTGTCCCGATCGCCGTTCTAGCGGCTGGGGCGATCGAACCTCAATTTGTTGGAGCAGGGTTCGGCGTTCCCGTGCTTCATAAAGTTGTTTGAAGATAGCCCAATCAATATCGATGATGACTTGTTGAGCTACCCCCCACAGGAGGGAAGATTCCATAGTTTTTAGTAGTTTCTGAGGGGAATAGTATTTCAAGCCGATTTGAGCAACTAACTCCCGCAGTGCTGTTTGTTTCTGATTGCGATAGTGCATCCCGCCATCAGCTAACGCCCCTAAGTTAACTGTCAATGCAGGTAATTTAAGACTGCGACGATAATGGGCAAATATATCGAGAAAGTGGTTTGCTGCTGCATAATAAGCCAGTCCTTCAGCTCCCCAAATTGATGTAATAGAGGAAATACAAACAAAAAAGTCTAACTTTATCCCTAAAGTCATTTGATGTAGATTCCAGGTTCCTACTATTTTAGGAGCGAGTATAGACTTTATCAATTCAGGCGTCATATCCTGCAAGGAGTGAAATCCAGCAACACCAGCAGCATGAAAAATTCCCCGCAGTGGCGGATAGTCGGCATTAATTTTCGCAAATATTCTGTCAACATCTCCTCGATCGCAGATATCAGCTTTGACAACTAAGATTCGAGCGCCTAGATCTTCTAGTTGACCGATCTCTTGCCGAGCAGTACTGGAAGCATCGCTCCTTCCCATTAATACTATATGTCGCGCTCCTTTCTCAACCATCCACCGGGCAGCGTTAAGCCCTAGATGACCTAAACCACCAGCAATCAGATAGGTTGCATCGGAAGGCAAACTTAGCGGTGCTGCATTGGTTGGCATTTTCTGGCCGGGTATGAGGCGAGGGACATACCGCCGTTCGCACCGGAGCGCAATTTGGCTTTCTTCATCTCGATGCCAGAGTTGCTCGAACAACGCCGCCGCCGCATCAGGTGGGGAAAATTCGCGATCGAGATCCACAAGTGCGCCCCAAATATGAGGCATCTCCATAGAAAGGGAACGTCCCAACCCCCAGATGGGTGCCTGAGCAACTGCTGGCGGAACGGTTTCCGAACCAGTCCTTTGGGTTCCTCGGGTTACCAACCAGAGCCGAGGGAACGGAGAAGTGTTTGTCTTCTTGAGCGCTTGAACTAGGTATAGCGTACTCGTCAATGACCGCGTCCAATCCTGCTCTAAGGAAGAGATTGTGGTTGCTTCAGCGGGTGTCGCATCCAAACTCCAAAGATGGACGACACCGCGACAGGGGGGTTGCGTTCCCATCTGTTCGATTAGTTCCTGCATCGCTTCAGGATCGGCAGGATCGAGGAAAATTTGACCTTCTCGATCCATTCCACCTTCTTCGCGACAATGAACGACAAAACAGGTTTCTCCCCGCGCTTCTAAAAGTTTTGCTAGAGTCTCACCTATTCCCAGGCGATCGGCAAAAACGATCCAGCTACCGGGTTCTCCCATCGGCGAAGGCTGAGATTTGAGCAGCGGCTGAGGTTGCCATTGCAATTCATAAAACCAATCTGCATCCTTATCTTGAATCCTGGTTTGATGGTTCTGGCGTTCGACACGCTGCATCTGTAAACCGGAAACTTCTACTAATAATTTTCCGTTGCGATCGAATAGGCGAACATCCCCCTCAATAACTGCGTTTGTAGGTATTAATAATTTTCCATAACTCCAAACCTCATTGCTCGTCTGCTCGTAGATTTGAAAATTCCTGAATCCCACGGGTAAATAAAGTACCGACTCATTGGTGGAAAGCATTTCATCTAGTATAGTTGCCAAGAGAACTTGGTGACAAGCTTCAAGGATATCTAGCTGAATTTTGATGGCATCGCGGGAATTAGTTTCTGTCAGATGAAGCTTCACTCGTGCTAGCGCTTCTCCTCGACCAAGCCACAAATGTTCTATCCCCTGAATTTTTTTTTCTAGCTGAAGTCCGTGCTGATGCAATATTCTATAGTATTCCCGAACACTTTTGCGCTTCGAACATCGCGTCTGGATTTCTTGAAGTGTTTTCTCCGTTGGGGGTAGAAGTTGGTTTTTCAGGGAAGCTTTTTCTGTAGAATCCGCTCTTATATTATTAGCAAGATTAGTTTTTCCAACTGAAGGTTTTTTTTCAGACACCTCAGCGTTATAGCGTTCTCGAAGCCGAGCGAGATGAGGCAGATGTGACAAAATAAGATTTTTACTCGGACCAAAGTCTAGTAGGGATAATACTTCATCTACGCCGATATTGTCAAGTCGATCTAGCAAATCGAGACAGGTTTGCGGGGTGCCAATAAGTCCTCTAGCGGAGGCAAATTTTTCATATAAGAAGTTAACAAAGTCATCAAGGTCTTTTTCAGATAGCGTAGATATATCTATCGTAGAACCCCTACTTTGAGCTAAACCTTTAAGGAGACTAACATTAGACTTGAGATATTGGCAGTAAGGGACGCGCACTTGCTCGCGAACTGCATTAAAGTCCTGACCGACAAAAGTATGTACCATTACTGACACTATGCCAGTTGCAGGATTATGTCCGTGCTTTGCTCGTGCCTGACGATAAAGGGTAATTTTTTCGGCTAATTCTTCTAGATATTGGTCTAGGAGGTGAGTTAAAAGATTAGCCCCAATTTCTCCTGCCGATCTAAAGGTTTGAGGGTTACTAGCAGCAGTAACCCAAGTTGGAAGTTCGGGTTGAATTGGTGTGGGATAAATCCTGATTTCCACCTGATTTCCGATTCCATTGGTCACCTGAATAGATTCGCCCCGCCAGAGTTTTCGGATCGCCTCGATGCCGCTAAACATTTCCTGATGACGACATTTATACTTTTCAGGAAAAAAGGCAAAGTCATTAGGATTCCAACCTGAAGCAAAAGATATTCCCACTCTACCTGCGGATAAATTATCGACAACAGCCCATTCTTCAGCAATCTGAATCGGATTATGAATTGGCAAAACAACACTTCCTGCTTGTAATCTAATTTGCCGAGTTTCTCTTGCCAGTGCTGCATTTAATACTGCCGGATTGGGATAAAGACTGCCAAATTTGGTAAAGTGTCGCTCTGGCGTCCAAATACTAGAAAATCCCCGGCGATCGCCAAATTTGGCACTTTCAATCACCAGGCTGTATTTGTCTCCAACTAGAGCATCTTCACTACTGGCAAAAAACATCAAACCGAACTTCATATTTCATACTTCCCCTACTCAATTTTATTTTGGATTATTTCGATTTTGAATTTAGATTGCTTCGAGCTTGCTTCGCTCCGCTGGCGCTACACTCGCAATGACACTTTTATGGAATTTATGTTGTTTATAGCTCGCAACGCTGCGGGATTTTAAATTTTGCCGTTGCATGCAAAGTCCATGTTGGTTGAATTGATTTTTGGTTAATTAGACAGCCGTACACGTGCAAGGACATCAAGTTATCTAACTCAGGGGAAAGGACAACTTGAATCTTTTGATTTCCCGCGTCGGATAAGAAGAACGGATGATGTATAACCAAATCAGTTATGGAATTACACTCTACCGCCAAAGCCTTTTCAGCAGCAGCTAAACCCATTTCTATGTAAGCAGTGTAAGGCACGATCTCAGTTCCCCAACCCCGATTATCTTTTAGGTATGCAAGAAATCGCTCGTCTACCTCTGTTTCCCAAATATAGGTATCCGGAAGAAGATGACCCAGGTTTGTCAATCGATAACCTAAAAGAGGATGTTCTTTGTCTTTGCTCTGGCTTTTATATTCCCAATTTTCCGGTTCATTTACAGTCGCTTCTTTTTTTTCTATCCAATAGCTTTGTCTTTGGAAAGGATAAGTAGGCAATACCACTTTCTGACGAATATAATTTACATCAAATCCCGCCCAATCAATCTTAACTCCCTGCAAGTATAATTGTCCTAAACTAGAGAGTATTTGTTGCCAATCATCGAACCCACCCCTTGCCAAGGGGGGGAGCCAAGAGGGTATTCTCCCCCCCTTGGCAAGGGGGGGCTGGGGGGGGTCTAATTCTTGTTTAGTACTTGGACGCAAAGTCGGTAACCACACACCTACATTAGTAGGTAAACACTGTCGCCCCATTCCTAATAAAATAGGTTTCGGTCCTATTTCTAGGAAGATTTCATAGCCCAGTGTATGCAAAGTTTCCATACTTTGGGCAAATCTTACTGGTTGGCGTACATGACTTACCCAGTAGCTGGGTGTCGTAATGCGATCGCCTGCTAAAACTCCCGTGACATTAGATATTAGTGGAATTTGCGGTTCATGGTAGGTTACTTGCTTGGCTGCTGCTTCAAACTCTGCCAACATGGGTTCCATTAACGGTGAATGAAATGCGCGATTTACTTGTAGCTCTTTTGTCTTTATTTTTAATGATTCTAAATTCTTACAGATGGCTTCAATTGCTTCATTTTCCCCGGAAATTACTACACTGCACGGTCCATTTATAGCAGCGATTTCTACTTTCTCTACATAGGGGGTAATCGGCGTCCACATTCTTTCCTCTGATGCCATGACAGCAACCATTTTCCCCCCATCGGGTAATTTTTGCATCAACTTTCCCCTGGTGGCAATTAGTTTCAGAGCATCTTCTAAACTAAAAACTCCTGCTACAGTTGCTGCCACATATTCTCCCACACTGTGACCCATCACCGCATCCGGTTTTATACCCCAGGATTGCCATAACCGAGCTAAAGCATATTCTACAGCAAATAAAGCTGGTTGAGTATAAGCAGTCAGGTCCAATAAAGAAGTTCGTAGTTGCGCTTTAGCGCCAACCTCCTCGTCAGGATAAAGAACTTCTAAAAGGTTATATTCTAGGTAAGGAACCAGAAAGCGATCGCACTCAATTAGAGCTTGACGAAAAACGGGCTGAGTTTCATAAAGTTCTCGTCCCATATTAACATACTGAGAACCTTGACCCGTGAAAAGGAAAGCTACTTTGGGAACATTGGTGCTGTTGGGTAGTTGTCCGGAAAATATTCCTGCTACTTCCTTCCCCGATTTTAGGTGAAGTAGTTTCTCTGCTAATTCCTGTTTGTCAGAGGCGATTGCCGCCAATCGATGGTTAAAATGAGCCCTTCCTGTATTAGCCGTAAAGCAAATATCTGCAAGTGCTAATTCTGGATGAGTTTCCAGATGGTTTTGATAACGACTGACTAATTCCGACAGGGCTTTTTCTGTTTTTGCTGATAAAGTTAGGATATAATGCGGTCTTTTATTTTCTGCTTCACTGTTAACTGTTAACTGTTCACTGGTAACTGACAAATGTGCTTCTTCTAAGATAACATGGGCATTAGTACCGCCAAAGCCAAAAGAACTGACACCTGCCAATCTAGGTTGTTTTCCTACTGACCATTGTTGAAGTTGAGTAGGAATCTGAATCGGCGTATTTTCAAGTTCAATTAAAGGATTTAACTGCTTCAGATGAAGTGAAGGTGGAATCTCGCCATGTTGTAAAGAAAGTACCGCCTTAATTAAACCAGCAATCCCCGCTGCTGCTTCGGTATGACCGATATTTGTCTTCACCGAACCAATCCAACAAGGTTGATAATATTTTCTCCCTTCCATCAGTACGGCGACCAGAGCATTCACCTCAATCGGGTCACCCAAAGAAGTTCCCGTCCCGTGAGTTTCCACATAACTAATTTGTTCCGGTTTCACACCCGCCTTTGCCAAAGCAAGACGAATTACCTCCTGTTGAGCATTGCCATTTGGAGCCGTTAGTCCATTGGTTTGACCATCTTGGTTTACCGCAGAACCTCTAATAATTGCCTGAATATTGTCTCTATCAGCTACTGCATCTTTGAGACGTTTAAGGACAAGTACTCCACATCCTTCACCTCGCACATAGCCGTCTGCTGCTGCATCAAAAGTCTTACAGCGACCGTCTGCTGCCATCATCTGCGCTCTGGCAAAAGTTTTAGTTAATTGACCAGATAAAATCAAATTTACTCCCCCAGCCAGAGCCAAATTGCACTCCCCAAGTAACAAACTTTGACAAGCCTGATGAACTGCTACCAAAGAAGAAGAGCAAGCAGTATCGATTGCCAAACTCGGTCCGTGTAAATTTAAAATATAGGACAAGCGATTGGCATCAATGCTCAAAGCATTTCCCGTACCGGAATAGGCATTAGTCCCACTACTCAACCGAGAATAATCGTTATTGCTAATGCCGATAAACACTCCAGTATTGCTTCGGGCCAACTTGTCTGGAGATTGTCCCCCATTTTCTATGGCTTGCCAACTCACCTCCAACAGCAATCTTTGCTGGGGGTCCATCATTTGCGCTTCTGCGGGAGATATCCGGAAAAACTGCGGGTCAAACTGTTCTACGTCTTCGAGAAATCCTCCCCAAAGGGCAGGAGTTTTTCCCCCGTCGTAGAAAGCACCAGCATTGGGGCGTGCAGTGGGGTAATGGGCGATCGCATCTACTCCGTCTCGTAGCAGTTGCCAAAAAGCCTCCGGGTTGTTTGCCCCCGGAAAACGACAACCAATCCCGACAATAGCGATATCTTCCGTTTCCGGCAAACGAGATGACTTAATTGATGGAGAAGGAAGCGCCCTATTACCTAAATACCTTGACAAAGATGCTATATTAGGATAATCGTAAACTATGGTAGGTGTTATCTTCCGCTCCAGAAAATTTTCCAGTTGTGCGGCAATATTCACGGCTTGGAGCGAATCTAGACCGTAGCTGGCTAAAGGTTCGAGAATATCTATCTCAATCGGTTTAACTTTCAGAACTTCAGCCGCCTTAGCTATCAACCAGTTTTGAATCCCTTCTACTGAAGTATTGTCATGCTCTCCAATTTCAAAAGAGGAATTTAGCGTCCTTTCCCGCCACTCGCCGACAGCATTCAAGCTGCCATCCAGAAACCCCAACCGACAAGCATTTCGCTGAATCTTGCCGCTGGAAGTCTTGGGAATGCTACCAACTCGCAGTAACAGCACGGCATAAACTGACAATTCGTGTTGTCGAGCAACTGCTTGTCGAATGCTTCGGGCTACCCCTTCTACATCCAGCCCTTTCATGTAACGATGTTCCACTTCTGCGACAACTACCAGCCGTTCCGAGCCATCCACATCCACCGAAAACGCCGCACTGCAAAAAGGTCTGAGGACTGAATGACTCTGCTCGACAGTCACTTCAATATCCTGGGGATAATAATTACGACCTCGGATAATAATCAAATCCTTCAGTCTTCCAGTGACGAACAACTCCCCATCTTGAATAAATCCCAAGTCGCCAGTGCGCAGAAATGGGTAGTTAACATCTGTTAAATATGCCCGAAACGTTTGCTCTGTTTCTGAAGGTCTTCTCCAGTATCCCATAGCCACACTTGGACCGCGTACCCAAATTTCTCCCACTCGGTTAACCTCGCATCGGGTTAAAGATTTTGGGTTTACTATAACCACTTGCAGATCCAACCAAGTTTTCCCGCTGCTCGCTAAAATTCGGGCATTTGGATCTGCTTGAGCTACTGCAACTACTTTATTTTGTTCCAGTGCTGTCTTAGAGACTGTGCAAATAATTGGTGTAGCTCCTTTTGCACTCCCTGTTACCGCGACAGTTGACTCAGCAAGACCATAACCGGGTGAAAATGCTTCTCGCCGAAAACCACAGTCAGAAAATGTGCTTTCAAACCGCTCCAGAGTTTCCCCTCGGATCGGCTCTGCCCCATTAAACGCCACCTGCCAACTGCTCAGGTTAAGGGTGTAGCGCTCTTGAAAAGACACCTTTTGAACGCACAAGTCGTAAGCAAAATTTGGTCCGCCACTGGTATGGGCTTGGTAGCGAGAAATAGCTTTCAGCCAGCGGATGGGACGTTGCAAGAAAGCTACAGGTGGCATCAGGATACACTTTGCACCAATAAACAGAGCTTGAATTGCACTTCCCAATCCCAGATCGTGATAGAGGGGCAACCAGCTTACATAAGTCGATAAGTCTGTATGGGAGCAACAAGCCTGGATCGACTGTTGATTGTGCAACAGATTCCCATGACTCACCATTACTCCTTTTGGATTCCCTGTAGAACCAGAGGTATATTGAAGAAAAGCCAGAGTATCCCTACTTACTTCTGGTTTCTGCCATTTTGAAGCATATTCGGGAGCCAGACCCTCGGTTGCCAGAATGGGCAACCTAGCCAATTCTCTTGATGAGGCAAACCGACTCTCTATGTTATCCAACATAGAAGCAACGGTCAGCACCACCGCCGCTTGGGCATCTGCTATAATAGCTTGTAACCTAGACAGCTTCTGATATCTGGGAGGATAAGCGGGAACTGCCACTACCCCTGCATACAAACACCCAAAGAAAGCAGCAATGAACTCGAGTCCTGATGGATAAAGGAGTAACGCCCTTTCCCCAGGTTGACAGATAGACTGGAGGTGAGAGGCGATCGCCCGTGCTTGTCTATCCAACTCCTGATAAGTCAGGCTAGCTGATTCTGTCTGGCCATCTTCGAGGAACTTATAAGCAATTTTATCTGGATGGCTTTCTGCCCTATAGCACAGTAAATCTATCAAGCTCTCCCACTGAATATTCTTATTTAACATAACAATAGCTTGAATTTTCTTCTCCTTTTGTTATTCCCCGAAATTGAGCTAACATCAACATTATTAACCATTTTTTTGTTTCGACATTTTCTTATTGTAATGCTTAATCTTTGCTAGTTAATCATTTACGGGGCTTATCAATCCGGCGCATCGCAACACACGATACATTTATCCGACCCAAGTGCATGGCAATCATAGAAAAGTTCAGGTATTTTTCATATCTGGCAACCACATCCTCTCCTACCAAATTGACAGCTTCAACACGGTTTGCCTTTAGCCTTTTCAGCCATGCCTTGAGGGTGCGCGTGTAGTGTTCTCGGTAATTGCGAAACGATACAATCTCAAAAATTCTCTCCGCTGCTTGAAAAATCTCCCACTGGTGAGGTAGCTCTGTTTCTGGGAACACTTCAAGAGCAAAGAATTGGTTAAAATCTTCTTTTTTTGAGTTCTCGTAGACGATGGTTTGAATTGACATCATTCCTCCAGGCTTCAGCCAATCGTGGCAGCGCCAGAAAAAGGAGCGATAGCCTTCTATTTTCTCTTCAGGGGAAAGTTCTAAGCGAGCAAAATGTTCAAATGCTCCCACGGAAATAATGCCATCATAGGGTTCCTTTGGGGAGTGTTCTGTCCAGCTTTCCAGATAAACTTCTATTTTCGGGTGTTTCCAGGCGGCGATGGATTCTGCATGAGCTTTGTTCAATGTAATTCCCACTGCCTTCTCTACCCCATGAACCTCGACAAGACGCTTTAATAGCGAACCCCAACCACACCCGACATCTAAAACTCGTTTAGCTCCCTTTACCTTCGCCTGCTGGATATGGAAATCAAGTTTGCGCCTTTGTGCTATTTCCAGGGCATCCAATCCTTCATTTTCTTCCCAATGGGCACTTGAATAAGTACGGGTTGGATCGAGCCACAGAGCATAAAAATTATTACTAACATCGTAATGATAACTGAGGGCTGCTGCTGACGATCCGGGATTTGTTATTTTCATAGTTGTGGTGATAATCTTATCTAATCAACCTAGTCTTGTTCGGCTAAATACTCCGCCAGAGCTTCTATGTTGGGGAGATCGTACAGTAAAGTCGCATAGATCTCGCACCCCAACCACTCTTCCAAGTCACCAGTCAAAGCTACTGCTGCTGAGGAATCCAGCCCATAGCTATCGAAATCCCTCTTTATATCTACCTCCTGCTGCTGAATCTCCAGCAATTCTGCCACATAGGCTACTAACCAGTCTTGAATCTCCGCTGCGGTTTTTTTCTTGTTTTTACCAGCAGGCATTTCGGTAAGTTTATCTGTTTTTATTTCCATGCTTTATTCCTTTTTTTGCTGAAATATTGGCTAAACAACTTCTTTTGCTTCGAGCATTTCGACTGTAGTATTTTTAACATCCCAAGCCAAGCCTACTACTTCTAAAACGCGAATTCCCCAGTAACCCAGGTCAACTTGCCACCATTTTAATCCAAACTTTGCCGAGTTGGGAAAAGCATGATGGTTGTTGTGCCAAGCTTCTCCAAAGGTAGGGATTGTCAGCCAAATATTGTTTGTACTACAATTGCGAGTATTAAAAGGACGACTGCCGTATAGATGGGTTATTGAGTTAATGCTGCTGGATATATGATGTACTAGAAAAATGCGCATCATACCTCCCCAGAGAAGCCCTTGCAATAATCCCAGCCACGTTCTAGATAAAACTCCTCCCAAAACAGCAGGAATAACAAGACCGAGAATTACCCAAGTTAAATATAGTTTATTAACTTTCATAATAACCGGGTCTCGAATCAAATCCTTGGCAAAAAGTGTAGGATTGGTAACTTCTCCGGTAAAGGACCAAGCCACTTGGGAATGCCATAGTCCCTGCAACCAATTAAGACTATTCTCGCCATATACGTGGGGTGAGTGAGGATCGCCCGAGCGATCACTATATTGGTGATGTCGTCGATGATTGCTGACCCAATAGATTGGAGTACCTTGAGTAGCCATAGCTCCTAGTATAGCCAGGATAACTCTCACTACAGGATAGGTCTGAAAAGCTCCGTGGGCTAAGAGGCGATGAAAACCTACAGTAATGCCCAAAAGAGTTAAACCATACATACTTACTAACAGCCCGACTTCTATTTTACTTATTCCCCAGAAACAAGCAAGCACAATTGCTATAATCGTCCCGATAAAAGGAATTAATAGATTTGCTATAGCCCAACTTCTCTGGAGCTTTTGGAATTCATCATTCTTTAGGGTTATTTTGCTTTGATTTATTGATGTCATCTGTTACCTTGTTATAATTGTTCTACCACAGCCAAAGTGCCATCTTGAAAACCACGACCAGCTTCATGGCGCTGAATTTTCCCGCTAGATGTTTTGGGAATACTCCCTGGCTTAATTAACACTATCTTATAAACCTGTAATCCATGATTTGCCGTCACTGCCCGAGTTACATCGATCACCACCTCGTTAACATCTAAACGTTTCAAATAGGTACGTTTTACCTCTTGAACCACCACTAACCGCTCAAGTCCCTTTTTCTGGACAACGAACGCCGCGCCACAATTAGGTTGCAGCGCCGGATGACTGTTCTGAACTGTTAGCTCGATATCTTGAGGATAATGATTTTGCCCCCGAATAATAATAATATCTTTAAGTCGCCCAGTTACAAACAACTCCCCATCCAGCAAAAAGCCCAAGTCTCCCGTCCGTAAAAAGGGTCCCGAACCGCTATCTTTCAGATAAGCATTAAAAGTAAGTTGCGTCAGTTCCTCTTTTCGCCAATAACCAGCAGCCACGCTCTTCCCCGATACCCAAATTTCTCCCACTTCTCCATCGGGACACCTAATTAAGGACTCCGAATCAACAATAACAATCTGGCAATCTAACCAGCTCCCACCGCAGCCTACAATCAAATGACTTTCTTGGTTAAAGCCATAATAAACAACAGACTGAGAATTCCTACTTGCTACAACCCGATTTTGCTGCAAAGCTGCACTATCTACCACCTGCACCGTTGGTTCTTGGCTTTTCATCCCTCCAGTAATAAATAGAGTAGCCTCCGCCATCCCATAACAAGGATAGAAAGCACTGCTTTTGAAACCGCTCCCAGCAAATTTTTCTGCAAACTGCTCCAAAGTTTCTGCTCTTACCGGTTCCGCACCATTAAAAGCTACCTCCCAACTACTCAGATCGAGAGCAGCTAAATCCTCTGGCTTAACCTTCCCCACGCACGAGTCATAGGCAAAATTCGGTCCGCCACTGGTGGTTGCTCCATATCTAGAAATTGCCTTTAACCAGCGAATCGGCTTTTTTAGAAACGCCACAGGTGACATGAGAATACTCGGAAATCCCACATAAATTGGTTGCAAAACATGACCGATTAGTCCCATATCATGGAACAAAGGCAACCAACCAACACCAATACTCTTCTCGCTATGGCCAAAAGCCTTGCGAATCATCTGCTGGTTGTGCATCAGATTTCCATGAGTAACCATCACCCCCTTTGGCATTCCCGTAGAACCAGAACTGTACTGGATCAAAGCCAGTTTATCCCTACTCACTTCTGGATACTGCCACCGCGAAGCCAAGTCAAGGGAGAGGCGATCGCTTGCCACCCAGTGCAACCGAGCTAACTCATTATTCTGGGGAAAACGCTCCTCTAGATTAGATAAAAGAGAATTAGTTGTCAGCACTACCGCAGCTTGGGCATCTGCTATAATTGCCTGCAACCGCGACAGTTTTTGATTTTTTCTAGGAGGATAAGCGGGAACTGCCAACACCCCTGCATACAAACATCCGAAAAAAGCAGCGATGAATTCCAGTCCTGGGGGATAGATGAGTAAGGCGCGTACTCCCGGTTGACAGATAGATTGGAGGTGAGAGGCGATCGCCCGTGCTTGTCTATCCAACTCCTGATAAGTCAGGCTAGCTGATTCTGTCTGGCCATCTTCGAGGAACTTATAAGCAATTTTATCTGGGTGGCTTTCTGCTCTGTAGTACAGTGCGTCTATTAAGCTCTCATGCTGAATATTCTTAGTTAACATAACAATAGCTTTAATTTTCCTCTCCTTTTATTATCCACCGAAATTGAGCAGTTCTCACCATCATTAACCTTTTTTGTTTTCGACGTTTTCCGCTCGAAATGCTTAATCTTTGCCAGTTAATCATTTACTGCTCGATAACGATCCTGAAAGGTTTCAATTAATTTTTGCGGCAATAAATATCTTTCGCAGTGTAAATCAGCAGCTCGAAAATTTAATTTTGTTAAACTTTCATAATGGAGTTGACTCTCACTAAGAAGTATCTTGCCAATGGTGGGTTT
>JBFRWF010000287.1:0-3771 GCA_051439465.1 Xenococcaceae cyanobacterium | reverse complement strand
GTACAGCTAGGTATGATCGGACTCCTTGTCAATTTCCTAGAATTTGTCTTGAACACACTCTATCGGAAGCGGCTGTATCCCCGATTCTTTGTTTTAGAGACGGTAGCGCGTGTCCCTTATTTCGCCTTCACCTCCGTGCTTCATCTTTACGAAACTTTTGGCTGGTGGCGAAAAGCTGACTGGATCAAAGTTCACTTTGCCGAATCTTGGAATGAACTCCACCATCTGTTAATCATAGAATCCCTGGAGGGAAACAAGTACTCGATTGACCGTTGGGCAGCACACATAGGTGCATTCTTCTACTACTGGACTCTGGTAGTCGCCTTCATGATTTCCCCCAAGTCGGCATATCGCTTTACCCAGTTAGTCGAAGAACATGCCTATCACACTTACGATGCTTTCCTGAAAAAATACTCTGAGTACCTGAAATCTCAGCCCGCACCACAGGTAGCCATCGATTACTACCGCAACGGTGATTTGTACATGTTTGATGAGTTCCAAACTTCTCATCCCCCCCAACAGCGTCGCCCTCAGATTGAAAACCTCTATGACACGTTTGTGGCGATCCGTGATGACGAAGGAGAACACATCAAAACCATGAGGGCTTGTCAGGAACCGATGGCACAAGCTAGCTTCAAAAGTCCCCACAGTCCAGATAGACAGACTTTACCAGAAGTATCATCCAATTAGGGTGGTTTCTGATTTACTCGTCAGCACCCCGCTCTGAAGAGTGGGGCATCATGCCCCCCTTCAGGTAGCTGACTAGCCTAAGTCCTTCGGGGACTACATTATCAGGTCGGGGTAATTTCACCCTATAAGCTAAAGTTCCTACCTTGGGATGCTCCACCAGTCTCATGTTCTAGAACCCGGTGGTTAAACAGTTTTACTCCAGGTAAGATAGTGCTACCCGGAGCAGCCGTCCGATAACATTGGTGAGGCTAACTTTACCC
This sequence comes from Xenococcaceae cyanobacterium, assembly GCA_051439465.1. Lineage (GTDB taxonomy): Bacteria > Cyanobacteriota > Cyanobacteriia > Cyanobacteriales > JBFRWF01 > JBFRWF01. Next base: position 2,821 of record JBFRWF010000287.1, on the reverse strand, counting down.
CAGAAATGGGAGTTACAGGTTTTGCAGATTCCTGGGTTTACTACCACTAAAAATCTGCCCCCATCATGGGGCACGGCGGATAAATCCGCCCGCTTGTTTTCCTCCCCGCGATAAATCACGGGGTTTCCAACTCGAAGAAATTATCATGAACAGATGAGCGACGGGATTAAAAATGCCAATGCCTTGATTGTGGGCGCTTCCCAGGGCATCGGTTTGGGTTTTGTCAGAAGGTTGCTTCAATATGACAAGATCGCCAAGCTCTATGCTACCTATCGCCGCTGGGAATCCGCTTCCTCCTTAGTCGCCCTCGAAGGCGAACATCCTGATAAAATCCGCTGTCTGGAGGTGGATATCGCAGACGAGTCGCAGATATCTGAATGCGTCGCTCGCATCCAGGCGGAGACAGGCAAACTCCACTTGGTTCTCAACTGCGTGGGGATTCTGCACGAAGGCGCACTGCAACCGGAAAAAAGTCTGAGACAGATCGAGGCAGGGCATTTGCTGCGCTACTTCCAGGTCAACAGTATTGGCGCTGTCCTGCTGGCTAAACACCTGTTGCCTTTATTCCGTCACGGCGAGCGCAGCCTTCTGGCAACGATATCTGCCAAGCTCGGAAGCATTGGCGACAACCAACTCGGGGGATGGTACGGCTATCGCGCCTCGAAAGCAGCGCTGAATATGTTCATGCGAACGGTAGCGATAGAGTACCGCCGAACTAGCCCGAAAACCATAGTTGTCATGTTACACCCAGGCACAACCAACACGCGCCTCTCCCAACCCTTTCAAAAAAACGTGCCGGCTGAAAAATTATTTTCGGTGGAGCGGACGGTTGCCCAATTGCTAGCAGTCATGGAAAAGCTAGACGAAGAGGATAGCGGAGAGTTTTTCTCCTGGGATGGGAGCCCCTTGCCATGGTAGATATTTTTGTTGAGCTATCTGGAGAGGATTTCTCATCACGATGATAAGAAGGAGCGATCGCCCTTATTGAGACGGTGGAGGCTGCGCAAATGTGAACGGGAGCAACGCGAAAAAGTGAGATGAACTCAAAAAAGGGCGATCGCTACCCACCGTCATGCCATTTTTTTGCTCATTAAAATTAGCTCGCGTTAATGTAGACTCTGTTGGCGAAAGCAATCATTTTCTATACAAATATAATACAAAAAAGGGGGGGGAATGAGTAAAAAGACTTATTGTACCCGAGCACTAAGTTAAAGGCGATCGCCCAAATTGGCTCAACTCACTTTTTCGCATTGCTCCGATGTGCAAGATGGAGAGCAAATAACTGAGCGGTGGCTAACAACATCAGGACACAGGTAAGAGCTTGGGCATCGCGCACATGAAAACGCACTAGCTCAAAGCCCGCAGACTTGTAATCGAAGAAATGGGGCTCGATGCCGCCAAAGCGCCGACCATAACAAGCAAAGGTCTGTAAGGTGGGGGGAGAATCAGTCAACACTGCCCAAGGTTCATCGGCTGTAGGCAGGTTAGCGGTAGCCAGATGGCAGGAAATATCCCCCAAGATTCTGACTTGGTTAAATAAATAGGCTTGGCCTGGTTCAGGTAACAGTTGGGCCACAGCCTCTTGCTCACCCGTAGCCAAGGTCACTTGCAGGTCCGATTTGGCCCGAATGCACCAAGACCAGGCTTGCTGGCGTAGCCAGCGGCATTATTGCCCCATGTTCAAACCCTCGGTCAGCCAATAAGGTCACCGCACAGTTGTCTGGCAGAACTTTCACTACGGTTTCTAAGAGCAGACGGTATTGCTCAAAGCCCACCGTCGCACTGCCATGGGACAACACCGTTTGAGCTAGGGAAATGGAGCGTCCTCCCCAAATCAGGCAGACCTCGATGAGACAATATTGACCCCATAGCATACTGGTATCGAGGGTTAACTCCAGAGTCTCCCCTTGCCAGGCTTTGAGAAAATGCTTCAGCACAGGAGCATAGAAGGTCGAGCGCCTTAATCCCAGGGTTGTGCACAAAGTAGCTTAATCGCTCCATGTGGCTGCGTGCCTGACAGTCCCGATGGCTCAGATAGGGGAGCCAATGACTCATACAGCCGCTTCCAGATTGCTTGCATTGCGGCCACGATCTCTGAAAATCCTTGGAGGTGTCGTTTATCTTTCGGCTCAATCCATTGACGGAATTGTTCGAGCAGCTGACGATAAAGGAGAGGAGCTTGCATATCGATGACTTTGAGTTGAGAAACTTGAGCATCCCATAAAGCGCCTCCTCCTGCCAACCCCCTGTTTCATTGATAATCCTTGTACAGCAAGTCTTTCAGGACTTTTCTGCACCACTAAGGGCTGACTCATAAGAAAAAAATAATCTTGTTGCTCTCAAGCACTTATGGCAGCAGGCACGGATACAGTCAGGCTATCTTGAGTTTCCAGTGGCTGCAAGCTGTATCCCACCACTGGGATGCCTCTACAAAAAAATCCCCGCTTAAGATGCATCTCAAACGCCGGTCGGCGGTTTTGTTGCCATTCGGGCTCAGTGACCAAGAGAAATCCCTTGGGACTTTGAACTAATTGAACAGGTGTTTGCCTGGAACGGGAAACAAGTAGGTGAGTCGGTTTAAACATGGTGACAATCTCAAATTCCTCTCATTTAATTACTAATTAATGTAAATGTATCTGAGGAATTAAAGAAAGGAGGAAACCCGTAACCAGCCCAGAGAAATGTCTCAATTACTTTTCAGAAAGAGGAAAGTATTAATACTCATACGGTTATCACTCCTGCCCAGTCAGCTAAGAGAGCGATAAGGTTTTAATCAGGAACGTTACAAAAGTTTACAAAGAGAGGGAGTCATGATGACTTG
>JBFRWF010000286.1:0-4830 GCA_051439465.1 Xenococcaceae cyanobacterium | reverse complement strand
TAAGCCGGGACAGTTTATATATGTTTTGATTTGCCACGACTCATTTAGGACTACTATATTCCCCATTACCTATTCCCCATTACCTATTCCCTATTCCCTATTCCCTGTTCCCTGTTCCCTGTTCCCTGTTCCCTGTTCCCTGTTTCCTAGTGTCCCGCCTTAAGTTGGTAGCCAAAAAAATTAAATGAGGAATAGGAGCTTAATGGGGTGCGGGAATTAGTAAGACAACTTTTCCCGAATCATCTAAACAAGTTTGATCGAGATTAGCCGGTATTTCCGGCAATTTATTCTCTCGCTCATTGAGGGGATAATTAAGTAGTTTCAACAGGGAAGCAGCCTCATCTAAAACCATTGTTTTTTCCGCGTCGCTGAGGATATCTACCCATTGTCCTGAGCGTCCTTTTCTCAGATGATTGGGGTTATCTGTCTTCATCGAAGAGAAATCTACCTTATCTTTAATATAAGTTTTTGCATTTTGGTCAAGTTCAATGTCTAAATATGCCAATAAGTTGGCAAATTCTCGCTCAAAGCAGTTTAGCAATCTTTCGTAAGCGACAAAATGAATGTCTAATTGTTTTTGATGTTTTAAGTATCCACTGATATGGTTGATCCAGTCGGAAATAATAGTTTTAAAATGGTAGCTTAAATAAGTTTTAGGTTCACTTTCAGTAGCAGTTAAAAAGGGGTAATATCTACGCATATAATCAGTGAAGACAAAGTTAGCCCAAGAAATTGCTACATCTCGGGGATCTCGAACAATGTAAATGACTTTATCAAACTTAGGTAAAACTTTAAAAATTTTAGGGCTAAACTGAGAATGAGTCCAGACCAAGGTAGAATTGTTGAGATAATCATCTAGATCATCAACTGGATATCTAAAGATATTGCCAATTCGATAAAACAACCCATTGTGAGTAATATCTAAAAAGTCAATATTAATCTGATGTCTAACACTCATATCCCAAGTTTTAGCAAGCTCATAAATTGGCTGTTTTTGAATAAAAGTTGTGGCTTCTAGATTAGCTGCTTGCAGGATATGTTTGATAATTGTATATAGCCAAAAATTCCCACTCTTAGGCAACCCAACTTGTAGAATATTCATGATAAATTCAATTAAGTATTTATTGATTACTGGAAAGTTTCAAAACCCAGCTCTAAAGTCAAAAATTGTATTACTTCACCTCCATAGTCTTCAACTAATTTCACAGCAGGCTCTCTGGTAATTTTACCAAAAATAGCACTAAGCAGGGGTTTATCGATAATTATCAGGGGGTGCGCATTTCTAGTACAGGGAGGCGTTTCCTGATTGAAAATACCATTATACAATAGTGATCAATTTAGCAAGCACAACTTGGGGCTATCCATCCCCCAGCTGCTTACGCGCGGTGGGGGAATTCCGACCCAAACCCCGTTTTGTAAAATTTGGTTATCTCTACTATTTTTATATTTTAGCTAAGCTACATGAGTGAGAAAAAAAACCCTATCCACCGATCGGGGTGGTCTTTAGAGGAGCGAGATCCTGAGGTGATTGAATCATTGATGCCCCATTGGAAATGGCTTTACCGCTACTACTTTCGGGTGAAAACCGATGGCTGGCATCATATCCCAGCTAAGGAAAAGGTATTGCTAGTAGGCTCCCACAATGGGGGACTTGCTGCTCCTGATATGGGAATGATGATGTATGACTGGTTCCGTCGTTTTGGTACAAAGCGTCCAGTGTACGGCTTGATGCATCCTAATGTCTGGAAGATGAATCCAGAGTTGGCAAAGTTAGCTGTAAAGACTGGGGCAATTATGGCTCATCCCAAAATAGCGATCGCTGCCCTCCAAAAAGGCGCTAGTCTCCTCGTCTATCCAGGAGGCGCACAAGATGTTTTCCGCCCCCATCACCAGAGGCATAAAATTTACTTGGCAGGGCGTAAAGGCTTTATCAAACTGGCACTGCGGGAAAAAGTGCCGATTGTACCAGTGATTTCCCAAGGTGCCCATGATACTATAATTGTCCTGGATGACTTCTACAAACAGGCAAAGCAACTACATAAATGGGGGATGCCCTGGTTATTCGATCTCGATCCAGAAGTATTCCCAATTTACCTCGGTTTGCCCTGGGGTTTAGCAATTGGACCTCTGCCCAATATCCCTTTGCCTGTGCAGATTCACACCCGTGTCTGTGCCCCAATTTTATTTGAGCGCTATGGAAGGGCTGCTGCTGGCGATCGCGACTATGTGGATGCCTGCTACAACAAAGTTATAACGCGGATGCAGCTAGAGTTAGACCTTTTAATTCAAGGTTTAAGCGGTCTATCGCAGCCTAGAACACCAATTCAGTAATCAGCAGGGAGCTCTTTGGGGGCGATCGCCAAGACTTTTGGACTGCTTTAGTACATTTGTACGGGGGAACTTCAGTTAAAACATGATCGAGATCAATTCATTTGATGTGTTTGATACAGTTGTTACACGTGTTACTGGCTCGCCTACCACAGCCTTCCTTTTGCTGGGTAAACAATTGTTAGGTTTATCAGAAATTAGCTGTACGCCCGAAACCTTCGCCCGTTTGCGTATTGCTGCTGAGCGTCTTGCTCTTAAAAATATAGGCGAATCAACTACCTTACATCATATCTATGAAGAACTTGGATCTTCCCTAGGTCTGACAGTAACAGAGCGAAACCAGCTAATGGTGCGAGAATTAGCGTTACAGTCTGAATTGATTCGTTTTGTACCATGTGTAAAAGAACACATAAAGGCGTTACGTCATCAAGGTCAGCAAGTCATCTTTGTGTCTGATATGCATTTGCCCTCTGATTTTATTAAACAACAGTTGGTACATCATCAACTGTGGAGAGATGGCGATCGCTGCTATGTATCTTGTGAATACGGGAAGTCAAAATTATCAGGTGGACTATTTCCTGAAGTTTTACATCGTGAGAATATTTCGCCATCACAAATATCTCACCTAGGTAACGATCTGCATGCCGATGTGGAAGCTGCAAAGAAGATAGGAATAGAGGCAAAGTTTTTTTCGGAAGGCAACCTCAATCGTTATGAAAAGATACTTGAGTCATATGCTTGGTCTACCGAGGGCTTTTCGTCTGTGATTGCTGGTGCTTCCAGACTTGCACGTTTGACAATTCCAGCTTCCTCTTCTCAAGAGGAAGCAATACGTGATGTTACTGCTGGGGTTGTTGCACCTATATTAGTGGGTTATGTGCTTTGGCTGCTACGACGTGCCCAAGAATTAAATTTAAAGCGACTTTACTTCTTATCAAGAGATGGTCAAATCTTACTTGAAATAGCCCGTAAATTGGTCAGCAAGCTCAATTATTATTGTGAACTGCGCTATCTTTACGGTAGTAGATTGTCATGGAATCGAGCAACTATAAAGAGTTTTGACGAACACTGGATTTGGTATCCCTTGTATAAATTTTGCTCCCTTGAGTACCTTTTTGATCGATTAGATATTCAGCAGGAAGAAATCATTGATAGCCTAAGCAATTTCGGGTTCACTAAAAATGATTGGTGTCGATCTTTGAGTAAGGAAGAAGTTCAGTTACTTCGTTCAGTACTGAATGAGAAACAAGTAAGGGAACTGATTTTAAGAAAAACAGATCAGAAAAGACAAATTTTGAGAAAGTATTTAGGGCAAGAGGGATTACTGGACTCAGATGACAAAGGAATTGTTGATTTAGGCTGGGCAGGCTCCATGTATAGTGCCCTATCCAGACTGATAGATTCTGATGCTGGAAAACCACTGGTGGGTTTTTATTTTGCTAAAAATCGCCGCCCTAATATAGATAAAGAATGTCAATTACTGGAAGCATATTTCTTTGATGAGCGCATTAACAAGGGTTTTTTATATTTAGACAGTAAAATAAAAGAGGCATTGGAACTTTTTTGTAGTGCCGATCATGGTACAGTTATGGGGTTTAAAAAGAGAGACGAACAGGTCTATCCTGTTTTGGAAGAGGACATTAATCAACGAGTGATTAGTTGGGGACTTCCAATGTTAAGGAAGACAACTGACTGCTTTATAGAGAATTTATTGCTTGATTCAAGTTTGGTTAATACACGTGCAGATATCCGTGAATGTTCTGCAAAAGTTTTTGAGGCTTTTTGGTTAACTCCTTCCCAGAGTGAGGCCAGGGCTTGGGGTAGTTTACCTTGGGATGAACATCTAGCAAGCAAGGGAGCCATGCAACCCTCTTGGGCTGAGAGCTATAAATGGAAGCATGTTTTTGAGTTACTCTTGCATGGAAATTTTCCACGGCATCATTCACGGACATGGGTTCGTGGTTCAATTGTCCAGAGCCCGCCTTTAATTCAGAAGGCATTGAAATATTCAGCTTCCTTGAGAAGAAAATCTTTAAGAAGAGTTTTTAGAAAATTATTGAAGTTGCTGGGATTTGAGAAAAATTTAAGTCCAAACAAAGCCTAAACGGCTATCCACTTAAGCCGGGACAGTAATCAAAAGGCAACAGGCACTCGCGCTTACTACGTCGCTGCTCCGCAGAGCGCTCAAAGGCATCTGCGCGATTCAGCGACGCGCTGCGTCAGCAGGGGCGAAGCCTAGTCTAAAGGCTTGCATGCAAAAGGCAAAAGGAGGGGAACAGGCAACAGGCAACAGGCAACAGGCAACAGGGAATAGGGAATAGGGAACAGGCAATAGGGAATAGGGAATAGGGAATAGGGAATAAGGCTAGACTTCGTCCCAGAGTCGCGCAGCGCGTCCCAGAGTAGCGCAGCGCGACGCCGGTAGGGTAAGCAGTTCAGACTTCAGACTTCCTCCCCCCAAGTTCGCAACTGGAGATAAACCAATACCAGGGTAATCCCTAA
>JBFRWF010000285.1:0-11847 GCA_051439465.1 Xenococcaceae cyanobacterium | reverse complement strand
GACAAGGCAACAGGCAACAGTGCGCCCAGCGTCGACGCTGTCGGCTGGGCGCAACAGGCAACAGCAAGGGATTGAAGCTCTTTACACTTCTTAACATAGTGTTGTTTATTTATGTCCGACTACTTAGACCGGCGAGCACTAGGTTATCCGATAAAGTCTGTTTCTTTGCCGAGCCAATATTTTACTCATTAATCAACACAAAAAAAGAAAAAAAAGGGGGTGAGTAATAATAATTTTCCTCCATGGTTAGTGGGAGAAAGTAAAGCAAGAAAAGCCGCAAATTTAGAAAAATAGAGAGAAAATTCCACAAGGCGCTCCGCTCTTGTTATCCCTCATTTTTTTCTTTCTTTACTATCTATTTATACAATATATAGGATAAAGCTGGTAAGATTAGCCAGGGACAAATAAGGGAACAGTGTAGATAGACTCAGGAATCTTCATCAGATATAAAATTTGTCGTTGTCTCCAATTGAGAGGACTGATTTCAGTTGAGCCATCTCGATAAAAGTAGAAGGTAATGCCCTTAAAAGCCGCTAACAACCTTTCGGCAGTAGGACGAGAAGTGGTACGCTTGGGATTACCATCGTAGAGACCACCGAAGGGACTGGTCTGATTGAGCCAATTGACGGCGAACTACGAATTCCATTAAAGTGAAGACCTGTAGGGCAATGGTGAGCAAAAACATCAAACCCCGAATCCAAGGCGTCGTCTTGGAAGTAGATGGGTAAGGCAGGGAGACGACCACCCTTGAAGCGATGAAAACCTCGTGACCGTTGCCACTGTTCCCGATAAGAAAAAATCGCTTGCTCAAGACTAAGACGCATTTTCGGGGCATTGGTGACATATAATCGCCAACCAGCTATAGCCTGGAAAGAAGCGATAGCTGTCTGACAACGTTGATAGGTTAAGGAGAGTGTGGTTTGACGGACAAGACGGGAGGGACGATTTGCCCCCTTACGACCACTACCTTCATAGACTTTGTGATAGCGAATCTTCTTCTCAATAGCAGTTAAAATATATCCAGTCAGCCGATAACGTTTGAGAATGCTATCAACTTGGGTTTGTAAAGTGAGTGCATCTTGCGGTGGCTTTAAAGTTAGTTTATCGAGGGCTTGTTCGGCTTTGACCAGGCGATTTTCTAAGCTTTTTAGCTTACGAGAGCGCAAGGCATAAGAACAAACCACTAACCATCGTTCTGACCAGCGATACCACTTCTGACTATTCTTGTCATACCAGAGACTACCTAGAGAAACTTCAAACCCTTTCCCAATGGGAGATTCTGTCTCTTCTCCGGAATGAGTGAAAATCTCTGTTACTTCTGTCGGGGGATTAGCTACCCAATCGGATAGAAGTTTGTCACGGGGTTGAGTCATAGCTAGAGGAAAACAATAAATTCCTCCTTCATCATCAATTTTTGCCCGATTTGTCCAAGTTGACCCTTTAGAATCTGCCAGAAATAGAAAGTCTTTATGACCAATAATATCTGCTAGCTGTTTCCAAGTTGGTAAGTAATGACACTCATCGGTTCCTTTCCCAGATAAGGTTACTCCTAACAGTGGCATCCCCATGGGGTCTAAGGTAGCTAACATTTGACGGTATTGGACTAAATCGGGGCGACGGTCTTTACTATAGCCAAAACTGAGTAAGTTTTCTCCTGATTTTTCTTGGTGGGGTTGGTGATAGACGGAAAAGCTAGTGGTATCACTGCGAGCTTTATCTGTGGGCAATTCATAGGCTCGTATTACCTGTTGTCCTAATATGGTGGCAATCCTATCAAGCCCTTGGTGTTTGGATGAACCCATCATACTTAATAAGTCGGCTAATCGGTCATCAGTAGCGTCTTTTTCCCTAATTGTCCATCCCGTTGCCATATCTTACGGTTTTCCGATGTTTCTCTACCCAAGGCTCTACTGCACACAGTCTGTGGTCGGCTTGGGTAATCATGTAGCTTAAAAGTAGCACTGATAGTTGACCATAGCTTAAGCCTTTCCGATTGCCATGAGGAGTTGGTAACTCTTGGTCAATCAATTTTTCAATCTGCATTTGTTTTAGCCAATGGATGACAAGGGGGAGATCATCAACTCTTTCTGATTGATTTACTCTCAATGCTAGGAAGAACCTCTCTAATCTCTCAACTGCTTACCCAGACTACACTTGAGACGTTTTATTTGGCTAGGGGCATCTTCTTTTGAGCGAACGGTGAGTTCCTTAGCACATGTTGGACATTGGCAAGGCAATTGGGCACGCTACATCGGATTACGCAAAAACCTGTTTGATCTGCGACGGACAGCGGTTGTACACAATCTTCATGTTCTGGCTCGCTTAATTGAGCAACAGGAACAACAGAAGAATGTTTCCGTTCTTTAAGTTGGCCCTTCCTACCTATCTGTGCAGTCCCTTGGACAATTGGCGTGGAATTAACGGGGTGACAACCCAGTCAAACCCCTGAGAATAATCTTGACACAATACTCCGGAGCGCCATTTTGCAGCTATCCTCCTTTAACTTCATGGCCTGAAGTCTTTGATTAGCGATCACCCTTTTGATTAGCGATCACCCTTTTGATTAGCGATCGCCCTTTTGATTAGCGATCGTTCTTTTGATTAGTGATCGCTCTTTTGAGTAGCGATCGCCCTTTTGATTAGCGATCGCATTCTTCATAAAGGGTGAAATATTTCGTTCCTCTTCGTCTTTAAATAAGAAAACCGTTGCAAAACTTAATAAAAATGATTGAGATCAGAACCCTAGTGTCAACCTATTTCGTGATGCTAACCCAGAATCGCCATTACTGGACCGACGCTCTAGAGAGTCTATTCCCGCACCGCCGGAGGCGGATCTTTTCGAGATCGCCTGACTTACCCTACCCGAGAGCCTGTTCCCAATCGCCCCCCTGAACGTTCACATGCGACCTTTCTTTTGTCAAGTACAATTTATACAATTTTAGATGCGCTTACCCTGATTTCGGAGGTTGTCCTAGCCTTAGTGAGAAATATTATTTTCCCCCTGATTGTTATTGTCGCTTTTTCACGAAAAAGTGATGTTCAAAGGATTGTTTCGGTTGAGAATTTTTGGGGGGAATATTTGTTGTTTTTTTGGTAGGATATTCTGGGGAAGAATTTGTTAAATCCGTTATTGGTGATTCAGCTTAACCAGTATCTCTGATTGGCGATCGCCTGCTGTTTTCCCTGAACTTCACATTACTTAACATAGTACTGTTTATTTATGTCCGACTACTTAGAGCGCCGGTTCATTAAATACTCTTTCCATATTACTCCGGCGTTGCATTTGGAAATAAAAACAAGGGTTTCAGCTCTCACTTGTTCCCCAAATGCTACTCTACTCTACCCTAAGGGAACGCCTACGGCGTACGAGAAGCTCTACGGGCTACGAGAAGGCTACTCTACGAGAAGGCTACGCCTACGCCCCTACAAGAAATTTTGATTACTGGAGCAGCGCTCTAGAAAACCTGGGTCATGGCAATAACCTTCCCAGTTGTGTGTATGCGCCCTTCAGATTGTTCCTTTAAACAAACCTTGGGGACGGATGATTAGGATCAGAACCATCATCAACAGCGCCACCCCCAGCTTGTATTGCGATCCCAGCAAGGGAACGCTTAATTCTTGGGCTATACCAATCACCAGCCCCCCGGCGATCGCGCCATAAGGATTGCCAATTCCACCGAGAATTACTGAGGCAAACATCGGCAAAATCAGAAACCACCCCATATTGGGGCGGACTGTTGTAATTAGACCGTACATCCCCCCGCCAAAAGCTGTCAAGATGCCAGTAATCACCCAAGTCCAAAGCACAACCCGCTCCACATTAATCCCAGACACCCGCGCCAAGTCAATATTATCCGCAACTGCCCGCATGGCCTTGCCAACTTTGCTATTTTGGAGGAAAAAGTGTAGCGCTACAATTGCCACCATCGCCAAACCGATGACAACTAGACGATAAAAAGCCACCTTGATGCCCCAAATGTCAGGAGCTGGAACCATTAGCAAATCGTAGGATTGGTTACTACCTCCCCAAATTAAAAGAATGCCGCTGCGGATAAACAAAGCCAAGCCAATGGAGATAATAATCAAGGTGGTGGAAGTAGCGCGGCGATCGCGCATCGGTTTCCACAGCAGTTGTTCGGCAATTAACATTGCCCCCACAGTACCCACAGCCCCCACAATCATGGATATCCAGATATTCATCCCGCTGGTATTTGCCAGCCAAGTGAGATAAGCTCCCAGGGTCATAAAATCACCGTGGGCAAAGTTAGAAAGTCGTAAAATCCCATAGGTTAAGGTGAGTCCCACTGCCGCTAGGGCAATGACGCTACCTACGGCAATGCCATTAAAGATTAGTTGAGCTATGTTCATTCCGCTCTTTTTCAGACTAAACTGATATATTTTACTGGTACTGGAGGCGATCGCTCCTCTACCGAATTCATCTATTCGTCTGTTAATCTGAAGCAAAGGATAAGGAGTTAAGACTATGGCTGAATATCAAAAAATCGAATATCGCATTGGCAAAGATGGCAAGATCGCTGAAAAGGTGATCAATGCCTCTGGAGCAAGTTGTACCGAGACAACCGCAGGACTGGAAAAAGCGCTAGGGAAAGTAGAATCCCAAGAATTGCTGCCAGAATATTACCAAGAGGCAGAAAACCTCATCACCTCCGAAACCCAATACCTGAATCAGAGGTAAAAAGAGGTAGTGATGTTTGATGAGCCCAATCTCTTCTGGTTCGGTTTGGTACTCTGGTTGGGAGGTACTGCTTTTGTTTTAAGCCTCTTTGGCAATCAATCCAAGTCAGGTGCATCTTCCCTCACTGCCCAGGCAAAGAAAATAGAAGAATTACAGCAACAATGTTTGCGACTGCGAGAGGAATTGCAGCAACAATCCAGCCAGCTAAATGCTGACTTGCGGGATGCGACTTTCGAGCAATTGCAGACATTGCTAACCAACTACCCCACTGCTGTTAGGATGGCACAAGCAAAGCCAGATTTGCCTGCCAAAAATCTAGTGGCGCTGTTTACGCCACTGGAGAACTTGCTTTCAAGTTGGGGTTGTGAATTGATTGGTACGCCTTGGGAACAAGTAACCTATAATCCCCAATTGCATCAACCGGATACCGATGACATTGCTGAGGGAGAGTTGGTTTATATTAGGTTTGTCGGCTATCGGGATGGAGAGCGAATCCTCTATCCTGCTAAAGTTAGTCGCACACTTCCTGGGGGAATTGAATAAAAATTATGACAACTGTTGCGATAGACTTTGGCACGAGCAACACTGTCGTCAGCATTCTGGAAGCTGACACGCAAGCGCCAAAAACCTTGAGGTTTCCTCAGATATCTCGTCTGTTTAGGATGAAGGGGAAGGGGGGAGAAGTCTGGGAAATCCCCGTGGTGCCAACCCTGGTGTTTGTTAAAGAGCCTAAACAGTTAGTGTTAGGACAGCAAGTACGCTCCCAACGCCTAGGGCAATCCCAACCTAACCGCTTATTTAAATCCTTTAAACGGGAGTTAGCTGCGGACTTTGAACCCCCACCCCGTCAACTGGATGGCAATAGCTACACCGCTGAATCGGTTTCAGAACTGTTTATCAAGACAATCTGGCACCAGCTTCAGAAGCAACAAATAGAAACGTCTCAGGTCATTTTTACTGTGCCTGTGGGGGCGTTTGAGCGCTATCTGGATTGGTTTCGAGATTTGGCGACTAGTTTGGGGATTTCCCAGGTTCGGTTAGTGGATGAATCCACAGCTGCAGCCTTGGGTTATGCGGTAAAACGCCCTGGAGCAGTGGTTTTAGTAGTGGATTTTGGTGGTGGCACCCTGGATTTAAGCTTAGTTCGCACTGGTATTTCCTCCCAATCCCCCAGGCAAAGAAACAACTCCCAGGGTATTCATACGGAGTTGCGGGCAGAAGTGCTGGCGAAATCCGACGCTTATGTGGGTGGAGAGGATATTGATACTTGGATTATTGAGGATTATCTGCGCCAAATTGGTTCCTCACGGGGAAAGGTGGGGGAAATTGGCTGGCAGAATTTGTTGGAGATAGCAGAAAGGATAAAAATCAGGCTTTCCAGGGAAAAAGAGGCAAAGGAGAGTTGGTTGGATGAAGAAACTTTCACCTCTCATGACTTGCAACTGAGTCGAGACAGTTTAGAGGAGATTCTGGAAAACCGACAGTTACTCGAACAGTTACGCAATACTTTAGATGAAGTGCTGACTATTGCCTTGGGTAAGGGGATCGGTAAAAGTGAGATTGAGCAGGTGTTGCTGGTGGGAGGGAGTTGTCTGATTCCAGCGGTGCAGCAGTTAATCTTTTCCTACTTTGGGCGAGGACGGGTGAGGTTAAATAAGCCCTTTGAAGCCGTGTCACATGGGGCTTTAGCTTTGAGTCAGGTAGTAGAGTTAGATGATTACCTGCGCCATAGTTATGCTATCCGTCTTTGGGAACCTTATAGTAAGAGTTATACATATATCAACCTATTTGATAAGGGGGAAAAGTATCCTTGCCAACGGAAAGAAGCACTGACGCTGCAAGTGGCAACGGAAGGACAGCGGGAGATTCGCCTAGATATTGGAGAAGTGGCCCAGGTATCGCAAGCAGAGGTAACTTTCGATCAGTTTGGGCGCATGACGAGTAGCGAGTTGCACCAACAGTCGAAATATCGCTCTTTGGAGAGTCATCACGAGCAGGTTTGTGTGGCACATCTTGAACCGCCGGGGCAACTTGGGATAGACAGGATTGTGGTGCAGTTTGAGGTAAATGAGCAGCGAGTTTTGTTGGCAACGGTGAAGGATTTGTTGACAGGGCGAGTGTTGGTTGAGAGGGGAGCGATCGCTAAACTCCAGTGATCGTTATTAATAGATAGTCCCGCGTAAAGATTTATGATGGCTAACCCTAAACAGTTTGAACCAGCTCGGAATATTGACGATGCCTGGAGTGCAGTAGATGCGTTTCCCTTAAAACCTGGCGATCCACGGTATGTAGATTGTTCTAGAGTACGTGGCGATACCCAGAAACAAATTAAACGGATGCTCAACCGCCATTCAAGAGCCGAAAGAGATTTACATCTACTATTTACCGGATATCGAGGCAATGGCAAAACAACGGAGCTGTATCAGCTTCAGAGCAGCATCGAGCCGGATTACTCAGTGATTTATTTCGATGCGGCTACTGAATTAGATGTCAATAATCTAACTTTAAGCGATCTATTGCTAGCCATTGCCAAGGTAACGGTTGAGGGCATGACCAAAGCGGGGTATCGCCTGCCAAATAACCTTCTGGAAAACGTAGGCGATTGGTTCTTTGAAAAAGTTTTTGAAAAGTCTGAGACAATCGGTGCTGAAATTGGGACAAAAGCAGATATTGGCATCCCTAAATGGTTCAGTTTTCTTACCGCCAAGGTCTTTTCCGGGGTCAAAATGAGTACGGATGACCGTGAAATTATGAGGCGGAAACTGGAAAGAGATATTACAGAGTTAATTGATAAAGTCAACGCGCTATTGACAGAAGCACGACAGCAGGTTAAAGGCAAAAACAAAACGGATTTGCTCTTTATTATGGATAGCTTGGATCGGTTGCGACAGGGCTTGGATAAGAATCTGTTTCAAGGGAGTGGGGCCCTCTTAAAACAGCTCAAAGGCAACTTTATCTATGTCGTGCCTATCTCTTTGTTGTACGATGAACAGGCAACACTTTTGCCGTTTGATGAGCAGTTAATTTTGCCAATGATTCCTATTTGCAAGTGCGGGGTTGAACGAATTCCGGATAAGGCGGGCATTAAACATCTAAAAAATATAGTTAGCAAGCGACTGGTTCTTGAAGAAATTTTTGCCCATCCACAGAAGACTATCAAAGAACTAATTTCGGCTAGCGGCGGTCATTTGCGGGATTTGATGAAATTGATTAGCTATGCCTGCAATGAGACTGATGAGAAGATCCAGCCCGATCATGCCGAGCGAGCGATTAACAGATTGGTTCGGGACTACGAGAAGGTTATTCGTGATGATGAATACAGTCACGTCATCACAGCCTACCAGACGCAAGACCCACCTAATAATGAAATCAATCAGAAACTCATCTATAACAACGTTATCTTGGTTTATAGAGAGGCCGACGAAACCGAGTGGAAGGATGTTCATCCGGCTGTGGTGAAGAACAATAAGTTCCAGAAAGTATTGAAACAGTTGTGAACGCCAAATTAAACTACCAAAGCGAGTTGGAGAGCTTGATGCGGCCTATAAGACGGGCCGTTCAGTACGACCGCTTTGCTTTAATCCTCGCCAATTGCAGTTCCTTCAATGACCAGAAACGTTATATGGAGGAACTCCAGGGGTGCTGTTCTCAAATCAACATCACCCTGACGACAGTTGATCTGTGGGGCAGAACACCGATCAACAATTTGTATTCGATTATACGCTCACATCTGGATCAGAGTTTCTCGGACAAATTACCTTCTAGTCTAGCCATTCAGGTAACTGGTCTTGAGGTTTCCATTTTGCTGGATGCTGATGAGCGCTTTCCCGCCGTTTTGCAGACCTTAAACATCAGCCGAGAGCGATTTCGGGCCGAACTTCCTTATCCTCTCCTGATCTGGTTACCCGACTATGCACATATTAAACTGGCAAATGTTGCCCCGGACTTTTGGTCTGTCCGCGATGGCAGCTTCACATTTCCCGCCGACGAACAAGCTGATCCGATTGGTGACCTTGATCAGATGGTCTTAGAAAAAAAGGATATTACAGAGTGGCGGGACAAAACGGCCCAAATTCCCCTCATCGAGAGAATTTTAGACTCGCCAATACGACTTTCTCTTTCTGACGAAACCAAGACAGATTTATTGTTGAAATTAGGCGAAGCCTACCGCTTCGTAGGTAAGACTCCTAAAGCTAAGGAAAATTTTGAGAAAGCTCTCCGTTTAAGCCGGGAACAGCTTGGCAATTTGGAGCGCGAAGGAACGGCCCTCAATGGACTTGGCTTGGTCTACACAGATTGGGGTGAGTTCGCCTCAGCGATTAAGCATTTTGAGCAATACCTGACTCTAAAGCAAGGCAAAGATGAAGCCCAGGCTGTAGGATATAACCACCTGGGATTTGCCCAATATAAGCATGGCGAACATCACCAGGCGATTCAGTCTTTTGAAAATGCCTTAGCCATCACCTTCAGCCTGGGCAAGCGAAAGGTTGAAGGTGATGTTCTGGGGAATCTGGGGTTAGTTTATCGGGAGCTAGGGGAATTTGACCAGGCGATTGAATATCATCAGCAAGCTTTAGAAATCAGCCGGGAAAAAAGTCAGCAGCAAAGCGAAGTAAAAGATTTAGGAAACATCGGACTTGTCTATCATGCCCGTCGAAATTACGAGAGCGCGATTGAGTATTATACCTACGCCCTGGATCTGAGTAAGCAGGTTGGTAATAGACAGGATGAATTGAACCAGCTTCTAAACTTGGGTGATGTCTGGCGTGACAGGCGTGAATTTGAGCAAGCCCGAAAATATTATGAGACAGCGCACCGGATTGCCGAGGAGATTGGCCGGACTCGGCTGAATTTATTGACTCTGGAAAGATTGGTAGATCTATATGGTTCAAAAGCCTTGAAAGATCCAGAGCGGGAAGTTTATTGGACAGAAAAATTTATCAAGCAGAGTAAAACCCCAGAAAATCTTGACAATCAACGGTATTGCATCAAAAAATTACTTAAACTTTGTCACAGCCTGGATTTATCGCTCTCTCAAAAGAATGAGTGGTTGTTAAAGGCTGAGGCCCTCGTTAAAGACACCTTTGCTCCGAACTCGTGTGTATACCTCGAAAAACTTATTGAGATTTATAAAGGTCTAAACCAGGACGATAGAGTTAAATCATTGCAACAAAAGTTGGCACAGGTGAGGCGAGCCCGGCAGCTAACGATCTGGTTAGCACCGGGTTCCGTCGAGGTGCTCGATGACCACCCCACTTTGAACGTCCGCGAATCCTACACTTTCAAAATTCAGATTGGAGGGTTGATCACGGAATATGCCTGGAGATATTGCCGAAATCTCCCGGAAGAGACATCCCATATCAAGTTTGAGGATAAACCACGAGAAGGTTTCAAGATTAGTACCGAATCAACAGAAACTCCTGACGAGGAACCTCCCAAACTACCTGATATTACTTCCACCGCTATACCAGCATCGAGCCCATTACCTTCTGACGATTCAGCCGGGACCATGTGGGTAACACCTGACCCTGGTTCGCGGACACCTAGTGAAAGACAGAAGGAAGATAATACAGCGAAACCCCATCACCCGGAAGAAAGGAATAAAATTGAACCGACCCCGTCAGTGTCTCTCGAATTTCGCGGCATCAATCTGGACCTATCACCTACACAAGCGACCTTGCCGCTGCTCCCAATCCAATCGGGAGCTTCAGTCAGTCTTACTGTTCGCCCCGAAACGTGCGGCGATCATCGAATATTGGTTACTGTCAGCGTCCCAGATCTGAAAATCGGGGACGAGTTTGAGATTCCGTTGAGGGTAGTGGATCTGTCGGCGGTGGAACCCCCCATTAATCCTAACGATGCCAAAGCCTACTTTAACCGGGGTATTGCCCGCAGAAAATTGGGAGAATATCGGGTAGCAATAGAAGATTACACTCAAGCTATTCGCATTAATCCTAACTATGCCAAAGCCTACAACAACCGGGGTATTGCCCGCAGAAAATTGGGAGAATATCAGGCAGCAATAGAAGATTACACCCAAGCTATTCGCATTAATCCTAACTATGCCAAAGCCTACAACAACCGGGGTATTGCTCGCAGAAAATTGGGAGAATATCAGGCAGCAATAGAAGATTACACCCAAGCTATTCGCATTAATCCTAACGATGCCAAAGCCTACTACAACCGGGGTCTTACCCGCTATGACTTGGGAGAATATCAGGCAGCGATAGAAGATTACAACGAAGCTATGAGCATTAATCCTCATTATGGGCGAGCTATGACCAATATTGGGCTGGTAAGGTATGAAATGGGAGATGTAGAAGAAGCGATTGAAAAGTGGAGAAATGCGATCGCGATTGATAACAAGCAAGCAGAACCCCAGCTAGCTTTGGCAGTAGCGCTCTATACTCAAGGTCAACGGGAGAAAAGCTTAAAGCTTGGAAAAGAAGCGTTAACTCTGGACAGCAGCTATGCTGACTTAAAGATTCTTAAGAAAAAACTTTGGGGCAGTCGACTGTTGGCAGACGCTCAAAGGTTTCTGAGAGAGAGTGTTTGAAAAGTTTTACCAGTGTCACAAAAACATTGGCATTTCTAGAGCGAGATACCTGGCACTGTCCATACGCCCAGATTTCAACCTGATTCAAAATTTATTTGTAGTACGCTACTGACTGAATCACAATTGTAGTCCTCAAACAACTGCATGGTTTTTACAATGAGCTTTTCCCAGAGCAGCAAGGGCTCTAAAATGGGCTTATGACGGGAGCATCAATCAAACCGACTTTTGCCGTTCACAGGTCTGGGTATATTGCTGAATGAGGCTTTGACAATTTCTTCCGGCATCTACCGCTTGTTTCATTAAGGCTTTACCCATAGCCAAGTTTCGCACAGCAAAAGCCGATTGAGCCTCGAAGCTTAATTGTGCGGCTCGACTTGCTTCTTTCTCGATTTCGGTTTTAAGATCGTTCATTCGATTCAATCCTCTTGCTCAGCAATCAGTATTCCCAGTAGTCGGACATAAATTTTGTCACCTGAGTTAAGAAATGTAAACAGCCTCAATGCCTTACTGTTGCCTGTTGCCTGTTGCCTGTTGCCTGGAGAATAGAGATTATGAAAGTATTAAAAAATGAGAATTTTCTGAAATTTATTCACCT
>JBFRWF010000284.1:0-3031 GCA_051439465.1 Xenococcaceae cyanobacterium | reverse complement strand
ACAACGTCGACGCTGGGCGCACTGTTGCCTGTTGCCTTGTCTTCACAGTTAACTTTACTTTTGTCCGACTACTTAGATGCGTTTGCCCTGAGTCACAGTCCCCAGGCTATGGGGTATAAGTAGCAATGGGTAAAACGGGATGAAAAAGGAAATGTGATTGAATAGCGATCGCAGCTTCACCCTAGTCAGAGTGACACCAGTGACACACGCCCAACAGCAAAAATGATTAACGACTTGTTTACGCCCAGATGTGATTTTTTCCTAGAATCAGCTTGAGTAGGAGTAACTTGAGCGCAGAGTTTCAACAATTTTAGACTACTCAGCCCCTTTGTGTGCCTTCTTTCTGGAAATTAGATGCGTTGGCCCTTCACTCACACAACCAAGACCACTTAATTTCCCGCTTTGTGGGAAACTCCGTCCAAAACGTTAATTTATATAAATTTTCTCGTTTTTAGGCTTGAATGTCTAGTATATTTGTCAGTATTGTCAATGGTTTTTATTAGTATAGGGAGGTAAACTATGCTGACCGAAGCTCAGGCGAAGGCGAATACACTTGTGTTTAAAAGAGTGGATTTAAACAATGATGGATACCTAGATCAATCCGACTATGAAAATAGAGCTGAACAAGTGGCAGGTAACCTAGGTTACGACTACGATTCACCGGAATGCAATAAGCTCAAGGGTGATTACATAGGAATATGGAATGAAATAAAGTCCACGGTAGATAAAGATGGTGACGGCAAAGTGAGTCTGGATGAGTATCTTGCCTTTGTGGACAGCTCCTATTCTAAAGGTGATGTTTTTGAAAAGAGAACAATCCCTCTAACAGATTCACTATTTGACCTTCTCGATCAAGATAAAGACGGTTTCATTTCCCTGAAGGAATTCAAAAAAGTGGACAAGGCTTACCAGAATAATGCAAGTGTAGCTGAAAAAGTTTTTAACATGATCGATGCCAATGGTGATGGCAAAATTAGCAAAGACGAACTCCGCCAACTAGCTCGTGATTCTTATATGAGTACAGATCCAAGCAATCCCGGAAGAATAATAGCTGATCAATAACCACCCGAGGGCGATCGCGCTCGGGTGGCGATCGGGTTTGAAGGCGATCATTTTGGTGGTAAAGAGCGGACTTTGTGTAACTGCTCAAAAACTGCTGATAGGTAAGCGATTCGGTGAATGGCATACTCGTTAAGCCAATTGATACCCCTACAAGAAAGTGTGCTCGCCTTCGGCGAGTGCCTAGACTAGGCTAGACTAGGCTTCGCCCCTGCTGTCGCAGCGCGTCGCTGCTCCGCAGAACGGCAGCGCCAACCGGGACACCCTAGCTGCGATCTCTCACCCAAATCAACTGATAGCGATCGCTACAGATGATGGGCAGAGGTAGCCTCAAGTCTGTGGAGCCGCCCGTGCTCTAATGACATCTGGCAGATAGGGAATAGTTTCATTCCCTCTCAAGCAGGGTATCAAATACTGCCAGAAAGAAAAAGCTAACTTCCAACAGGTCTTCTTCAAACCCGCAAACGTATTGTAATTATCACTCCCCCGACCCCCGTTGTCATGACGAGTGCCACCGCAAAGGGTGCGCCGCGTTACATACTCTCTTAGATCAGCCTCAGCCGCTAAGGGATGTAGTGGCACATGGGGTGCATCTAGAACCCGCAGTAACTCTTCTTTGTGAGTACAGAACTGCTGCATCACTAAGTTTAGACCGTAGTGATGTTTAACTTTTCTTCCATGCCCTCTAGATTAAGACTGATGACAGTTACCAAAACAGTGTTGAGTGATCATATCTATGATTTAGCTCGGCTGATTGCTGATGAGCAGCTTAAATCCACTTTAATTGAGAGCGTGGCTGCATCCCAAGACTTGATAAGCGAAGTTGAACGCTGTTTTGCCTTGTTGGGGTCCCATCGCTGGTCAGACGAGCAGCTTGCCCAGTTTCTCAACTCATGGAAAGCAACTCATCTGAAAATGTTAGCCATATATGGCTTGTCTTGTCGGTTGCAACGGCTAGCCATGGCAACTCAAGAAACCTCTAGTCGTGCTCAGTTAATGCTTGCCAGCGCTCACAACGCTCAGACAAGTTATGAAGATTTAGGATTAGACTTTGCTGGGGAAACCCATGCTCAACTCTACGATGACTTGGCGCATCGGCTCGTTGGAAATTTCCCTTGGTCTCTCGAACAGTATTGTATTCCTGAGGCGCGTGAATTCAGGGGATGGATTTATCAAAATATGGTAGTTGCCGATATTCAAATCGGATTATTCATCAACATGTTTTCCGAAATTTATAACCATGCTGAATATAGTGTTGCCCTTGGCACTTTTTCTGACTTCATTGATCGACACTATAACTTGTCCGCTGCCGAACGGGAGAGGGCACTGCAATATGTCTATGTCCATGTTGCCGATGAGACAGAAGTAGACCATTTTTTGGTCGTTGTGAAAGCACTTAATGCTTACTGTGAGGCTACTCAAACTTCCATTGATTATGAGCAAGCGAAGGTCGTTTTCCGGGAGTACTTACGTCGTATTGGCCAGGTAATGGGGACCTTGTCAAACATTATGAAGCAGGAAAAGGATGGAAGCCAACTTGCCCCTGTGGTCTAAAGTTAATTCATGGTACCAATTAGAGCGAGTCTCCTCGGCGATCGCTGCTATTCCTGTTTACATCGAAAAATTGAGGGCGATCGCCCAAGATATGAAGGCTCGAGGAAAAGAGGTAGAGGATAGGGTTTTTCCAGTGGATGTGCTATCTGTGCATCCACCACATCCCGTTCAAGCCCCCCTCATTCTATTCTATCCCTTACCCATAAGTCTTGAAACCCTTGTGGAGAGGGGGAGAGGGGGAGAGGGGGAGATGGGGAGATGGGGAGATGGGGAGAGAGTGATGTAGAGTAAATTTACCCAAAGATTAGGAGTTTGGTCGAATAAATTCGGGGCGATCGCTAAAAAGAGAGGGGGAGCGCCGAAAATAGACCTAAAATTAGGAGGCTAGAAGCCTTTCTAGGAAACAATTTC
This sequence comes from Xenococcaceae cyanobacterium, assembly GCA_051439465.1. Lineage (GTDB taxonomy): Bacteria > Cyanobacteriota > Cyanobacteriia > Cyanobacteriales > JBFRWF01 > JBFRWF01. The sequence continues at coordinate 7 of JBFRWF010000284.1, read as the reverse complement.
AGTCGTT
>JBFRWF010000283.1:0-3333 GCA_051439465.1 Xenococcaceae cyanobacterium | reverse complement strand
GTACTATTGCTGATCGCCTGATTTGTCCTGCGGTCGAGCCTATTCCCGATCGCCTGACTTACCCTGCCCGAGACCCTGTTCCCGATCGCCTGACTTGCTCTACTGGAGAGTCTAGCTTGTTCCCGATCGCCCCCCCCCGGAACGGTTACTGTTAATTAAGTAGGTGGACAAAAATAAATATAAAACCCGGATGAGGTGTTAGGTGTTAGGTGTTAGGTGTTAGGGTTAGCTATTCCCTATTCCCTATTCCCTATTCCCTGTTGCCTGTTGCCTGTTGCCTGTTGCCTCTCTCAACCATTTTCTAATTAATTTGACCGACCTACTTAGGAAAAATCATAAAATTGATGTTAAGCATAGAGGCCAGAAGATGTCCAAAACAAACAATGGAGGCGCGTTTATTGGGGGAATGCTGGTAGGCAGCGCCCTTGGTACGATAATTGGTTTGTTGATTGCCCCTCGCACTGGGAGAGAAACGCGGCAGATATTAAAAAAATCTGCTGATGCTCTACCAGAGTTAGCGGAAGATTTATCAAGCAGCGTGCAACTGCAAGCAGATCGTTTGTCAGAATCGGCACTGCGTAACTGGGATGAAACCCTCACTCGACTCAAAGAAGCGATCGCGGCTGGAATTGAAGCCAGTCAGCTAGAAGCGAACACAATCAAACAATCCCGTGAAATTACCCCTGATTCACATTCTTCTAACAATCACCTATAGACGAACCAAAGCGTGACAGATCCCCTATTTTGGCTTGGACTATCGATTTTGCTAGTCGCAGTCAGTTTAACTGCTGTTTTGATCGCAGCACTACCTGCCTTGCAAGAACTAGCGCGAGCAGCTCGCAGTGCAGAAAAACTCTTTGACACTCTCAGGCGGGAATTTCCGCCCACCCTGGAAGCGATTCGACTGACTGGACTGGAAATTAGTGAATTAACTGATGATATCAATGAGGGCGTCAAGAGTGCCTCTGGAGTGGTTAAACAAGTCGATCAAAGTCTCAGTGGTGCAAAGAAGCAGGTTAACAAGGTTCAAGTTGGTACTCGCAGCGTCGTCGCTGGCGTGAGAGCGGCTTGGAAAACCTGGAAACGCCCCTCAGGTAGACGTCGCTCCATCGAGCGTCTCACCCCTTCTCAGAGAGCAGCTATCGAGTTTCGCGAACGGGAAGTCAGAGAAATGACATCATCAGTTGAGCCGCAGACTGAACAAGAGGCATCAGAACTGGACAACAGCAATGAGTAAGTTGGAAAAATTGGCTGCTTGCTGGTTTTTTTAATCGCTTCGTAATCTTAAAATAAGCTAAAACAAGGGATAGTTTAAAATCAACATGCAGAATCGTTTTACCCACAGACTCCTGGTTGTCCTAGCCGCCTGTTTTCTTGCCTTATCTACTTGGGGACTTGCGCCAGCAGCCTCGGCTGTTAATAATCCAGAGTTATTGCCCGATATTGAGACACCTGTTGTCGATTTAGCTAGTTTCCTACCTAAGCTTCAGGAACAATCTCTGATTAAAGATATAGAAAATTTTGAGGCTGAAACTGGCTGGAAGCTGCGCGTACTGACTCAATACGATCGCAGCCCTGGTCGAGCTGTGATAGATTTTTGGGGTCTTGATGACAAAAGTATCCTGCTAGTAGCTGATGCACGGGGGGGCAATCTTCTTGCTTTCAGCATCGGTGATGATGTTTATGAATTACTCCCCCGCACCTTCTGGATTGAGTTGCAAACTCGGTTCGGCAATCTCTATTTCGTGCGGGAAAACGGTGAAAACAACTCTATAGTTAAATCCTTAGAGACGGTTAGATCCTGTCTGCTTCAGGGTGGTTGTCTCGTTGTCCCTGGACTGCCGCGAGAACAGTGGATTCTCACCCTGATTACCTCAGTGGTGGGCGGAGTGATTTTTGGATTTGCTGCTATCCCCCGCAAAGAAGGTCAAATTTTTGCTTGGCAGTGGGTTTTGATTATCTCACCTCTTTGGGGGATCTTATTTATCGCTTTTGGCATTGGGCCTGTTGTCAGCCGCACCTCTGAGTGGTTACCTCTATTTCGTAACTTAATTGGCTTTGTCCTGGGTGCGTTAGTGGCATATCTCTCACCCGCCTTCAATCAGTCTACGACCTCGGAAACTTGACCAGGGAACCCTGTACTGTCAACGGAGTGCAGCGGAGTGCGCTGAATTCTGAATTCTGAAAACTTAGAATCCCCGTTTTTCAAAGCGGGGAGATGTCAAGCTTACCCCATGATCTCCAAAGTGATACTGAATCCGGGTCTAAGATTACAAGTCTTTACTGGCACGGAATATATTTATAATGACTGTGCTACCGGATTTGATCTAATTGGGAAGAAAGCTACATGAAATGGCACGTAACAGATGCCCAAAGTCTGGCAATTATTGACCATGAAATCGGCACTCACGTCTTTTCACCAGCAAAATATGAAATTGTGCGTCGAGTGATCTGCGATACCGCTGATTTTGAATATGAGTCTTTGATTCGTTTTTCTGAGCGATCGCTCCAGGCAGGGGCAGCTGCCTTGGCAGCGCGTACCACCATTGTGGTAGACGTGCCTATGGTGCAAGTTGGTATTGTGCCCCAAATTCAAAACAGCTTTGCCAATCCGGTTTTTTGCAGCATGGAAACCTTGACCAGACCCCGACCGCACAAAGAAAAGACTCAAGTAGCTTGGGGGATTCAAACCCTTGCGAGACGCTACCCGGAAGGAATTTTTGTCATTGGTCAGGCTCAAACCGCTCTCACAGCTTTGGTGGAATTAATTGAGGAAGAGGAAATTCGACCCGCTTTGGTGATTGGTACTCCTTCAGGATTTGTGGGGGCAGATGTAGCTAAGCAACGGTTGCAAGACTCTCAGATTCCTAACATCAGCATTGATGGTCGCAAAGGCAGTTCAGTGGTAGCAGTAGCAATTGTTAATGGTTTAGTTGACCTAGCGTGGCAAGCTTATGGGCAGGATATGAATGCTGTTGGGCTCTGACACCTTCTAAAAACCTACTATTAACTAAGCAGAGTAGCAAAAGAGTTTACCCCACAGACCCCAGTTAGAGGGGGAACGATCATCGATTTTGAATACCAGCAAATTACAGTAAGGGATGGTAAAGGACAAAAAGACCGAGTGACTATGTACCAACAACGGGACTTCAAGACTGGCACGGATCGCCTGATGGGGGATGTAACCCAGTTTTCAGCCAAAATCTTCTCGTTTCTCGAATAGAATCCTTTTCTGGATAGCGTGTATCGTTCAAATCAAGACGAATGCAAGTTGCTCGACCAATTGATGTAATTCCCTCAATAGCAATACCTTGGTTTACCCAAACAAAATGC
>JBFRWF010000282.1:0-27048 GCA_051439465.1 Xenococcaceae cyanobacterium | reverse complement strand
TTATTGTCTTCTCCTAATTAACTCAGGTAAATTCCCTCGTTCAACAACGGCCTACTTAGGTAGTAAGTAGTCGGACATAAATTTTATCACCTGAGTTAAGAAATGTAAACAGCCTCAATGCTTTACTGTTGCCTGTTGCGCCCCATTGGTGACAAGTTAAGGTTGTGTCTCATTTGTCAAGGAGTTGGTAACAAAATATTACAAAGTCCCTCGGTGCTTGCTCATTCTAGCTTTTGAGGTTTTCCCAAGTTGGGCGATCGCTATCCTGACTATGCGATCGCCTACAGATACGTCTCTACGCGATCGCTACACTATTGTGTTGCCGAACAAATCTATTAATTGTCCCGCATTTGCTATATAATTAAGAGGCTGTATGTAAAGTATCTGTTACAATTAGGCGATCGCTAATTTTTAAAACGCTTATAGTTATTTGAGATGCAAACAAAAGCTAAAGCCACAAGATTAGGTGGAACCGATCCCAAAGCTAAAACTCGCCTGCTGCTGAATTTGTGGAATTTAGGAGGAGTAGGGGCAGCAGTTAACAAAAGTGAACTCACCAAACAGGTGAAACTGAATAAAGAGAAATCGGGAGACTATCAAAGAGTTTACGAGGAACTGGAAAAGGATGGCGCGATCACGGTGACGACAAAAGGCAGATCGGTGAAGGTTTCTCTGACAGAGAAGGGTTGGCAGATGCTAGATGCTGGCTTGAAAAGCCATGATTTTCAGTATCGCCCCCAGCAGCGAGTTAGAACTAAAGATTTTAATGCACTGCTGAACTGGATCAAGCACATAGATGGCGCAGTAACTGTGCCAAATGGGAAAAATAAGACTAACGAGAAGGCAGTAAGCGTTCAAGATGTGTCTTTAGCTATGCCAAAGGCTATAGCATCTTATGAAGAGTTTAAGTCAGTAGTTTTGGATGTCTACGACAGACTGAATCGGGACTACAACCTAGATCACCTCGTACCGATTTATCGGATTCGTCGGGAAATTGGAGAGTGTGTCACCCGTTCCCAGTTCAATGAATGGATGCTGGAAATGCAGGCTAATGACATCTTCCAGTTTCAGGGAGGAGAAATGCCAGATATTACCCCGGATAAGGCTGAAGACTCTATCATAACTCAGTTAAGCGGATTGCGCTACTACGCCCAGCGTTTGAGCTGACAAAGTAAAACTTGACCCTTTTGCACTTCATTGGTTCACTTTCTCGCACATAATTACTATGACTAACTCTGCCTCTCCTCTTGAAGCTCTAAATGCTGCTATTAAAAAACACAATCTTTTCAAAAAACCTGCTGTTGTTAGGAATCAAGATATTTGGGGTAAAGGATTTCCTGATCTTACAACGCTGAATGTCCACGCTTCCAATGCTGTGCTTCAGGCAATCAAACAAGTTAGCTATGGCGGTGATGTTACCTCGATTGCCATAGTAGCTGAGCAGGGTGTTGGTAAAAGCCACGTTATTAGCCGCATTCGCCATCGCCTTCAAGCTGAGGGAGGTGCTTTATTTGTTTATGCTAGTGCGTCTCAATTTAGCGACCTAGACCGGATTAAATACCAATTTTTACAGACTTTCGCAGATAGTTTCAGACAAGTAGGCAGTCAAGGGGTAATGCAGTGGCAAGAACTAGCTGTGGCTATGTTTAACCAAGCAACTAATAAGAGTTTTTCCCCTCAATATATTATCCAAAAATTTCCGGCATGGCTGAAAAAATATAACAATCTGATGGATGTACTGATTAATACAGTTCTTCAATGCAAACCTCATATTGGCAATCCAGATATCGTCCGGGCTATTTTCTGGACACTCTCACAATCTCATGCGCCCTTTGCAATTAAGTGGTTAGCGGGTAATGACTTAGCTGATGCAAAAGCAACTGCAATGGAATTGCCCAATCCTGGTATAGAAGTAAAAAATTTAAAAGCTTTTGATACTGTTGGGCAAATTCTGAGTTTAATCAGTGATTACAGTACCTTGCTCATTTGCTTTGACCAGTTGGAGGGACTGGAAATTAACGAAAGTGGTTATACCAAAGCGCAAGTTGTTGCGTCTGAATTAGTTAGTAATCTGTTTGAGAGCCTCAATTTAGCGACACATAGTAAAGGGGTCGTGATTCTGACAGTAATGCTACCTGACACATGGAAACTGAAGATCAAAGTACTGCCAGGTGGAGTTCCAGTTCGAGTTTCACCCAGTAATCCGATTGACTTGAAACATTTAGATAGTGAATTAACTGTTGAGTTAGTCAAATTATGGTTAACAGAATTTTACGGCTCAAGAAACTTAGTTCCTCCTCATCCTCTATATCCCTTCGATGAAAATCAACTCAAGAGATTGGGAAGAGAAAAGCCCCCTGTTAGAAAAGTTTTGGAGTGGTGTGGAGAAAATTTTGTTTCTGGTAAACCACTAGTTGACCCGGTAGAAAGTGCTTATGAAAATGAGCTTGCAGAACTTGAAAATTCTCTAGAAAAATATCTAGAGAATAAGAAAATAATTGCTGATGCCATGCGACTAAGTTTTTCTACTGTAATTGGAAAAACAATAGAAAAAGTAACAATCGAAAATATCGAAGACATTAACCCAAAAAGCAGCAACAGAGGTTATATAGACTTTAAAATTGTTGGAAAGGAAGATGGAAAGACAGTAAAAATTGGTGTAGGTATTATTCAGCAATCTGGTGGAAAGGGAGTAGGAGCTGGATTAAAACGCTTAATTGACTACCAAAAGTATGACCTGACTCGGGGTTGCTTAGTTCGTTCAAAAACAGTTAAGGCCAACACAAAAGGTCAGGAATATCTTGATAAGTTACTGTCTGCCGAACTGGGAGGAGAATGGGTAAAGTTAACAGGAGAAGATATTAAGCCTCTTTTATCTATTCTATTTGTCTATTCTGCTCGTGAAGACTACGAATTGAGCGAAGAACAGATTTTTGATTTTCTTGCCAAGAAAAAGTTAGCAGCCGACAATTACCTAATTCGTGAAATTCTGAGCAATCCGGCAGGGCAAATTCCAGAGGGCTTAGTGGATGAAGATAATTTAGACGATAACGATCAAATGATACCAGATACAACTAATGATGCTGACGACATAGATATAGATAGCTTGAGCAATAAATCACTTACCCAGGTTGGATAATGCTTACCATAGATGTAGCTCTGCGTCTACCAGCACCAGACATTGAAGCTTTAATCCAAGGACGCGCGATCGCTGCTATACCTCGGATATTTATCAATCCGGGGCGACAATTTGCCCTTTATCTTTCTGATACTTCAAGCAACGTTCTGCCAACTAAACAGTATTACCGCTCAAATTTTTTCCCGACGGCTCAAAAGTCTCTTGCTGAACTAAATTCAGAGACAGTTTCAATTAAAGCTTGGGCAAAATGCGATCGCTGTCAAGTTCTTGATGAAGCTAAAGCATTTGATATCTTGTCCCAGCTAACGATATGGACAGAAGAAGCTTTGCTGGAAAATCTCTCCCAGCGAGGACATATTTTTCTGGCTTACCTACGGGTATATCGTTTGCCTGAGCCGTTAGAAATGCCCGTACATTCTAATCCTCGGTTTGTTCCTCTATCACAGCCGTTGAAGGTGACTAAAACAACCCCAGTATTGAGTGATCGCGCTTTTGCCCAACGCTGTTATCAACTCCAACATCAACTCCCACCCAAGTATCCAGAATTAGAAAATTTGCAAGGTGCAGTTGCACAACTCGCTACCACTAATCCAGCCGCCAATGCACTAGACCAGGATTTTAAAGCCTTACTCGGTTGGTCTGAAAATGCACCAACAGCACAACCCAACTCTGATTTAAATTGGATTCAGAGAATTGCAGATGTAGGCAACTCCAGCGACGGTAACGAATTTGAAAAGCTGGTCCGCAAGAGCTTAATTTTACTAGGCTTCGGCAATTCCAACCAAAACCCAAAAGTCAGCCTCGATCCAGAAGCAACTGGCGGTGCTGGCGGTTTAGATTTTTACTGCGAGACTCCCTATACAGTCGTCGGGGAGTGTAAAGCCACCAAAACAGAGAAAGTTCCCGATGGAACACCAGCACAGCTTGTCAAATTAGGATACAAACACCTGCAACTGCAATATAACGACTGCATCAAAATCATTATGGCGGCTGGAGAATTAACAGAAGACGCAGAATTAACTGCTAGTGGAAACGAAATGAACGTCATTCGCCCCGAAACTCTGCAAAGACTGGTTGAACTAAAAGCCAAACATCCAGGTTCTATCGATTTATTAGAACTAAAAACCTGTTTAAAACAAGAACCTTTTGGAGAAGCAAGCGATGCTAAAGTCAATCGCTACATTGATCGAGTGTGGCAAGGAATTAAATTGCGCTCGCATATAATCAAGCTAGTCAAAAATACCGATCGGAGTATTGGAATTGAATATCTCAGCGGTGCTTATGACGCTTCCAATCCGCCTCAAACCTTGCAACCTCAAGAAATACACGAAATCTTAATTGAACTTTCCTCCCCTTTGACGGGTTACTTAGGAAAAGAAAAAGGGAGCGATTGGAGGAGCGATCGCTTCTATTTTCTTCGGGAATTATATCCAGAATAATTTAGGAAGAGAAAGAATTGAGAATTCGCTCTATAAAGCTTTAATTGCACCAGATAGTAACTTCGCTAGTTCGGATCCTTATTGCAGAGAAATCGGTTCCCTCTCTGCGACAAATTGCCCATTTAACTTTGACCCTTCTGGCAGCAAGGCTAGAAAGACAGGAGTATCAGCTCCTTGTTCTGCTGTTTTAGGAGGCCGCTCCCACCCTGCCATATCACTCTTGCACCACCCAGGACTGCAGGAGTTAACCAGTACCCCTGGGGAATAGGGAGCATATTGGGAGCTGGTTCGAGCCTGGATCCGGGTTAATATGTTTACTCCGAGTTTAGACACGCCATAAGCCGAATTCTCCGGCCACCCGTTCTGCTTGTGAACCCCCATCTCTATATCTGTGATGAAACGGCTCATGAGGGTTTCGAGTTCCGGCTCCGTTAGCTCTTCCCTCATTAGCTCTTTCTGCAGCTTCGGAGCTACTATACCCAACATCCCGGCACGGGACGCCACGTTAACCACCCGTCCATTGGGACGCATCAAGGGCAACAGTGCGCGACTCAGGTTTAAAGTCCCGAAGAAGTTGATCCTGAGAGTCTCTCTAGCCTGAATGCTGTAGGGCTCCGTAGCGGCCATCTTGAAGGCGAAACCGGCATTGTTTACTAGAATATCGAGACCCCCATAGGTTGAGCAGATGTAGTCCCTGAGGGTTTGGATACTAGTCGAGTCAGTGATATCAAGCTGGTGCAACACCGGGTTTAGCCCCTCCCGCTTTAAGGACTCTATGGCCTGCTCACCCTTTTTCTGATTCCGGGAGGTGAGAATGACAGTGGACCCTTCAGGAAGGAGTTGGCACAGTTGACGAACAATTTGATATCCAATTCCTTTGTTAGAACCGGTAACAATTGCGACCTTGGCTGACATTATTGCTCTTTGGTAGTTGGCGATCACTGTAATCTTAGTACCATTCGCCACTTCCCTCAATTGTCTCAAAGGCTAGCGTAGCCAAAGGTGACATTAAACTTCCGACACCAAATCGCCACGGATTTAAATTCATCCAGATTGAGAGAAGCCGGAATCTCGTAGCGCTGGGCACCATTGAAGCTTTTTAAAGGGGCAAGGGTAACATAATCTGGCTCAGAAACCTTGACGGGGACGACATCGGAGCGATGGAGGATGACTTGAACATCGGGTCCGGAAGCTGTCCGAAAGGCTGAATCGAACTCCACATAGCGTTGTCCATTCTCATTGACAATTCTCCCTGTCCCCGTGGTGGGGTGGTCTTGTTCTGTGGTGACGAATGTCCCTGAGCGGAGAATCTCTCGGGCGGCGGTAGAAGGGGATGAGTGTTCAGATGAGTAGTCAGCCAAGGCAGCCGACGAATTCGTGAGTGCTATCCCAACACTACCTAACACCACAGCACAGGCAACTCCCAAAGCGGCTAATTGGTTTAGTTTCATGGTCTCTAACTCCTTAAATGCCTTCGTTGTTTGATTATCACAATGCTCTGTGACTCTGAATCTCCTCTGATGGACGACTGAAGATTGGTTAAGGGTTAAATGAGAAAACTGAATTAAGCTTGAACCTCCCCGCACTCTCTGTGACGGGGATTAAGAGAACCTTAATCTAGCTTTTAGACCTTCTGTTATGTTACAACCTATCCACTTGTTAGAATCAAGTAAATTCAATTACCCTTGAGCGAACATGAGCATTAACGTTGTCTTTCCCGAAGAATTATTAATTGCTGCTAGAGAAGAAAAAGAGACATTCTCTCGTAAAGTGATGATTTACACCTTGGGACATCTTTACCAAGAAGGTAAAATCTCAGCAGGTATCGGCGCACAGGTATTAGGATGCGATAAATACACCTTTTATACCCTTCTAGGAGAACATGGCTTTTCCATCATTGACTATACAGAAGAAGAATGGGAATTAGAAGTTAAAACCAGCCGAGAAATTGCTGCTAAAATTCAAGCAAAATGAAGGTTGTCGTTAATGCCACGCCTCTTATTGCTCTATCTTTAATTAATCAATCAGAGCTTCTAAAACAGTTGTTTTATGAAGTGATTATTCCCGATGCTGTGTATCAAGAAGTTGTGCTCTCCGGAGCCAGTAAACCTGGAGCAATTGAACTAAAGAATGCTAGTTTGATTCAAGTCCAATCCGTTACATCATCATCTACTATTGAACCTCTGTTACTGGGATTAGATCGAGGAGAATTAGAAGTTATTCTCTGGCAACGAAGTTTATTTCCAATAGTAGGGTGGGCATTGCCTGTCCACATCTTGGTTGTCTGACTCAGATCTTGCACCTGATGCAGAAAACCCGATTTTTAGCCAAACAACAACGAATTTAATAGGGTTTCAGCCACACTTTAGGGAACAGGGAACCGGGAACAGCAGTGTCTTAACCTTTGCTTCGACTGCTATAATTCTCAATAGTGGTGCTATATTATTAATAATATGATAATAATTCTCACTATTATTGAGAATCCATGCCCTAGGTACCTTTTGCCTTTGAGGGAAGCGAGTGACTTCCCCAAAGGGTCTCCCCGTCTTCCCTCGATTTCACTAGCTTTAAGGTAATTCGCCCACAGTATCCTTATATGTTGGGACGCCTACTTTGAACTTACCAACAGACCCTTGCAATTGCTGGGCAATTTCTACTGTTTGTTTCAGAGAACTAGAAACCTGGCCAGAGGAATCGGATGTGCGTTCGGATACCTGGGCAATCTCTTCCATCAACTTCCTCACCACTTGAGATGTCTGGGCTTGGGATACGGTGGCACTGGAAATGGACTGGAGCAATTGGTCAATCTGGTGAGACACCTCCACGATCTGCTCCAGACTCTGCTTCGTCTCTTCCACCAGGCGAGTTCCTTCCACCACCTGTGCAGTACCCACTTCCATCGCGTGGACCACTTCACTGGTTCCTAGTTGAATCTTGGCTACAATAGTTTCAATCTCTTTGGTCGCTGCCGCTGACTGTTCTGCTAGTTCACCTACTTCTTCCGCCACCACAGCAAAGCCTTGACCTTCTTCCCCTGCATGAGCTGCTTCAATAGAGGCGTTGATTGCTAACAAGTTGGTTTTCAAAGCAATTTGGTTAATCAGTGAAATCACCTGGGAAATCTGTTGGGAAGATTCCCCTAGACGCTTCACTTTCTTAGCTGTTTCTGCTACCGTCGAGCGCAACTGCAAGATACTTTGTACCGTACGGTCTATAGCTGCTCCTCCCACCTGGGCGTTAGCCGAAGCAGAACGAGCCACTTCTGCTGCAGCTCGAGCGTTATCTGCTACCTCTTGAATGGATAGGGTCATTTCCTCAACTGAATTAAGGGTCTGACTAATCTGAGTTGCTTGTTTGATTGCCTCAGAAGCCAGTTGGTGAATCGCACCCTCATTTTCCTCTACTGAGATGTTAACCTGAGAAGCCGCTTGTTTCACCTGGATGACAATCTCTCGCAGAGATTCAATGATGGAATTGAAAAAGTCAGCGACAATACCGATTTCTCCAGTAATTATTTCAGCCCGCACTGTCAGGTCACCACTGGATGCACCTTCCACCTCAGTTAGCAGTTGGGACAGGTTACGCTTTTGAGTCTCAGCCCTACCTTCAGCTTCTTGGCGCCCCTGTTCGATCTGTTTTAGGAAACTCACACGGTCTAAAGAAAGTCCAATCTGAATTGCTAACTGCTGAAGGAAATCAATCTCTGATTGCTGCCATGCATGAGTTGTTGCACAATGATGGGCAATCAGCAAGCCGAAGAGTTCGCCCTGTTTCAGAATTGGCGTCACCAAATTTGCCTTGACTTTAAGTCGTTCCAGTAACATCATGTGCTCAGGAGCATAATCCGCTTCAAAAACATTATTCGTCGGAACGACCCGACCATTCCTGTAAGCTTCTATCAGATTCTGACTAATGCAGGGGTCTTCAATTTCTTCTGCTAGGGCTCTTGGCCAACCAGGAATAACAGATTCTGCCCAGATATAGCCGCGATCATCTGGGTTGAAACGATAGATCACCACCCGATCTGCATTGAGAGCTTCTTGGGCTTTCTCTAGTGTCTGGTTGAAAGCATTTTCCAGCGCTTGCTGGTCTGGGGTATGAGTGCCTGTGATCTCTGCCAAGAGACGAGACATTTCGGTCTCTTGACGTAGTAGCTTATCGTTGGTCTCAATATTGTTAGCCATTTCATTAAAATTGCTAGCTAACTGACCAACCTCATCTGCGGCAAAAACCTCTGCCCGTTCTTGATAATTGCCTTTGGAGAACTTCTGTGTGATTTGCTGCAACCGCTTGACAGGTTCAGCAATTGCCTGTCCGAGAGCCCCGGCTAAGATCACAACTATTCCCAATACCACAACGGACAAACTGACTTGCACCAACAAGCTATTCTTGATGACCTGACCAAGAGCTACCTCTGGATCTCCATAGACCAAAATCGCAATAGACTCGCCAGTCGCATTGGGCAATGTCCTGGCAGCAAAAGTATAGGGGCGATTTTCCAGCCGCATTCGCTTGGCAACTGGCTGCCCTAAAGCCTTCACTGCTTCAGCCAGTAGAGATTGATCGGGTAAGGGTATATTGACTTTTGATTCCCGAATCTCTGTTATTCCTTCTAAGGATATGGCTAAGGAAAATTCTCCTGTAGGTTGGCGGAAATAAATAGCACTGTAGCCCTCACCAAGAAAAGCATCCACGGTTTTTTTGACAATGGTCAACTTGCCATTAACAATATCTCCAGAAACTAGCGCTCCGAGCACAGTCCTTGTACCTGGAGCTTTAATCGGTGTAACTGTGTAACGAATCAGAACATCTTGATTAGTAAAACCCTCAGGTAGTGGCGGAGCCTCTTTGGCAAGCTCAGCCCAGCTGACAATTTCACTGCTTTTAATTTGCAGAGGCTTTTGGAAAACCCTACTAACTAAGTTGTTAGGGTCGAAACTCTCCCCTGCTCGGTCGGCATTAGCATTGACAATAATTCGCAAGTCCTTCCCCACTAAGGTGGCATATTCAATTTTGCCGACCTTAACTTCATTCTGGAGAATTGCTTTCACCCGACTTCGCAATTCTGGAGTCAAGGGCTTGCCACTGGCATGAGCCTGAGCAGCATCAATGATCGCACCATTTTCAGACTGCCCCCGGAAGCCAAACCCCACTTTATCGATTTGGGTATTGTAGTTAATCTCTGTAACAGCTAGCTTGGATTTAGCCTGGTTGAGGGATTGAGTTCGCAAACCACTAACAAGGATTATTGCCCCTAAACCTACGATTCCTGTAAGGGAGACAAAAGTTAACAAAGGAATGAGCTGTGTTTTTCGGCTAATGGGTAGGTCATAAAATCGCTGCAGAATAGAGAGTTTGCGTTCCTGGGTAGGTTTAGGACTCGGCTGTGGCAGCTCTGATTCTGGCATTTTAGTATTGGGGACAGATTTTTCTATTTTTAGCATAGTTTACCTAGAGTTACTTCGATTAAACTCCAGAGAGCGTCCTTAACTCAGAAATTAACCGTCTTCAAGGGGTAAGTTGATATAAATGCCACCCATGACATCTCCCAGTTTGAAAACCTTGTCAGGATAGCGCTGTTTGTGGACGGGATGGTTATTGTGGCAGTTGATGCAGGCTTGTGACACTGCTTTGCTTGGATAAATCGCCAATAAGTATTGCTTGCCAGCTATTTTTTGATAGCTTTTAGAAGGAAGACCAGTTTCTATTACTTTGTTCATAGCTTTCTTTTCAAACTCGCTTTTGGGAGCTTGGGCATCATTAATGTTCCAAGGGGAAATCAAGCCATAGGTGAAAGAGCCATCTTTAGAGACTGACTCTGCAGCCAGCCGTAGCATTTGCGCTGGTAGGATTAACGCTTTGTCCTCCTCCCAATTCTCAGATGCCTGAATGACATTATCTTGGTTATCCAGACGGTTGACAATCTTTTGACTGTAAACAGTTTGATGAGCTTGAATGACTTTGTAGATATAATCCACCATTACCTCTGGCGAAATGTTCCCAGTCTTTTTCTGAGTTTGACCACCACAGGAGACAACAGTGAACAAGACTGCTACAGCTACGACAATCAGGACAATAATTCTCGACTTGAGTTGTCGCGAATAAGTATTAATTGAGTTCATTGTTCTAGAAGTATTTTTTAACGCTTCTACTCTACTCTACGAGAAGCGGTTCTACGGGCGTCTACAAGAAGCCGCTACGCGGCTAAGCACAATGAATACTCCCCACCTAAGCTTAGGCTGTAGGTGGGGTTTCTAATCTGCTATGGTGGATCTTAAGCAATGAGATCCAACAGGGTTGCGACTGTTACCGGGATTCTCGGTGTGTCGTGGGACTTTTTACCCATGGGCATCCCAGCAGCCTAACTGCCACCGCCTAGTTACTAAGTCCAGCTTAGCTATCAAATCCAACTGACACCACTTAAGTTTAGGAACTTAAGTCTGAAGTTAAGTATTTTTTCTTCATAAATAGCCAGTAGCTATTATTGCTTATAGGTTTCAGCCATTGATCTACGAAATGATAATGACCCTCAAAGACCCTCGGCGAAGCAAACAACTGCAAAAATTAGTACAAAAGCTGGGATTACCTGAAACAGCACCAGTAGATTGGTCGTTGCTAGACTTGGCACTCACCCACCCCAGCATTTCCAAGGAGGCAAATTATCAACAGCTAGAATTTGTGGGAGATGCAGTGGTGCGACTGGCGGCTGCTGAAGTTTTATTAGAAACCTATCCCAATGCTTCTGTGGGTGAGTTTGCTGCTCTTCGTTCGATGATGGTGAGCGATCGCACTCTTGCCCAATTTGCCGAAAGCTATGGTTTAGAGCGCTACCTGCTGATTGCTAGTAGTGCAGCGGGTGATAAAGCAGGAAGAATATCGCGGTTGGCAGATGCTTTTGAAGCAATATTAGGCGCACTCTACCTCAGTACCCACACAATGGCATTGGTGCGTTCTTGGCTAGACCCCATCTTAAAAGATAAAGCCGCCGAAATCCGCAAAGATCCAGCTCGCCAAAACTATAAAGATGCTCTGCAAGAATGGACTCAAGCTCAATACAAAATTTTGCCAGAGTACCGCGTTCGAGAAGAGGAGCAAGCTCAGGTGAATTTTCATCGCTTCACTGCTGAAGTCTGGCTTAAAGATCGGTGCTTAGGAGAAGGAAAGGGACGCTCCAAAAAGGCAGCGGAACAAGCAGCCGCAAAGAAGGCTTTTTTGTCAGTTGTCAGTTGTCAATGATCAATTATCATTGTTCATTGTTTATTGTTCATTGTTCATTGACAATAGGAATCGCCATATTAGGAGTGGGACGCTGGGGTATCCATCTAGTGCGAAATTTTTGGCAACATCCCCAGGCTCATGTAATAGCAGTTGTAGATCACCATCCAGAAAATTTGGCTTACTGTCGAGAGAAATTTGGTCTAGATGAGAGTAAAGTAGTAATGGCAACCGATTGGGAGTCTGTAAAGCATCTAGAGGGCATTGATGCCGTGGTAATTGCCACACCCGCTTCTACCCACTATCCCCTCATTGCTGACGCTCTCCAACTCGGTTATCACGTTTTAGCAGAAAAACCCTTAACTCTTGACCCCATCGAATGTCTAGAATTGACGCGCCTCGCAGAACAAAAACAACGACAGTTATTCGTTGACCACACCTATTTATTTAATCCCGCTGTTGAACGAGGTCAACAGGTCATTCGATCGGGACAGTTAGGAGAACTACGCTATGGTTACGCAAGCCGCACCCATTTAGGGCCAGTACGTCAGGATGTAGATGCTTTGTGGGACTTAGCAATTCATGACATTGCCATTTTCAACCACTGGTTAGGGCAAACACCGATTAAAGTACAAGCCAGAGGCAACGTTTGGCTGCAAAGAGATAGGAAGATAGGCAAAACTTCATCTTCTCACCCCCAAGGTTTGGCAGATTTGGTTTGGGTAACCCTTACTTATCCAGATGGTTTTCAAGCCTATATTCACCTGTGCTGGCTCAATCCTGATAAACAGCGACGCCTTTGCCTGGTTGGCACTCAAGGCAGTTTAATTTTTGATGAGATGTCCCCAGAAGCTCCCTTGACTCTCCAGGGTGGATATTTGCAGCAGCAGGAAGAACGCTTTATCCCCGTTGATCAATCTCGTCAAGTTTTAGAGATAGAAACATCTGAACCACTCAGAAGAGTCTGCGATCGCTTTCTGGAAAATATTCGCTCCATGAGCAGTTCATCAGTTTCTTCTGGCTGGGTTGGGGCTCAGTTGGTGCAGATTCTCAGTTGTCTTAGCCTCTCTCTCCAACAACAGGGACAGACTATTACAGTTCCTCAGTTGCCGATTGAGAGCGCCTAACAGCGAGGGAATCGGCAACAGGCAACAGGCAACAGGCAACAGGCAACAGGCAACAGGCAACAGGGAATATATAGCAATCGCCAAGGCGATTGCTATATCAAACCATTTGCCTTTCTGAAGACCCCCTTAAAAATTTGAGCATGTTATGTCAAAATTTGCTTGACAAATTGCCGATATTGTTCTAATTTCTCCATTGCTTAATCTAAGTAAACAATTCGGTCTGGTTCTTGCTCTTCAAGTGCTTGGCAATAGTTAAGATATTGCCCCAACGCAGTATGAAATGCGCTGATATCTGAGTCCCCAATAAGTAGTAGGACATAAATATTTTCGGTTAAGACTGACGGGGAGACGGGGAGACGGGGAGAGTTTGGAGAGTGGGCATTTGAGCACATTGGTGTCAACTTAAGCGGTCAAAGCCCAAATATTCTGGGATATAGCATCTCGTTGTCGGTGTCGTTTCCGTCGAAATTTGACTAGCCCGAAAAGTTGAGAATGTTTGACAAGGTAAGTAATCAAATCATCCGTTTCTTGTTCGACCCTAGCTTGATGAAAGTGAGCCAAAGCCCGAAAAACCATTTCTAGAGAAATAACTTCTTTGGGTTGACTAAGAGCCACCGCAACCTGTGAACACAAATCATTCAGAACACCATAAAAAATCCAGCTAGCAAATAGTTGTATTTGAACCCCATTGGTATCTCCCACCCAAAGATAGGATAAACCTAATAAACGTTTTGTAATGGCAAAGGCATCTTCAATACTCCAACGGCGACGGTATAAGTCACAAACCTGTTGAGCTGATAAGATAGTGGGGTCAACAACATTGGTTAAATAATGATACCAAGTCTGACCCCATAAGACTGAAACCATTCGCACTTGATGTTTACAAGGATTAGACCGATATTCTCCCATTTCGATAATTTGGTCACGAAAATATAATCCCACCGATAAAGTTTTCACCACTTGATAGGAGGTTTTTTCTCGTAAACGAGTCAAAAAATACTTCTGAGACTGAGTAAATTGATCAAACCAAGCCAACTTAAAGAAACCAAGATCAAAAACCAGCAACCCCTTTTTTGGCAAGTACTCTAGTAACTGTTCGCTCCAAAGTTTATCATTATCTTTGGCATTTTCTGAATACCAAACTTTCACCGGGTTATGAGAAAACATCTCTACTAACATCATCATTTTTACCCCTAAAACCTGTTTTTTATCTCGCCAGATTTTAAGTTTTCTTTTCAGGGCTTCCAAGGTTGAACCATCGGCAATCCAGATAGCAGAAAAAGATTGTCTTACTTGACAATATTCTTCTGAAATCAACTTTTCCGAGGGCTGAGCTTGCTTCATTGATTCAAGAGTTTGTGTCAAGATATCCGCTATAATTTGAGCAGGCAATGTTTGGAATCTTTTGGACAGCGCTTGTTTACTTACTTTCATGGCTTTTACCCACATCAATCCCCTTAAATTTAAAATTCTTACTACTTCGCTTAAGGAATTAATTTGACGGTAGATTAAACTCAACACTATGGCCATCATCACCATGACATCTAATTTTCTCCCTCTCAATTTTTGGTCTTTTTCTGATTCTGATTTCCCTTTTTTGAAAAACATTTTGGTAAGCTTCCAGGTTTTGGGTTGTAGCCATTGCTTGATTCTTGCTTCTATCTCCACAATGGCTGGAACACTCATCTGACAACGATGATAATGATCTCGATTATAAGTTTTTCGGGGACGGGCTTTACTTCTTTTCTTTGTAGTTTTGGTTGGGGATTTTTTTGGTTGAGTCATAATAAGACTAAGAATTGTTGTCAGGGGCTAAACCTTTGATTCTTTCGTATGTTTAGCCCCTTTTTTTCCAGGGGTTGACTTCAGTGGTAGGACAATCGCCATTTTTGTGGCTTGTCATTAACCTAAGTTACTAACTTAACTGGAATTTAGACTATGATAAAATAACCTGGTCTTCTTTTTGGGCTTATCTGTTAGTAAATTGACTCAAAATTTGGTCTAATTTTTCTTCTTTTTAGCTTTTTTATCAACAGTTTTTCGGTTTTTGACCACTGGATAGCTCGTGCGTTTGTTCCTTTTTTCCCTCGTGACCATCCGGTCGATTTTCCACGGTATTTGGGAGATCGTGCCGGAGTTCCAATTTCCACTAAAAGTCCTAATGACATCGCAATCTTGGGGTAGCGCTGCCGCAGGCACTCGCTCCGCGAGACCGCAGTCTTGGGGTAGCGCTGCCGCAGGCACTCGCTCCGCGAGACCGCAGTCTTGGGGTAGCGATACTCGCTTCGCTGCGTCCGCTTCGCTAACGCAGTTGTGAGGTAGCGATAAGCGTCTAAACTCCAGAATATATGACTAAGGCAATTAGTGCTGTGCGCTACTTACCCTACTCGAGAACCTGTTCCCGATCGCCTGACTTACCTACTCGAGAGCCTGTTCCCGATCGCCCCCCTGAACGGTGACAGACTGCTTAAGTTGACACCAGTGCACGTCGGTGCGCCCCTACGGTTGCGTCGTCAAGCCCATACACTTTACCTACCCAAAAACCCAAATACTATATCCACAACCGCAGCATTCTGTCAAGTCTGAATACTTGACCGATGTCCTAGAAACCGGGTGCATGGTCTATGTTGGGGCGCTTACTTTGAACGTCCCAACAGACGCTTGCAATTGCTGCGCAATCTCTACTGTTTGTTGCAGAGAACTAGAAACCTGGTCAGAGGAATCGGAGGTTCGTTCAGATATCTGGGCAATATCTTCCATCAACTTCCTGACTACTTGAGATGTCTCGGCCTGAGATATGGTTGCACTGGAAATGAACTGGAGCAACTGGTCAATCTGGCGAGACACCTCAACAATCTGCTCAAAACTCTGCTTGGTCTCTTCCACCAGACGAGTTCCTTCCACCACCTGGGTTGTCCCCAGTTCCATCGCTTGAACCACTTCGGAAGTTCCTAGTTGAATCTTGGCTACAATCTGTTCAATTTCTTTGGTCGCTGCCGCTGATTGTTCTGCCAGTTCACCCACTTCTTCTGCCACCACGGCAAAACCTTGACCTTCTTCCCCCGCATGAGCTGCTTCAATAGAGGCGTTGATTGCTAACAAGTTGGTTTTCAAAGCAATTTGGTTAATCAGTGAAATTACCTGAGAAATCTGTTGGGAAGATTCCCCTAACCGCTTCACTTTCTTGGCTGTTTCTGCCACCGTTAACCGCAACTTTAAGATACTTTTTACCATACGGTCTATAGCTTCTCCTCCCGTTTGGGCCCTATCCGAAGCAGAACGGGCAACTTCTGCTGCAGCTCGAGCGTTATCAGCCACCTCTTGAATTGATAGGGTCATATCCTCCACTGAATTCAGGGTCTGGCTAATCTGAGTTGCTTGGTTGAGTGCCTCGGAAGCCAGTAGGCGAATTGCACCTTCGTTTTCCCCCACTGAGATGTTAACCTGAGAAGCTGCTTGTTTGACCTGGGTGACAATGTCTCGCAGAGATTCAATAATGGAATTGAAAAAATCAGCCACAATGCCGATTTCACCAGCGGTAATGTTGGCTCGCACTGTCAGATCCCCAGTGGATGCCGCTTCCACATCACTTAGCAGTTGGGACAACTCATACTGAATCTCTTCATTTTGTTGACGCTGTCTTTCAGCTTCGGCTTGCTTCTTCTCTAATAGAGCAAATCGACTTAAAGCCAGTCCTATTTGATTGGCAATTTGCACCAGATAATCTATCTCAGATTGCTGCCAGTCATGGGTCTGGTTGCAGTGGTGAGCAATCAGCAAGCCATATAACTCTTCACCTTGCAGAATTGGCGCAACCAGATTGGACTTGATTTGCAATCGTTGCATTAACTGCATGTGTTCAGGGCTCAAGCCAGCTTCCAAGACGTTACGGATTGCTACTACCCGACCTTTTTTGTAGGTTTGGAGCAGTTCATCCCCAATGCAAGGGTCTTCGATTTTGTCCCCCAGGGCACTAGGCCATCCCGGTAGCACTGATTCTGCTCCCATGTAGCCTCTCCCATCTGGATACAACCTATAAATGACCACCCGCTCAGTCTTTAGGGGTTCGCGAACTTCTGCCAGAAGCTGGTTTAAAAGAGACTCTAGCTCACTAGAAGAACGAGCGCGAGCAATCTCGGCCAGAAGATGTGTTCGCCTAGTTTCCGCTGCTTGCTTCTGTAGCAGATCCTGAATCCTTTCAGCCAGTTCATTAAAAGTAGTCGCCAACTGACCAACCTCATCTGAGGCCAAAACCTCTGCCCTTGTTTCCAGTTTGCCTTCGGAGAACTCCTGGGTGATTCGCTGCAACTGCTTGACCGGTTTAGCAATTGCCCGTCCAATGGTTCCCGCCAAGACCACAACCACTCCCAACCCCAGGATGGACAAACCCCCTTGTGTCAGCAAGCTATTCTGGAGGATCTGACCCAGAGCAATTTCTGGATCTCCATAGACCAAAATAGCAACAGGCTCACCAACAAAATTGGGCAACGCCTTGGCCGCTAAGGTATAGGTGCGGTTTTCTACCTGCGATCGCATCCCTACTGGTTCTCCTACAACCTCTGCTGCTTCAGTCAGTAGAGATGTATCAGACAAGGGTATATTGACTTTTGTTTCCAGGGGGTTTGTTTTTTCAAAAGATGTAGCTAAGGAAAATTTTCCTGTGGGTTGGCGTAAATAAATAGCGCTGTAGCCCTTACCAAGAAAAGTTTTTACGGTTTTCTGGACAATGAGCAGCTTGCCATTTACGAGATCTCCGGAAACTAGCGCTGCGATGACACTCCCTGTTTTTGGATCTTTAACAGGGGTGAGTGTGTAACGAATCAGGGCATCTTGATTAGTCAAATCATCAGATAGTGGCGGAGACTCTTTGGCAAGTTCAGCCCAGCTAACAGTTTCACTGGTTTTAATTTGCAAGGCATATTTGAGAGTCTGACTAACTAAGTTATTAGGATCGAAAATCTCTCCTGTTCGATTGGCATTGGCATTAGCAATAATTCGCAAGTCCTTCCCCACCAAGGTGGCATATTCAATGTTGCGAGCCTTGACTTCATTCTGGAGAATTGCTTTTACCTGACTTCGCAATTCC
The DNA here is from genome assembly GCA_051439465.1 of Xenococcaceae cyanobacterium. Classification (GTDB taxonomy): domain Bacteria; phylum Cyanobacteriota; class Cyanobacteriia; order Cyanobacteriales; family JBFRWF01; genus JBFRWF01. The sequence goes on along the minus strand of JBFRWF010000282.1, from coordinate 9,042 downwards.
AGGGTCAATGGCTGGCCGCTGGCACTAGCCTGAGCAGCAGCAACGATGACAGAGTTTTCGGATTGACTCCCAAAGCCCAAGCTCATTTCATCGATTTTGATATTGTAGTTAATCTCTGTTACAGCAAGCTGGGATGTAGCCTGGTTGACCAATTGTGCTCGCAAACTTTTAACAAGTACTAGAGACCCTAAACCCAAGATTCCTCCCAGGGAGACCAAAGTCAACAAAGAGATGATCTGGGTTTTGCGGCTAATGGGGAGGTCATAAAATCGTTGTAGGATAGAGATTTTGCGTCCTTGGACAAGTTCAGTACTGGCCTTAGGTTTTGGCCTTGGCGGTGGTGATGGCTGTAGTGGAAGACCAGATTCTGGTATTTTATTATTGGGGACAGGTTTTATCGGAGCCCAAGCATTATAACTGTCACCATGGACATTTTTTTCCTCGCGGTCATTGAGACTGGGATTATAGCTAGAGTTTCGATCAGAACCATTAGGAGGAATCTGAGTCATGGAATAAACCTCATTATAATTTGGGTATCTAGGCTGGCAGAAATAATTTGCCAGTCAAGGAGAGTCTCTACCCTGAAAATATGCAAATTGCTTAACAGGTTCGCGCTATACCCGTAAGACTTGCCCGTAGAGTTAGCTCTGGATTCGAGACTTATAGTTTTTTACAAAACGGTCATCAAATAGTTTGTCTAAATCAGGTGCTTGCTTAATTAAGTCAACTTCCAAGAGAAATTCGGTTATTTTTTCCGCTGCGAAGGGCAGATGCTTGAAGTTATTGCCAGCTCTAAATCCCTTTAGATTATCTTTGATGCTGAAGATTTTAGTTCCTCCCTTAAACAGCTTTAAGTCTTCAACGGAGACATTGACACGTTTGGCGATAATTTCCTCTGACTTATCTGGATTCTTTTTCATGAAATCCAGGGTTGCAAACCAAGTATTGACAAGGGCTTGAACTTGATCGCTCTGTTTGTCAATCAGCTTTTGGCTGACTACGAGGAGGTCTGGAATCACCCCTGGAAAGTCCTTGGAACTGAACAGCTCTTTACTACCTTGCCGTTTTAGGGCGGTAAGCCAGTAGGGAGGAAAAGCACCAACGCCATCGACTTCACCAGCAGCAAAGGCGGCGACAGCGGCCTCAGTATCCAAATCTTTAATATTGACGTCTTTTCTGGACATGCCATTCTCTTTCAGAGCGATGGTGAGCAGGAAGTCATCCACAACACCTTCTTCCAGTGCTATAGTTTTGCCTTTGAGATCTCGAATGGAATTGATCTGTTCTGAAACAATAATTTTGTCATTACCTGCTGAATTATCATTGATCAGAACTACGACTTGACCATTGACTGAGTTGGGAGCAAAGGCAATGGTGTCATTTAGGGTTTGACAATTTGCATCGATTTGACCAGCAGCAAAGGCTTCCATCGATTCTTCATAACTGTCAAACCACTTGAGTTCAACCTTAGCTCCATTGGACTCAAAGAGACCTTCTTGCTCTGCGATCGCCCAAGGCCACCATCCGGGCCAATTGCTGTAACCCATCACCACTGGTGTAGATGGGGGCGCAGACTTCTCTGGGACACCAGTGCAGTTGATTGCAACAACCAAACTGAGTAAAAATACAGCGCACAAAGATAGTAACTTGCGGATTTTCATCCTTAAATCCCGCTGGAGACCCCGAACTCGCTTGCAGGTTGGGGAGGAAAGCAGGGCGGGGTGTATTGCCACTTTCCTGGACGTGCTTATACAGCATACTAGACAAGAGTTTCAGAAGTTTTGTCAGCCAATCAGCCATCCAGCCTCCGATATAGCACAATCCATATTTGCGATGTTTAACCCTGATTGACTGACAAATCTCAGTGACCACACTTATAGAGTTCCCAAAAATTTTGCCAAAGTAACAATTTCAGGTTAAACTCGAAAACGGTTTTTTACTGGATTTCTTCAGACTTAATTATTTCAGACTTGTCTGTAAGAAGGGTATAACTCAAACGAATGTTTAACAACCGCAGTTTAGGCTTTTAAGAAAGAACTTAAGGATATATTGTTCTCAAGAACCTGAACCCTCTACCCTTGAAGGGTTTCAGACACGGGAAAATTGATCTAGACTCCAGTGGCTCCCTCCCTTAAAGTCGGATGCATATTCCTTATCTTCGGAAAAATTACGTTAAATTCGGATGCATATTTAGGAACTGTTAAAAACCCTGATCCCTAAACACCTGGCGAAAACCAAAATAGGCGATCGCATCTCTCATATTTGAGACAAAACGGTTTGGTGGTATCATTTATAGGATTATTCAGAAAAAAAATTATCATGAGGCTGCCTGTGATTGCCCCGCGTGCTGCACTAGGAACCCTTTTTCTACTCTTGAGTGTCAGTTTACCCGTCAGCGCCGAAACCTGTACGCCTCTCAATGTAGTTGGTGGTGAAGGAACCGAGGTGACGAAGAGAGTTTCTGCACCATCGCTTCCTATTGGTCCGTTCGGTCTTGGCTTTCGTAATAATTGGAATACTGACTTTGCAGTGCCAAATAACGCATCCTTCAAGAAATACATTGTTACCATCAAGTCCGAGTCAACTGCCGCAGCTAATTTTCCGGTCAGCATGTTCCTCAAGTACAGCGATGATACGGCTGACGAGACGTACAAAGGGAATGTGGAACTGTCTCCAGGTCAGTCCAGGGAGCTTAGTGCTAGTCCGCGCATCGGCGAGCAGCCTTACCAAGTTAACTTGAATATTGGGAGTCTTGGGTCTAAGGGTTTTACCTACACTCTTTCAGTGAGAGCCTGTAGGTAAAACTGTAAATGTGTCTGTTTTTTTTTCTCGATTAAAGTTGGTCAAGGTAGGGAAAAGATGCCAAAAACCAATCGACGGCATCCTTGAGTGCTGTTGTCAGGGAAGACTGGGGTAAACCTAGTTCTCTGACTGCTTTCGATGCATCATAGTACATCGGTTGTTTGGACATCCGAACCCCATCGAGGGGGACAGAAGGGGATTTACCCAAGGGAGCAAGAAGGCGCTCATCAATCCAAGCGACGCTCAAAGGCAACCAAATAGGCACAGTTTTTTGAGGGGCACTCAAACCAGTGATTTGAGCGAGTTGGTCGAGGAGTACTTTGAGGGTGAGGTTTTGGTGTCCGAGAATGTAGCGATCGCCCGTTCTCCCCTTTTCTAGGGCTAACAAATGTCCCCGCACCACATCTTGCACATCGATAAAATTCAAACCCGTATCTAGATAAAAAGGCATTTGCCGACGTAAAAAGCGCAAAATAATATCACCAGTGGGAGTCGGCTTGATGTCCCAAGGACCAATGGGAGTGCTCGGATTGACAATTACCACATCTTGACCCGATTGAGCAGCTTGGGTTGCCTCAACCTCCGCAAAAAACTTAGATTTTTTATAGTGCCCCACCAATTTATCCACGGGACTTTGATGGGTTTCATCCACAACTTCCCCCGATTTCCCAACACCAATGGCAGCGACGGAACTGGTATAGACGGTGCGCTCAATCCCTGTTTGACACGCCGCTGCCAAAACATTGCGAGTTCCTAAAACATTACTTTGATAAAGTGCCTCTCGATCTGCTTGCCAGAGCGAATAATGGGCAGCGACGTGAAAGACTACCTGGCAACCCCGCATCTGTCTGTACAAGTCTGGGTCATTCAGATCCCCCTTGACGATTTCCACATCTAAACCCTGCAGGTTGTCCAAGGGGCTGGTTGGACGAACCAGCGCCCGTACCGAGTATCCCTCCTGAAGAAGCAACCGCACTAGGTTAGCACCGATAAACCCTGTACCTCCCGTGACAAAGGCTCGTATTGCCATCAGCCAAACCTCCGATTCCTAAAGACTTTAGACCATACATCATCTAAAAGTGTATAGAGTACTGGAACCACAATTAAGCTCAACAGGGAAGAGGTGATCAGTCCGCCGATAATCGTCACTGCCATCGGCTGTCGCAACTCCGCCCCTGCTCCGAATCCCAAAGCAATTGGCAGCATTCCTAAGATTGTCGAAACGGTGGTCATCAGGATCGGTCGCAGACGCACTACCCCAGTTTCAAGAATCGCCTCGGTGCGACTTAAACCGGATTTGCGGAGCTGGTTGGCGTAATCCATTAGCAAAATGGCATTTTTGTCAAGCAAACCCAGCAAGAAAATCAGACCGATTAGGGAAATTAGACCAAAGTCACTCTGGGTAACCAGAAGTGCCAGCATTGCCCCCACGATTGATAGGGGTAGAGACAAGCCAACCACAATCGGTTCTAATAATCTACCAAAGGGTAAAATCAGCAAGAGCAGCATACAAATAACTGATAACCCCAAAGTGCCAGCAAAACTCTCCAACACCTCGCTGCTATGGGCAGAGTCTCCCCACAGCTCTAAACTTACACCGTCGGCTAAAACCGATTGGGCAACTGTAACAACCTGAGCGGTCGCATCTCCTAACCCTTGACCCTGGCTGAGGTTGGCACTAAAATAGACAGCTCGCTGACCATTCAGACGCTCAATTTTAACCAGAGTGTCGGCTTTATTTTCATAACCTGTGACGGTGACATCCACAAATCCTGGCAGTTTCTCGATGCGAGTTTTGAGTTCCTGAGCGGTGTTGCTTAGAGCTTCGAGATCATCACCAACTAGGGTAACCTGGAGGTTTTTTTCACTCTCGGTACTAACGAACTGAATATCCTCAATATTGATACTCACCCCAGGTAAGGTAGGCAAAGCGGCGCGAAGTTTGTCTTGCACCTCGGCGGTACTCAATTGGCGTCCTGGGAAACCAGCGCCGGAGGCATTGCTCTTGAGTTTGACGTAGAGCTTCCCTTTCGTGGGTTCGCCCTTCACCCCCGCAATGGTAAACACCGATTCCACCTCTGGCTCAGCCAAGACAACCTCTTCGATTTGCTTGCCCACCTTACGGGATTTCCTCAGCAACAGTCTTGTGGGAGATTTGGCTAAATCAGTCAGCCAATCGAAAGCACCTTCACCTAAAACTGAGGCAGTCTCATCGGGAGATTTTTCCTTTCCTTCCTGCTCTTCTGTAGGATTTGCCGACTTAAACCTACTCGGTAACTTAGGCAAGGGAATTGTGTAGACAATATTGAACTCGCCTCGATCCAGTTTGGGAATAAACCCCTTGGGAACCAGTGGAATCAGGGCAATCCCTGCAATGAGGCTAAATATCGCTAATCCCACCACGATTATTCGATGATGCAGTGACCAGTGGAGCAAATTGCGGTAGTGATTGGTGATTGGGAGGGAGGAATTAGGAAATTTCCCCATCTCTCCATCTCTTCCTCTTTCTATTTCCCCATTGCGAAGCTGCTCCTGTGCTCTCCTGTTTTTCCTCAGTTTAAGCCAGTAGACTGCTAGGACAGGTGATAAGGTGCGGGCAACCAGTAGGGAGGTGAGGACGGCTGCTGAAACCGTCAGACCAAAAGGTTTAAAGAACTTTCCCACCGCACCATCCATCAAAGCCACAGGCAGAAACACCGCCACAATTGTCAAGGTCGAGGCTGAAACCGTCAGACCAATTTCACGAGTGGCTAAAATGGCAGCCTGTTGAGGTGTTTCTCCCGCTTCGATGTGCCGAGCAATGTTCTCTACTTCCACGATGGCATCGTCTACGATGATGCCAATTACCAGCGCCAGAGCAAGCAGGGTAATGGTTTCTAGGTTGAACCCAAATAGAGCCATGAAAATGAAGGTTCCCAACAGGGAAATAGGAATTGCCAGGGCAGTAATCAGGGTTGCCTGAAAGTTCCGCAAAAATGGAAAAATCACCAAAATAGCGAAAATAATTCCTAGAATCAGAGCATCAATGGTAGCTTGAGTGGCTTCGCGGATATAATCAGCTTGAGTTTGGGCCAAAACCAGTTGCACTTCTGGTACATCAGCTTGCAACTTTTGCACCGCTTTCTCTACCTGACTTACTACTTCCAGGGTGTTGGCTTCGCTGCGCTTGAGCACCTGGAAAGCTAGAGCATTCTGACCATTGAAGCGTACCAGAGTTGGGGGATTGTCGAGCTGGGAGCTAGAATTCTGGGATGCCGAAGTTTTCTTAGCATTTCCCAAAAGATTGACCTTCAGGACTCCTGGCAGTTGGGTAATGGGTGGGATAATCTGCTCTTTGGCAATCTTGGTTAGCTCTTTGAGGGTTTTGCTGTCACTTTTAATGGCATAGCTAATTGCAGTTGACTCGTTTAAGTTGAAGGGAATAACCTCAAAGGTTGCTTCTGGGGGAAGAGGGAGTTGCTCAAGTGCTGTTTTAACTTTGTCAGTGGAGGATTCCAGGCTCCTCCCCGGGTAAAACAACAGGGTGATAGCGGTTTGTCCTGGGTAGGTAGAGGAGTAAAGTTCATCGAGGTCTTTGAGAGATTGGAGGGGTTCCTCGATGAGTTTAGTGACCTGTGCTTCGGTTTCCAGGGCAGTTTCCAAAGGCGCTTTAGCATTTACCACTACCACTGGAAAGGTGATATCGGGGAACAGAGCATATTTGAGGGAACTGAAGGCCAACAAACCAGCCACTGTGACGGCGAGCCAAAAACACACGGTTAGCCAGGAATATTTAATTGCCAACCGGGAAATATTGAAGCGCTCTCGGAGAGATATCTTGGGCGGAGGCTGTACCATTTGGTGAAAGCATCGAGCAGATCAAATTCATGAAATCATAGCAGCGATTTTATCCGTTTTGCACTCCCGGCCTTGTATTTACCTAAGTAGATCGGTCAAATTAATTAGAAAATGGTTGAGAGAGGCAACAGGCAACAGGGACTCGCTACGCTCAAAGGCATCTGCGTTAGCAGCGACGTAGTCTAAAGGCAAAAGGCAAAAGGCAAAAGTAGGGAATTGGGAATGGGAAACAGGGAACAGGGAACTTCGGATCAGGGAATAGGGAATAGGAAATAGGGAACAGGGAATAGGGAACTTCGGATCAGCTAACCCTAACACCTAACACCTCATCTGGGTTTTATATTTATTTTTGCCCACCTACTTATTCTTCAAATAATATTTCCTCGAAACAAGAATAACCGACTTCAGTCAACATCTCTGCTGCTTCCTCATTTTCCTTGGCTTCTTGTGTGAGTTTTTTAAACTCCTCAATGGTATACCGAGCTTGAAACTCATTTATCGTACAAGTACACAACGTCTCTGCCTCTTCTAGGGGTAACCCTTCTGCCATAGAACGCTGTATACACTCTTTCTTATAGTCATCGAAAGAATACTGTGGAGATGGGTTTGGACTTTCCGCCTTGGCAGCTAGTAAACCATTATAGGCTACAGCAGATAATGTGAGCAAAAAAGCACTTACAAGGGATAGTTGGTGGAATGTTGTCTTCATAAAGTTTTAACGACGCAGGAATCTTCCTTGTGAGCGAAGAGGAGCGCCAGTCCTCCGTGAAAGGTTTACATTATCCATCGACAGCGCCAGTAGTTATCGTAACAAAACGACAATCGGTTGGAATAGCATTCTAATATTTAACCCGGATTTGGTATAACGCTCTCTGGTGTCTGTCTGGGGAACTCGTAGAACCTTGTCCCCTTGTCCCCTTGTCCCCTTGTCCCCTTGTCTCTATAGACTGATTACTTGGCGGTCTGGTTCCTTCTTGCTTGGGATACGCTAAACCTACTTAAATTCAGTCCAATTCCTGATCCGAAGTTCCCTCGCCTAAGATAGTGATGGTTTTAATTTTTGCTTCTTTTGGTCTAATATAGGACTAGAGATAAAAACAAGGCGGCATAGCCAAGTGGTAAGGCCGAGGACTGCAAATCCTTTATCCCCAGTTCGAATCTGGGTGCCGCCTTTTTTCAAGGGGACTGGGGAATGGGGACTGGGGACTGAGTGGATTAACCGCACAATCCCTGTTTTTCAAAGCGGGGAGATGTCAAACTGTATTTATTTATGCCATCACCTCTGAGTAATACTGGCAATCTATTGTTAGGCTGTTTGGGCAAAATCTCCCTAGTACTGGCGCTGGCTGCTGGTGCGGGTGCGATGGGTTGGTTTGCTGGCAAGGCTTGGATCAATCAAGTGGAACAACAGGGGAATAACCCAGACACCCAAAACGCTTCACCCATAGATAAGCAAGATCCGGAGTCTCCTTCCCAATTGTCTGAACAGGAATGGCAGCGTAAAACTACTTTGCGTAGTCGTCGCCTCAATTTAGGCATTAACTACGAATTCTATGTGGAGCTAATCAATCAGTTATTCTGGAACCAATACCCCTCTCAAAAGGGACGAATCCTTACCAGTGAGCCAGAAGACAAGCAATGGCGAGAGCGCTGGGATAAAATAGCCGCTGAGCTATTGGAAAAGTTGAGTTTCCTCAGTCCCAAAGCTCGTCAAGGGATGGGAAGCTATAACCAAGCTCAGCGCGATCGCTGGAAGCAAGCAGCCAATCAGTTGCACCTCAGCAGCCGCGCTCTCTACAATCTAGCAGATGCGGAGTTCTTTCACCTTTTTCCGGAACAGGAAAACCAGAGATTCATCGACCAGTCCATTGGTCAGGTATGGAACGCGATCGTCCTCGACAAGCTAAAAGCCTTACAATCGGGAGAAGCCTATGAGCGAATTGTCTTTCCCCAAGATGCTTTTAGCATCCAGGTCGATGGTACCCTCAAACCAGGAGAAGGTAAAGTCTATATTGCTAGCTTGAGTGCTTCTAAGTTTATGGATGTCAAGCTAGAAGCAGATCAAGAAACCCTATTCTCGATTTACAGTCCCACTGGCAAGGTCAAAATTCTCCAAAACTCAAGGATCCCTCAATGGTCAGGAATACTACCAGAAAAAGGGTTTTACGAGTTCGTCATCGTCTCTAAAGCAACAGAGCCTCTAAGTTACCAACTTGTCCTGAGTTTTTAGAAGCGGCATTGACTCATATCATGTTCGGTTACATCGATCCTGTAAGCGTAGGGTGGGCAGGAGCAAAGACTTTACTGTTTAGCTTAAGTATTCCTACCGAATCTGCCCACCTTACAAGATTTTAGACAATGAAGGGGGTTGAAAGGTTGTAAGAGTGGGCCAAATCCGGGTTT
>JBFRWF010000281.1:0-9055 GCA_051439465.1 Xenococcaceae cyanobacterium | reverse complement strand
TTATGGTAAATCTGTTGGCTGGATTAATTGCCTACACTTATTTGCCGCAAAAACCAAGTCTTGATTTGCAACCAAAAGGTTTATCTGCTCTACCTCCTGCCCTTTTTTGATTCTATCGAACTCACGTATGACATAGCAGTCGTGGGATAGCGATAAGCGTCTAAACTCCAGTACTAAGAATACCTCTACGAAGTTCTGGCCATCCTATCCCGGTGCCAGAAGCCCACATTTACTCGTTAGAGAAGTGTGGGAGCGTCACGTAAAAAGTGCTGCCAACTCCAGGGGTACTCTCAACCCAGATGCGTCCCTTATGGGCAAGTACAATGCTGCGGCAGATGGCTAAACCTAAACCAGTGCCTCCATAGGCGCGAGAATCTGAGGCATCTACTTGTACAAAGGGTTCAAAGATGGTTTCGAGTTTGTCAGCTGGAATTCCTCGTCCTTGATCTTTAACTTGAAATAACACCTGATTTTCCTGCTGTTCGGCACTCAGCCAGACTGTACTTCCTGGGGAAGAAAATTTAATGGCATTATTCAATAAGTTAGTCAAAACTTGAACTATCCGGTCAGAGTCTGCCCACATGGATGCTGAAATGGTAGCGACTGATAGAGTTACCCCCGCTTCGTCTGTCGTGGACTGCATGGTATTCACCGCTTGCTCGATCAAGTCAGTTGCGTGACAAACCTTGAAGTTGAAAGCTTTTTTGCTAAACTTCAGACGCTTGAGATCGAGGATGTCGTTGACTAAACGCACCAAGCGTTGAGCGTCTAATAAGGCAAATTCTAATAGCTCTTGACCTTGTTCGTCGAGGGTGCCAAGTCGCCCAGTTGACAGTAATCCCAGAGAACCAAGCAGGGAAGTGAGGGGTGTGCGAAGTTCATGGCTAGTGACTGCAATAAACTCGTCTTTCATTTGTTCTACTTTTTTGCGCTCTGTAATGTCAACCCAGGCGATCGCTGCTCCATATCCTTTGAGGGGAATTGGTGCAGCTGTTACACTGAGCCAAGTAATCTCCCGATCCCCTTTAACCATTCCCAATTCTTGATTTTTAATAATTCTGTTTTCTGTTAAGGCTCTGACTCCGGCAAATCCTGAAGCTGGCATGGGTGTGCCATCAGGTTCAATAGCTTGCCATTGAGAATTATTAAGGCTTCCTCGGATATGCTGGGCAACTGATCTCCCTAAAATCTCTTCTGATGCTGGATTGGCTTCAATAAAATTTCCGACTTCATCGGTGACAGAAACTGCAATAGGGAGAAATTCAAACAGAGTTTTATATTTTAGTTGACTGGCTCTGAGTTCTTCTTCTATCCTCTTGCGATCGGTAATGTCACGGGCGACCGCATATAGCAAACCTTCTGGGAGAACTGGACAGGCTGTCCATGCCAGCCACTTATATGAACCATCTTTACAGCAATAGCGATTTTCAAAGTCGATACTGAGCTTACCAGTGGAAAGCTTCTGCATCTCGGCGATAGTTGCAGCTCGATCTTCAGGATGAACAAAGTTGATGAACGGTCTTGCCAGCAGCTCCTCGTTGGTGTAGCCAAGGGTTCTTTCAAACGCTGGGTTCAGACGCTTAAAATAGCCGTCGATACCTGCTATACAAAGCATATCGAGGGAAAGATTGAAAATATGGTCAAGCTCTGCTTCCGCCTGCTGGCGCTCCTCAATCTCTTTGTGCAATTGCTCATTGGTTTTCCTTAATTCCTCCTCTGCCTGTTGGCGCTTCTGTTGCGCATCGGCTTCCTGGATGGCAACTGTTAAGTAGTCGGCAACCTCCCTTAGGGTTATAATTTCGTGCTTGCTCCATTTATGCCGTTCTGGCGCGTCAAAGCACAACAAGCCGACCAACTGTTTTGAATGCTGCAACGGCACCCCAAGGATGGCTCCCGTCTCAGCCGCGAATATCACATAAGATAAAGGTGCTAATCGCTCCTCACGAGCAACATCCTCAACTATGACGGACTTGTTCATAAGTAAAAGCTTGAGATATTCAGGCGCGGCGGTTAAGTCTGCTTCTAAACCCCTGAGTGGGGCCATCCCTGGTGGTCCGATCTCATGTAGGGTAGTGAGCTTACCCTGCCGATCAATGGTTGAGTAGGTGACTCGCAGAGTTTTAACAGACTCCCAAATCTGTTTGACTGTGGATTCAATGACTTGCTCAACTGACATCCCTGCGGTAATTTGGGTTGAGATGCTGTTGAGTAGCCTCAGACGAATTTGGCTTTCGGTTAGTGCTGCTTCTGCGACCTTGCGAGGGCTAATATCTTCAACTACTAACATATAATGCTTCGGCTCACCCAACTCATTGCGCAACAGCGATACAGTCAGATTCACCCAGATGATAGTATCTTGCTTGTGGAGATAACGCTTCTCTATAGAGTAATTTGATATCTCATTGGCAAAGAGCGATTGCGCAAAGACTGTGTCGGCTTCTCGGTCATCAGGATGAGTAATATCCATAAATGTTCGCCCGTGCAATTCTTCACTGGTGTACCCCAGAATGTCACAAAACTTTTGGTTGACCTGTATAAACCGACCTTCTAAATCACAACTAGCGATGCCAACAGCTGCTTGCTCAAAGAGAATGCGGAAGCGTTTCTCCCTCTCCTGCAAGGCAGCCAACTTAAGGCGGGACATTTTATCTATCAAGGGTTTCAACCTCTGGCGATCGGAATCAAATATGGTCAGCATTTTGTCCCGTTTTATTCTGGAAGCTTTCTCAGCCTGAAGTTGTTCATTCCCCCGCTGTAATTCAGCTGTCCGTTGCTGAACTTTGAGTTCTAGTTGCTCGTTGAGGTGTCCCAGAGCGAGTTCTGCTTGCTTGCGATCGCTGATGTCTTCTGCGATGCCAACAAGGCGATAGATTTGGTCTGAGGAGTTGCGAATGGGAAAGGAGCGAGCGTGAATCCAGCGCACTTCCCCACTAGGCTGCAGGATCCGATATTCGATGTCTATATTTTCTCCTTGCTTCTCTGTGTCTATGGCAGTGCTCACCCTTTCCTGGTCTTCTGGATGGACGGTATCTAGCAAAGAGGTAATCTTTGCGTACAAGCTATCAGAGGTGCGACCCCAAACTCTCTCATAAGCCGGACTGATGTAGAGATACTGTTCTCTAATGGTGTCGTAGATCCAAAATACATCCCGGATCTGCTCTGCCAACTGGCGGAACTTCTCTTCACTCTGCTGTAGGGCCTCTTCTGCCTGCTTGCGCTTGGTGATGTCCAGGTCTATCCCAGCCATGCGGACTGGTCTGCCCATTTCGTCGTAAAAGACCCTACCTTGGGAAAGTGCCCAGCGAATCTTGCCGTTGGGCCAGACAACGCGGAACTCGATGTCGTAGTCTTCCCCCTCATTGACAGCACGTTCTATGGCCTGGAGGACGCGATCGCGGTCTTCCGGGTGCAGACTGGCAACAAAGGTTTCATAGGTGCCATCGAACTCCCCTGGGGCAAGCCCAAAAAGCTCTTCCATATTGGCAGAGCAGGTAACTTGGCCAGTCAGGATGTTCCAGTCCCAGATGCCCATGGGGGCAGCATTCAAGGCTACGCGCAGTCGCTCTTCACTTTCTCGCAGTGCCTCTTCTGTCCGTTGGCGATTGCTAATCTCAGCTTGAAGTCGTTCATTCACCTGCTGTAACTCAGCATTGCGGCTTTTTGACATACTCCCAAAAAAGAAAATAGTGAACTACCCACACTAACCCAATGACTAATGACTTCTGATTTTAGGCATTTGTCGCAGACGCCGGACTCGCTGTAAATGACTGAAAATACGAGGGCGTAATTCTAAATCTAATGCCGACTTACTGACAAAGTCATCAGCACCAGCAGCAACAAATCGCTGTAAATTCAACTCATCGATGTAAGCCGAGAGAAACAGAATTGGTAGGTCATGCCAGCGGGGGTCATTGCGTACTACCCGGCACAGCTCAAGACCATCTAAATCAGGCATTTGCAGATCCAGAATTAGCACATCGGGCGAGATGGTTTCCAGGGTTTCCCAGAACAGAATAGGATCGCTTAGAGTTGTGACTTCCAGTTCCTCTAACTCCAGTCTAGTCCGCAGCAGAGACAGAAATTTAGGGTCATCGTCCACTACCAGGATTTTCCCTGGTATGGGGCGAGACTTTTGTAGAGTTTGATTGACCATTGCCAGCACCTTCTCTGGAGAGTAGGGTTTTTGCAAAAAAGCCACAGCTTGAGCTTTTGAAGCTTGCAGGCGATGGTTTAACTCTCCCCGTTCCGTTAGTACTAAGACAGGTATTGGGGGAGTCTGGGTATTTAATTCTGCTAGCAGGCTCAGACCATCTTCAGTTTCATTCGGAACGCAGAGGTCTAAAATGATTGCATCGGGCCGGTTGCTTTGAATTTGTTTTCTACCTACAGATAGGCTGGTAGCTACCTCAACTTGGATTTCCCAATGCAGCGCTAGTTGGCGCAACTGTTCAGTCAGTTCTATATCTTCATCAATGATTAACAATAGAGGGGGATTTTTCGGAGATTGTTTATGAGAAGAGGGTGGCTGGCTTATTTGTTTTGGGGGAGATTCAAATGAAATCAACACCCGACGCAGTATCTCTATCCGTTCCTGAATCCCTTTTAGGGATTGAGATTGTAACAAATTCTCAATTTCACGAGAAATCCTGGCTCCTTCAGCTAAGCCCAAGCTGCCCAATAATCCTACCAGATTATGGGCTGTTCTGATTGCTTGTAGCCCAGAAGTGCTTTTCAACGTCTGTGCATCTGTGGCAACCTTCTCTAAGAAAGCTACATCCTCAAAAACGCTTTCTCTAAACTGTTCCCAACTTTGACGCATAGCGGCTAAGGTCTTTTGCTCCCTCTCGATTTGGGATTTGGAATTTGGGATTTTGGATTGAGAATTCTCCCCTGCTCCTCTGCGCTTCTGCTCCTCTGCTCTTTTTCTAGCCTTGAGGCGATAACCCCTACCATAAACAGTCTCAATTAAATCAGCACTTGCCCCAGCTACTTTTAGCTTCTTGCGCAACCCTTTAATGTGGGACCTGATTGTGCTTTCACTGGGTATGGGTTCCAAAGGCCACAGGTGTTCGATCAGGTCATCATAGCTAAACACCTTACGACTATTACGTAGAAAAAGCTCCAAAAGATTATATTCTGTGGGGGTAAGCTGCAAAGGTTGGTTGCGATAGGTAACTTCACCAGTACTGGGTATGAGACATAAGTCGCCCCACTGTAGCTTCGAGATAATAGGAAAATTTCCCCGTCGTAGTAAAGCTCGAAGCCGAGCCAATAACTCCGGAAAGTCAAAAGGTTTGATCAGGTAGTCATCTGCGCCAGCATCCAGACCTTTTACTTTATCGGTACTAGCATCCCGCGCTGTTAGTAATAGAATCGGTATCTTGAAGCCAAGGCAGCGTAACTGCCGACAGAAAGTAATGCCATCCATCCCAGGCAGAACAACGTCTAGTAGCAGCAAATCATAGGATAAGATGTCTAGGAATTCTAAAGCTTCTTGACTGTTTTTGGCTACATCAACAATGTAATTCTGCTTGCTCAAGGTATTGGCAAGTATAACGCTGAGCCGTTCATCATCTTCTATCAACAGAATTCTCATCTTCTATGCGGTTGCGGGAGCTGACTGTCTTGAATATTGAGGTTGTTGTCATTTGAGTTACCGCGATAATAGGTAAAAGACTTTAGTTTTTTCGGCTACCAACTTAAGGCGGGACACTAGGGAACTTCGGATCAGGGAACAGGGAACAGGGAACAGAGAACAGGGAACAGGGAATTAGGGAATAGGGAATAGGGAATAGGTAATGGGGAATAGGTAAGGGGAAATAGGTAATGGGGAATATAGTAGTCCTAAATGAGTCGTGGCAAATCAAAACATATATGAACTGTCCCGGCTTAAGTGGATAGCCGTTTTTTCTTTACAAACAGCCTCGTAGGTAACTACATACAGATTAAATTACTACGGAAATTGGTATCAAAAAAACAGCCATATGACTTATTTTTTTGTGTTGCATATTTACGAGATTGTTTTGAATTTTGAATCCCCCTCTCCACAAGGGTTTCAGGACTTATGGGTAAGGATGAGGCTTACAAGCCTAGATTTTTTACATTTGAGTTAGAGAAGGGACTCTGAAGAGGGGGATTGAGTTAACATAAATGCAAATTACTTAATAAAAGTAAATATTATTAAATATTATTTAATATAAATTAACAAAAAAATATAGACAATTAGAAGAGATGTAAATATACTTGAACATAATGCAAGGTAAAACTTGCCAGATTAATCACACACCGGAATAATCTTTAACCAATGACAACCACCTTACAAACACGCGAAAGCAGTTTATGGGAGCGGTTCTGCCAGTGGGTCACCAGCACCAATAACCGCCTCTATGTCGGCTGGTTCGGCGTTCTTATGATTCCCACCCTGCTGACTGCCACTACCTGCTTCATCATCGCCTTCATCGCTGCTCCCCCCGTGGACATCGATGGCATCCGCGAGCCTGTTGCTGGCTCCTTGCTCTATGGCAACAACATCATCTCCGGTGCTGTTGTTCCTTCTTCCAACGCTATCGGTCTGCACTTTTACCCCATCTGGGAAGCAGCTTCTCTCGATGAGTGGCTCTACAACGGCGGTCCCTACCAGTTGGTTGTCTTCCACTTCTTGATCGGCGTCTTCTGTTACCTCGGTCGTCAGTGGGAGTTGAGCTACCGCTTGGGAATGCGTCCCTGGATCTGCGTAGCTTACAGCGCACCTGTTTCTGCTGCTACCGCAGTCTTCCTCATCTACCCCATCGGACAAGGTTCCTTCTCTGATGGAATGCCTCTGGGAATCAGTGGTACCTTCAACTTCATGCTCGTGTTCCAAGCTGAGCACAACATCCTGATGCACCCCTTCCACATGCTCGGTGTGGCTGGCGTGTTTGGTGGTTCTCTGTTCTCCGCCATGCACGGTTCTTTGGTAACCTCGAGCTTGGTACGCGAGACCACGGAAAACGAATCTCAGAACTACGGCTACAAATTCGGCCAAGAAGAAGAGACTTACAACATCGTCGCCGCTCACGGCTACTTTGGTCGTCTCATCTTCCAATATGCCTCCTTCAACAATAGCCGTTCTCTGCACTTCTTCTTGGGTGCTTGGCCGGTAGTTGGCATCTGGTTCACTGCTATGGGTATTAGCACCATGGCATTTAACCTGAATGGCTTCAACTTCAACCAGTCTATCCTCGATTCTCAAGGTCGCGTGATCAACACCTGGGCTGATGTATTGAATCGTGCCAACCTCGGTTTTGAAGTGATGCACGAGCGCAATGCTCACAACTTCCCCTTAGATTTGGCTAGCTCCGAGCCAGCTCCTCTGGCTTTGACTGCTCCTCAAATCAATGGGTAAGAGTTAACTAGGTATAACTAGGTAGAGACGTTCCGGCGGAAAGTCTCTACAATCAATAAAAAGCGCTCTTCTTCGGGAGAGCGCTTTTTGCTATTACCCAGAGGAAAATATGATGGGCAAGTTATATGGTTTGATAATAACTCTGACTATTTTATTTTGGGTTTTCATTCCCGGAGTCAGTCTGGCTCAAAATAGTTTCGAGCATTTGGGCAAAGAACAAATTCAAGAATTAATTGAAATTAGACATAGTATTGCCACGATTGATGAACTTCAGCAACGAGGAATCCTTTCAGAAAAGCAGGCTGATATTGAAAGGGAGCGTTATTTAGAGAAATCCCAATTAGTGCTGGGAGAAAGGGTTGACTTAGAGCAGCTTGTTATTCTAACTGACAGTTATGAAATTAGTAAACCTGGTGAACAACCGGGGGTGCGAAATATAAGCGGCTTTTTTACATTTGTGAATATCGTTTGGACCCTAGCTGCCATCTTACTTGCGATCGCTCTCGCTTGGCTTACGTGGTTATATTTAATTCCAATACTCAAACTAATTCCTGCTTTTGTATATGAAATTTTGATTTACTGGGCTTGTTTAGTCTTTATTGTCGGGGGGCATTGGTTTGCCAAAGGGATAGATGAATTTATTGCCCTGCCAGGTTGCCTGGGTTTAATCGGGGCTCTCGGATTAACCAATAAACTTCACGAGAAGGCTTTAGCCAAGGTTTACTTTTCCGAGGACTCGAAACCTCGCATCAATCCCTATTCTCTCAATATCTTTATTCTGTTTATATTTTGGTCTGTAACTGCCGTTGTCTACCAAAGTTCGCTGATTGGTTTCATGGCAGTTATTGCTCTTGAAGCCTTCCTTGGCTTCTCGGTTATTGTCATGCCTCTGTGTTATGCCATCGGTTTCAGTAACAAAGAAGTGATTCCCAGAGCAATGTCTGCTTCTTTGTTATTACTGGTTTTCTATGTCTGCGTGCAAATTACGGAAGTTGAACTGCCCTATATAGGAATTTTTTCTACAGGCGTGCTCTTTATGGGTTCCTTTGTCTATTTCATTGGCACTTTAATTGTCTCAACTAAATGGTATGATATGCCCTTTAATCTCAACCGCTACATAGGATTGCAAGTTCTGACTATCGTCTCGGGAGTTTTGGCGCTGTATGTGGGTTCGGTATGGAACATCCTGCTGCTCCAAAGAATTGGTGGAACCTTCTTTTTCTTGTATTTGATAGAGAAATATTTTGAATTGCCCTGGCAGAAAGAGGCATGGGCTTGGGCTACCCTGGGTTTTGCTATCATTTTATATTTGTCCGCTCTGTTTGCTAAGCAATACCCTCAATATTTTTTCCTGGTAAAGTGACGCTCCTACACTTCACGCTTCGGGTAAGTGTGGGCTGGGCTTCGAGCTTGACACTTGCGTGCCCAGTCTTGAAGAAGAGACGACAGTTGCGTGAGGCTCATTTGCCCAAAATCTTGCCACTCAGATGGGGGGAGGGCAATCATCATGCCCCGTAAGGCTCCTTCAACTTCTGGAATTCAACCTCGGTTAAAGATTCTTGTAATCGGTCTTGATAAACGGATAGAAATTTCATTGAATATCGGTCTAGTACATGAGAGCAGACCGATATTTTTGACCATAAATCTGTCCGATTGAACAGACTTTCAGCT
>JBFRWF010000280.1:0-2810 GCA_051439465.1 Xenococcaceae cyanobacterium | reverse complement strand
GGTACAGTATTAGCTCCCTGTATTTATTTAACTCACCATCGCCAGGATTTATATCCGGAACCAAAGCGTTTCCAACCGGAGCGTTTTCTGGAGCGTCAATTTTCTCCCTATGAATATCTCCCCTTTGGTGGTGGTCACCGTCGCTGTCTTGGGTATGCCTTTGCCTTGTTTGAAATGAAACTGGTACTGGCAACCGTCTTATCCCAAGTGCAACTGACGCTGACAGATAACCGTCCTGTTCGACCTGTGCGCCGTGGTGTTACCTTTACCCCCTCTGGAGGAGTACGGATGGTTATGACAGGTATGCGTTAAGCATGCCAAATTTTCTTACCTGAGTTCAACATCTCAACTATTTAACAGTTAAATAGTAGTCTGGACACAATTAAAGTTAACTGTGAGGACAAGGCAAAAGGAAAAGATTGCCGTTTTTTAAAGCATAAGTTTGCCGCAGCGTGAACCTAAGATAGTAGAAGAGTCGGAGTGTGATTGAGTGCGCTCGCACTCAGATTACCCATAACGAAAAAATGGTCATTCCATCCAGGTAGGGGTGGCAAGCTTTTACTTTAATTTCGGCAAACTTATCCTTTAAGTCACAAAATTGGCAGCATAAAACGGCATTAGCTGCCAAGAATGGAACGAGTTATTTATGACTTGAATAGGTGTTATTTGGAGTTGAGACAAGCTAATATTATTGGGTCACTGGAATTGAAGTTGGTGAAAAATGGCACTTTTGAGAGTCTAAAAAACCAAATTCTTTTAAAAGGGGCTTCTGAGACCCAGTTTAAGATGCCACCCTTGGTAGAAGACTCAGCTCTGGTGAAGTTTTTGGAAAGTAGAGTTATTTATCAATCAGGTTTGAAATGTCAAGTGTAGACCAAGATAATTCCTCGAGCAAGCCTACAGATTGGAGAGAGTGGTTGAACCGTCTGGTCAGATATAAGGACACCACTCTAATTTCATCTGCTCTTGCCGAGAATCTGGAAACAATTCACAAGGAGTTTACTTTTCTCGATGGAGATATCGTGGTAGCTTCTCATCCCAAGTCCGGTACGACCTGGATGCAGAATATTGTGTCTCTTTTGATGAATGGTGATAATTCTGAGAAAGTCAAAGGTCAACCCCTATACCTGCGGGTTCCCTGGCTAGAAGGGAAAGAAGACCCTGAGTGTGACTGGGGATACAAGCTCCTGGAAGCTCGTTCATCTCAACGTTTTATGAAAACTCATGTGTATGGCTCCTTGGTGCCACCTGCTATGCTCCAAAAAGCCAAGATCGTCTATATCGTTCGCAACCCCAAAGATGTAGCAGTGTCTTATTTCCACATGCATCGGGCTTACCGACTTCTCCCCTATGTGCCATGGGATGAGTTCATTACTGAGTTATTCTTACCAGGAAACCTTCTGTATGGTCCCTGGCACAAGCATGCCATCTACTGGTGGGAAATGAGCAAGTCACGCCCAAACATTCTTTTCGTTCATTATGAGGCTTTGGTTAAAGAGCTAAAAGCACATATAGAAAAGATCGCAACTTTTCTCGGGAAGAAACTTACTGTTGA
Source organism: Xenococcaceae cyanobacterium (assembly GCA_051439465.1). Lineage (GTDB taxonomy): Bacteria > Cyanobacteriota > Cyanobacteriia > Cyanobacteriales > JBFRWF01 > JBFRWF01. The sequence goes on along the minus strand of JBFRWF010000280.1, from coordinate 1,255 downwards.
TGCCATAGAAAAAGTCGTTGAGGAATCCTCTTTCACCAGCATGAAAGCCAACAGGGATGTGAATTACAGCCAAGTGTGGGCAATGGGTCATGAGATTTCCCCCTTCATCAGGAAGGGAAAAGTTGGAGATTGGATGAATTATTTCACCACAGCGCAAAATCGGCTCTTTGAGCAGAAGTTTGAAGCCTGGATGGCTCAAAGCGATCTCAAAATAGATTTTGTCTAGTCGGGGATTCTACAGCGATGAATGTAGTAAATATTAAGAAAAATTAACATCATGTCATAGGAGCATTGACCATGACCACACTCATTCAAAACTCGACAAAAACTGCCACGAAGCTGCCTGACGGACCAAAAACTCCACCATTGCTCCAGGTCATGCAGGGAATTTTTCGTCCAATGGAATATCTGGAAGCCGCACGCGATCGCTATGGCGATCTTTTTACCATACGAAGTCTGGGATTTCCCCCAATCGTAGCTTTAAGCCATCCCCAGACAATTCAAGCGGTCTTTACCGCCGATCCCAATCTATTTGATACGGGGACGAGTAATTGGATCTTACGACCTTTGCTGGGAGAAAACTCTCTGATCCAGCTTGATGGACTTCCCCATCAGCGTCAGCGACGGTTGTTGATGCCTCCTTTTCACGGCGAACGGATGCGAGCCTATGGTCAGCTTATCTGCGATCTTACTAAGCAAGTGATTGGTCAGTGGGAAATTGGCAAACCCTTCTACATTCGTTCCTCTACTCAACAAATCTCCCTGGGAGTTATCTTACGCGCCGTTTTTGGGTTGGATGAAGGAGAGCAATACGAGCAGCTCAGGAAACTTCTGAGTTCCTTGCTCGATTCTTTTAACTCTCCTTGGCGTTCCAGTTTGCTTTTTTTACGCTTTCTCCAACAAGATTTAGGTCCGTGGAGTCCCTGGGGGCGTTTTCTGCACACAAAACAGCACATTGATGCTCTTCTTACTGCCGAAATTAATCAGCGGCGGACTCAACCTCCTGGCGAAGATATCCTCAGCTTAATGATGTCGGCGCGTGACGAATCGGGTCAACCGATGGCGGAGGCAGAGTTGCGCGATGAATTAATGACGCTGCTGTTTGCCGGACACGAAACCACCGCCTCGGCTTTAGCTTGGGCGTTTTACTGGACTCATCATCTTCCGGAGGTACGGGAGAAACTGCTCGAGGAACTGGATACCCTTAGTCCGGATGCAGATCCTAGTGCCATTGCCAAGCTTCCATATCTGGGTG